>NZ_JADPJF010000132.1:154532-168403 GCF_023073295.1 Bradyrhizobium sp. 23 | reverse complement strand
GAGCCGAAGCCGCCGCGGCTCACGCCGCCGGAGCCTGAATCGGACGACGTTCCGGACGAGGAATGGCTCGAGGAGTCGCTGCTGAAGAAACTCGATCGCGACGAACTGCCGCCGCCGCTGGAGGAGCTGCGGCTGCTGCTGCACGAGGTGCTCGCTTGCACCGCCGGGTCCATGCCGGCAGGGGAGGGCTCGCAATTCTGCCGCGGCATCAGTGTGTAGGCGGTGGTGCCGACCGCGATCGTGCCCATCACCAGCAGCGCGACATGGCCGGAGCGCTTCACCGGCTGTTGTGCAGGCGGCGGTCCGGCCGCCGGCCGGCGCTTGCCGAACTCCTTTTTGGAGCGCTTGTCGGTCATGTCAGTAGATCATGCAGGCGGCGTTGAGCAGGCCTGCGGCGAGCGAGGACAGCCCGAGCCAGATGGCAGCTGCAAGTTCGCCGGCGGCAATCCGCGCCGACAGGTTCGGCACCGGCACTCTCACCAGGAAGAACACGACGATCTGGACGATCAGCGCGATCATCGCCCAGATCAGGCAGTCCAGCACATTGGCCGAATGCGCGATCGCGCTGACAAGCGGCGCCACGAAGCCGAGCAGGCTGAGGCCGAGTGCGATCGCCGCAGCCGGATCGTTGTCGCGGATCAGCTGGAATTCGTTATGCGTCGTGATGCGGGTGTAGACGAACAGGTACGCCACGATCGCGATCAGCCCGGTGCAGAAATAGACCAGGAAGGCGGGCAGGCCGGCCAGTGATTGCAGGATCATCGTTCCCCCATCGTGCAGCGACCATTCGTCGGCGGGGGAAGGATAGCGGTTCAACGGCGCAAGGACGATGAGGCCCCGTTCGCGTCCCCAAAAAACAAAACCCCGCCATTTGCGGCGGGGTCCAGGCTGGGAGGAGCAAGCCCCGAAGGGCTCGCGGGTAAAACCCAGGATCAGGCGGGGATGCGCTCTTCGACCTCGTGCGGCTCGCGCAGCACGTAGCCGCGGCCCCACACGGTCTCGATGAAGTTGCGGCCTTCGGAGGCATTGGCGAGCTTCTTGCGGAGCTTGCAGATGAAGACGTCGATGATCTTCAGCTCGGGCTCGTCCATGCCGCCATAGAGGTGGTTGAGGAACATTTCCTTGGTGAGGGTCGTGCCCTTGCGGAGCGAGAGCAGCTCCAGCATCTGGTATTCCTTGCCGGTCAGATGCACGCGCTGACCGCCGACTTCCACGGTCTTGGTGTCGAGGTTGACGACGAGGTCGCCGGTCTGGATCACCGACTGGGCATGGCCCTTGGAGCGGCGCACGATCGCGTGGATGCGGGCAACCAGCTCGTCCTTGTGGAAGGGCTTGGTCATGTAGTCGTCGGCGCCGACGCCGAGACCCTTGACCTTGTCCTCGATGCCGGCGAGGCCGGAGAGGATCAGAATGGGTGTCTTGATCTTGGAGACCCGAAGCTGCTTGAGCACGTCGTAGCCGGACATGTCGGGCAGGTTGAGGTCGAGAAGGATAATGTCGTAATCGTATAATTTACCGAGATCGACGCCTTCTTCCCCCAAATCGGTCGTGTAGACGTTGAAGCTCTCAGACTTCAACATCAGCTCGATCGACTGCGCGACGGCGCTGTCATCTTCAATCAGCAAAACGCGCATGCCAGTTCCCCATAGTCGCCGCTCCTGGGCGTCAGGTCGGCCGCATTCGCGGCACACAACAAAACGCCTTTGAACAACTGATTCGGATCCTGACAACAGATGGTTAACAAATTCTGATTCTGGAACGCAAGCCCTGTAGATGCAATTTTCGTCGAATCGCCCTAAGGTCTTGTGTGCGAAGCAGCTTTCGTTATCCGGTTGCGTTCAAGTTCCACTTTAAGAGACGGGCCTAACCGACTCTCGCGACTCAGCCTTCTTCTGAAGGGGAGCCACGCTCAGTCACAAAGACAGTGACGCAATGATTAACGATGCGGGTAAACACGAAGTTAAGCGCCGTTCAGAAATATGGCGAAACTTAAGGTTCTCGCCACGAAACCCCGGATTATGAAGGCGATCACCCTCATGAAGGCCCTCTTGTGAAGGCTCTTGCCGAACAGATCGGCGACATTGACGGCATCAATATTTATGGCCGTGTGGTCGGCGTGCGCGGCCTGATGGTCGAGGTCGCCGGTCCGATCCATGCGATGTCGGTCGGCGCGCGGCTCGTGATCGAGACCGGCGGCAACCGTTCCATCCCCTGCGAGGTGATCGGCTTCTCCGGCAACAACGCCGTCGTGATGCCGTTCGCCGGTCTGGACGGCGTACGGCGCGGCTGCAAGGCCGTCATCGCCAATGCCGCAAATCAGGTGCGGCCTTGCGCGGCCTGGCTCGGCCGCGTCGTCAATGCGCTGGGGGAGCCGATCGACGGCAAGGGGCCGCTGCCGCAGGGCCCGGCGCCGATGCCGTACCGCAATTCGCCGCCGCCGGCGCACTCGCGGAAGCGCGTCGGCGCGCCGCTCGATCTCGGCGTGCGCGCGATGAACACCTTTCTGACCTGTTGCCGCGGCCAGCGCATGGGCATCTTCGCAGGCTCCGGCGTCGGCAAGTCGGTGCTGCTGTCGATGCTTGCGCGCAACGTCGATGCCGCCGTCAGCGTCATCGGGCTGATCGGCGAACGCGGCCGCGAGGTGCAGGAATTCTTGCAGGACGACCTTGGCGAGGAGGGCCTGGCCCGTTCCGTGGTCGTGGTCGCGACCTCCGACGAGCCGGCGCTGATGCGCCGCCAGGCCGCCTATCTGACGCTTGCGGTCGCCGAGTATTTTCGCGACGAGGAGCAGGACGTCCTCTGCCTGATGGATTCGGTGACGCGCTTTGCCATGGCCCAGCGCGAGATCGGCCTGTCCGCTGGCGAGCCGCCGACCGCCAAGGGCTACACGCCGACCGTGTTCACCGAGCTGCCGAAGCTTCTGGAGCGCGCCGGTCCGGGCCTCGGGGAGGGCGCCATCACCGCGATCTTCACGGTGCTGGTCGATGGCGATGACCATAACGAGCCGATTGCGGATGCCGTCCGCGGCATCCTCGACGGACACATCGTGATGCAGCGCTCGATCGCCGAGCGCGGCCGCTACCCCGCCATCAACATCCTCAAATCCATCTCCCGCACCATGCCGAAATCGGCCGACCCGCAGTTCTGGCCGACCATCCAGAAGGCGCGGGCGGTGATGGCGACCTATGCCGACATGGAAGAATTGATCCGTCTGGGCGCCTACCGCGCCGGCTCCAGCCCCGAGGTCGACGAGGCGATCCGCCTGCACGAGCCGCTGGAGGCCTTCCTGCGCCAGCGCAAGGATGAAAATGCATCGCTGGCGGACGGCTACCGCCAGTTGGCGCAAATCCTTGGTGATTTGGAAACGGAACGCTAACTTTGTCCCGTCATCATCCCATCCCACAGAGTAGTAGAGCCGGTCTTGGCCCCCGTCGGGCCTGTGGGGAGACCGGTGTTGTCCCACGTGCAGCCAAGGGACTTCTGGGGAGTACGAGTCGATGAAGTCACGTGATACACTCATCCGCCTGAAGAAATTTCAGGTCGACGAGAAGCGCCGCCGGGTCACCCAGATCGAGACCATGATCGCCGACTTCCAGCGGATGTCGACCGATCTTGAACGCGAGATCTCGACCGAGCAGGAGCGCGCCGGGATCAACGATCCCTCGCACTTCGCCTATCCGACCTACGCCAAGGCTGCCATCCAGCGTCGCGAGAACCTGACCCGCTCGGCCGACGAGCTGAAGGGCCAGCTCGACGAAGCCAAGGCTGCGCTGGCCGAAGCCTTCGAGGAGCTGAAGAAGGTCGAGCTCCTTGACGAGCGCGATCAGGCCCGCGAACGCGCCGAGGAAAACGCCCGCGAGCAGGCCGATCTCGACAGCATCGGCCTGATGCGTGCCCGCATGGGCGCCGTCGCCTGAGACGCTAGCCGCCAGACCTGCGAGAATTTGCAGAACCCGGACCCCAAGGTCCGGGTTTTCGCATGCCCTGTCCACAGTGTGGCGCCGCGCCCCCTTGGTGGTCGGCTTTGTCGCGCGCTATGGTGGCGGAATGCCAGCGCCTGCGCGGAATGCGACGGGCCGCGCATTGGGGGGCTGAATGCTGACGCCAGCAGAGCTGGTCGGGCTGATTGGGGCGATGGCGCAGGGCGATCAGGCCGCGTTCGAGCGCCTCTACGTCGCCACGCGCGCGAAACTCTATGGCGTCGTGCTCCGTATCTTGCGCCGACAGGATCTCGCAGAGGAGGTCATTCAGGAGACCTACGTCAAGATCTGGAACAGCGCCGGCCAGTTCAATCCCGCTCTCGCGTCGCCGATCACATGGATGGCGTCGATCGCGCGCAACCGCGCCATCGACATCGTGCGCAAGAAGACGGAAGTCTCCATCGAGGAAGAGCCCCAGGCGATGGAAGTCGCAAGCGACAGCCCCGATCCGCTGGCGCGGAGGGAGATGACCGAGGAATTGAAGCGGCTGCTGGAATGTATCGGCCGGCTCGAGCCGGACCGTCAGAGGCTCGTGCTTCTCGCCTATTACAACGGCTGGAGCCGCGAGCAATTGGCGGAGAAATTCGCGGCGCCCGTCAACACGGTGAAGACGTGGCTTCGGCGCAGCATGATGGATATTCGCGAATGTCTCGGGCTATGAGATTCGGGCTACGGGAGCTCATACGGTGAGGGTGGGTCTGGACCGCAAGTGATGGCCTATACGGAGGACCATATCGCGCTCGCCGCGGAATATGCGCTCGGCACGCTCGACGCCGGCGAGCGCGCGCAGGTCGAGACCATGATGGCGGTGGACAAGGCGTTCGCCGATGTCGTGCAGGCGTGGGCATTCCGGCTCGGCGTCCTCAACCAGATGGTCGGCTCGATCGAGCCGCGGCCGATCGTGTGGGAGAACATCAGGTCCGAGCTCGCGCGGACAGGCTTTGCGCAGGATCCGCCAGCACTGCCGGACGCAGCGCCGCCGCCACCTGTGCCGGAATATTCCTCGCCCGACACCGTGCCTCCGCAGGTGCCGTCGGAGAATATGCAGCAATCGCCGCCGCCTCCCGAAGCGGAGCAGCCTGCCCCGGCGCGACTTGAGACCGATGCGATTCCCGACGTCGTGCCGCTATTCATGCCGCAGGTCCACGCGCCGGACCCGGAGGTCGCGCGTGCGCCACCGCCGCCGGTTGCCGACAACAGCAACGTGATCCGGCTCGAGGGCCGCGTGAAGCGCTGGCGCACCATCGCATCCGCCGTCGGCGCGCTCGCGGCCGCGCTGCTCGTGACGCTGTCGCTTCAGATCTTCCTGCCCGACGCGCTGCCGGGCGGCTTGCGACCGGTACCGCGCATCCAGACCGTCGAGGTGAAGACACCGGCGCCGCTCCCGGCGTCGTCGCAATATGTCGCCCTGTTGCAGGGCCAGGGCGGAGGTCCCGCCTTCATCCTCACCATCGACGGCGCGACCAAGAACTTTACGGTGCGTAAAGTGGGCGCGACACCGGAGCCCGGCAAGAGTTTCGAGCTCTGGCTGATCTCCGACAAGCTGCCGCGTCCGCGTTCGCTCGGCGTGATCGGCGCCGGCGATTTCACCGCACGACCGGTGCTCGGCTCGTACGATGCCGACGTTGTCAACGGCGCGACCTACGCCGTCACGCTCGAGCAGGCGGGCGGTTCGCCCAACGGCCAGCCGACCTCGGCGCCGGTGTTTTCCGGCAAGCTGATCGAAACCGTGCCATCGTCACAGCCACAGGCGCCCGCGAAGAAGTAGGTTTCCATTGTCGTCCTGGCGAAAGCCAGGACCCATTGCCCCAAGAGCTTGTTGCAAGAGTGAGCGATGGCAACACGGGTGAGCAACCACTCAATCCCCGAGGTAATGGGTCCTGGATCGGCGCTCGCTCTGCTCGCTTGTCGAGGACGACCCCGGGGGGCATTGGACGCTTCAACATGTGGTGGCAATGCCTGATCGGTTCTGTCGCCACGGTCCGTCCCGCGTCGTCTTCCGACAAATTCCGCCGAATCCGCCCCCGATTTGAACCTCTCCGCGTTTCGCGGCGTCAAATGCCCGGAATTTGCAGTCGGCGCCCCCCAATCATGGTGCCGGAGAGGGGCGAGAAATCAGATGGATGCAGCGAAAACGTCGGGCATCTTCATTCACCAATATGCGGGGCTGCCACACGGTCCGGCCTTCGAACATTGGCGCGAGCGGACTTTCGGGGCCTGTGGCCTGGATATCGGGCCGAGCCGGGGCGACAGCATCGATTGCCGGCTCCAAGTCAGCGTGGTCGACAATATCGCGCTCGCCATTCCCGAAGGCGCCTCCGCACAATATTCACGCACCCAGAGCCATCTTGCCGACGGCAGCGACGATCTCGTCCTGATCGCCGCGCATGCGGGCCTCGTCCGCGTCGGGCAGAACGGCCATGCCGTGGAGCTTGCGCCCGCGCAAATGGTGCTCGTCGACATGGGCATCACCGGCACCGTCGGCCACACCGAGGAAGATCGCTTCACCACCATCCGCATGCCGCGCCGCGCGCTGCTCGAGATCCATCCGCGCGCCGAGGACAAGCTGTCGCAAGTGCTCTCGGACGGCGCGCTCGCCGAGACGATCTTGCGCTACCACTCCCTTGCCGCCCATCATGCGCCGCATCTCGATGCCGTCGGCCAGCGCCTCACCGCGCAGCACATGGTCGATCTCGTCGGCCTGCTGCTCGGCACCGACGCCGAACATGCAAGTCTCGCGCGCGGGCGAGGTCATGCGGCGGCCCGTCTCGATCTCATGCGCGCCGACGTGATGGCTGCGCTTGGCCGCAACGATCTCTGCCTGTCCGAGATTGCTACGCGCTCCGGCCTGAGCCCGCGTCAGGCACAGCGCCTGTTCGAGCAGGCCGGAACGACCTTCACCGAATTCGTGTTGGAGCAGCGCCTGCTGCAGGCGCGCAAGCTGCTCAGCGATCCCCGCGCCAGGACCCGCAAGATCAGCGACATCGCGCATTCGTCTGGCTTCTCCGATCTGTCCTATTTCAACCGCGCCTTCCGCAAGCGCTTTGCCGCGACGCCGTCGGAACTGCGCGAGGCCTGAGCCGACCGAGAATTTGTGCGGCGCGCCGGTACCACCGCAGTTGGTCCATCCGGCAGGATGAGCTATATTTGTCTGCGCGGTCAGACAGCTTGATCGTTCGTCGCTTCGTCGTCGCTCTCTTGGGAAATGCAGTCAACGGACATGGCGCGTATCGTCGTGCTCGGCGCCGGGTTTGCAGGTCTGTGGGCGGCCATCGGTGCCGCACGCAAGCGCGAGGAGATCGGCGCGGCCGGCCGTGACATCGAGATCCGTGTCATCGATCGCAATCCCTACCACAACATCCGCGTCCGCAATTACGAGGCCGATCTCAGCGAGGTCGCGCTTCCGCTGCCGCAGCTGCTCGATCCGATCGGCGTCAGTCACGGGATCGGCGAGGTCGAAGCCATCGATCCGGCACGGCGGGAGATTTCGCTGGTCACGGGAGGCGGCGACGAGACGCTGGCTTATGACCGGCTGGTGCTGGCGCTCGGCAGCGAAGTGATGCGTCCCGACATTCCCGGGCTTGCCGAGCATGCTTTCGATGTCGACACTTATTCAGCGGCGCGCCACCTCGAGGATCATCTCACCTCGCTCGGACGCAGCGTGCCCGCGCCGGGGCGCTCGACGATCGTCGTGGTCGGCGCCGGCTTCACCGGCATCGAGGTCGCGGCCGAGATGCCCGACAGGCTGGCGCGCGCCGGCATTACCGGCAGCCGCCGCATCATCCTGGTCGATCCCAATCCGGTGGTGGGCGCCACGATCGGCGCGCATGCGCGTCCCGTCATCGCGACGGCGTTGGCCTCGCTTGACGTCGAGACGCGGCTCGGCGTGCGCGTCGTCTCCGTCGAGGCCGCCGGACTGCGTCTGAGCTCGGGCGAATTCATTCCGACGCGGACGGTGATCTGGTGTGCCGGGATGCGCGCGAGCCCCTTGGCCGCAAGCTTTCCGGACGCACGCGATCGCCTCGGGCGTCTTCTGGTCGATCCCATGATGCGGGTTGCGGATGCCGGCGGCGTGTTCGCGGCCGGCGACGTCGCCTCGAGCGTGGTCGACGGCTTGCATCCGACCGTGATGTCCTGCCAGTTCGCGCGTCCGATGGGCCGCTTCGCCGGCCACAATGTGGTCGCCGATCTCGCGGGCCTGCCGATGCTGCCGCTGCGGATAGACTGGTACGTGACCGTGCTCGATCTCGGCGGCTGGGGCGCACTCTATACGGAAGGGTGGGACCGCGAAGTCCGCGCCACCGGCGCGGCCGCGAAGGCAACCAAGCAGACGATCAACCGCAAGCGCATCTATCCGCCGTTGTCGGGCAGCAAGGACGAGCTATTCGCTGCGGCAGTCCCAACCGTGCAGGCGCCGCCGCCGACGTATGGGGCGCGGTAGTATCCGTGCCTGTTGCGGGATGACGGCGGTACGTTTTCCATCGTCATTGCGAGCGTAACGAAGCAATCCAGAATGTCTCTGCGGAGGGATTCTGGATTGCTTCGTCGCAAGAGCTCCTCGCAATGACGCAGCTGCACGCGCGTGCGCTCACGGTGACGACATACCCCAGACATGAGAAAGCGCCCGTGGGGGGCGGGCGCTTTCTGTAGTCGACTTGGGGTTGGGGTCGTCTACATATCCACGTGGCGACTTTGGGGGGCTGATAAAGAGCCGCGTGAATTCCTGAAACTCAAATCTCCTTAGCGAACGAGGGAAACGTTCGAGCTGGTGATAGCGATCGGCTTGCCCGCCTTCATGACGCGAGCGGTCTGGGTCAGGCCGTCATCTGAACTCGTACGCGCGGTGATCCCGAGACCCGCCACCGTGATGCCGGCAACGAGCGCGACAACCACGATCTTGAGGTGGGTCGAGCGATCTGCGCTGTAAATCGAGTGGTTCATGGAAGGCTCCTGCCGCCATCTACCCGAAGTAGTCGCCTGCGTGCTTGGGCAGGTTCATGCTTCCGGTGCCCAACAACCTAGTATTGGGGGGATTCGTTCCCAAGAGGCGATCACAAGGGCGTGACAGGACGTGAGAAGCCGCGATCAGAAAACGACCCTTGATCGTGCAATTTAGCAATTATTTCAAAGCTGTAATGTGTCTGCCAAGCGCCTTGCCCGCCGTCGATCGGCAAGGCGCCAAAACCTGAAAAACCATTTGCCTGTGGCCAAAAAACACACGGCTTCTTAAGGCAAATCAGATGCTTCCGACCGTTTTCAACCTCGCCCTGGGGTGGATTTCAGCCTGCGACAGCACGGTCGTCTGGGCCCGGAACCGCTCGACCAGGGAACGCACGAAGGGACGAATTGCCGCAGAGGTGACCAGCACCGGGGCCTCGCCTTCACGCGCCGCGCGCTCGAAGGCGTCGCGCACGCCGGTCATGAACTCCGACAGCTTCGAGGGCTGCATCGCGAGGCTGCGCTCCTCGCCCTGGCCGATAATGGATTCGGCGAAGGCTTGTTCCCAACGGGCCGACAGCGCGATCAGCGGCAGGTAGCCGCTGTAAGAGGTGTTCTGCGCACAGATCTGCCGCGCCAGGCGGGCGCGGACGTGCTCGACCATGGTGGCCGGATTGCGCGAGAAGGCGAGCGAGTCGGCGATGCCTTCGAGGATGGTCGAGAGGTCGCGGATCGAGATGCGCTCGGCGAGCAGCAGCTGCAGCACGCGCTGGATGCCGGAGACGGTGACCTGTCCGGGCACGATGTCCTTGACCAGCTCGCCCTGCTCCTTCGGCAGCTCCTTGAGCAGCTTCTGCACCTCGCCATAGGAGAGCAGGTCCGACATGTTGGCCTTGAGCAGCTCGGTGAGGTGGGTCGAGAGCACGGTCGCGGCGTCGACGACGGTATAGCCCTTGAGCGAGGCCTCCTCCTTGAGGCTGGCATCGACCCAGGTCGCGGGCAGGCCGAAGGTCGGCTCGGTGGTGTGGATGCCGGGCACCTGCACCTGGCTGCCGCCGGGGTCCATGACCATGAACTGGTTCGGCCAGATCTTGCCGGTGCCGGCGTCGACCTCCTTGATCTTGATGATGTAGGTGTTGGCTTCGAGCTGGACGTTGTCGAGGATGCGCACGGCGGGCATCACAAAACCCATCTCGATCGCGAGCGAGCGGCGCAGCGCCTTGATCTGCTCGGTGAGGCGATCGGTGCCGTCGGGGCCGTTGACCAGCGGCAGCAGGGCATAGCCGAGCTCGATCTTGAGATCGTCGATCTTCAACGCCGCGGAGATCGGCTCCTCCGCCGCAGCGGAGCCGGCTGCGCCCGGCGTTCCCGGCGCAGGTGCGGTCTTCGCGACTTCCTCAGCCCTGGCAGTCGCCCGGTTGCGGTTGCGGGCGTGCCAGGCGAGCGCACCGGCGCCGGAGCCGAGCGCCAGGAAGGGAAGGGTCGGGATGCCCGGCAGGGCCGCCAGCACCAGCATGACCGCCGCGGACATCGCGAGCGCCTGCGGATATCCGGAGAACTGCTTCATCAACGCCTTGTCGGCGGCGCCGGACACGCCGGCCTTGGAGACGAGCAGGCCGGCCGCGGTCGAAACGATCAGCGCCGGCACCTGGGTGACGAGGCCGTCACCGACGGTCAGCAGCGTGTAGCTGCGGCCGGCATCGGCAAAGGACAGACCCTGCTGCGCCACGCCGATGATCATGCCGCCGACGACGTTGATGAAGACGATCAGGAGGCCGGCGATGGCATCGCCGCGGACGAATTTGGAGGCACCGTCCATGGCGCCGAAGAAGCCGCTCTCGTCCTCCAAATCCTTGCGCCGCTGCTTGGCGACCGTCTCGTCGATCAGGCCGGCGGAGAGGTCGGCGTCGATCGCCATCTGCTTGCCGGGCATGGCGTCGAGGTGGAAGCGTGCCGCGACTTCGGCGATACGGCCCGAACCCTTGGTGATGACGACGAAGTTGACGATGATCAGGATGGCGAAGACGATGATGCCGATGACGAAATTGCCGCCCATCACGAAGCTGCCGAAGGCTTCGATGACGTGACCGGCGGCATCCGTGCCCTCGTGCCCGTGCGACAGGATCAGGCGGGTCGAGGCCATGTTGAGCGACAGCCGCAGCATGGTCGAGATCAGCAGAACGGTCGGAAAAGCGGAGAATTCCAGCGGCGCCTGGATGAACAGCGACGTCATCAGGATCAGGATCGAGAGTGTGATCGAAATCGCCAGGAACAGGTCCAGCACTATCGCAGGCAGCGGAAGGATCAGCACCACCAGGATGGTGAGAACGCCGAGCGCGAGCGCGATATCGCCGCGCTTGAGGATGTTGCCGACTTCGGCAAGGGTCGGGAAACCGGCGTTCGTGCTGCCTACGCCCTGTCCTGCGGTGACGTCGACCATGGTAGCTGCCCCTCCGCGCGACTGCCGTCCGCGCGCCCCAAATGTCTGCGCGGCGGCCGAGGGGCCGCCGTTCCGAAAGTGAGGCACCGCACTGGCGTCCACGGGAGCTCCCGTTCTACGCGGCTGACGACACTCGACTCCACTGGGCAATTCTTGCCGGGTGTATGGTTAGCAAAGGGTTAATAAAGGGTGCGGCATGGGGGCTGACCGGGGTATTTCGGCCATCTGGCAGGCAAGCAGTCGTCATGCCCGGCTTGTCCCGCCGAAGGCGTGGATGGCCGGGACGAGCCCGGCCATGATTTGTGGAAGCGTCTGGGGCCGATATCGGCGGACGGAGGAAGTGGCCCTACTTCGCCTTCTCCATCCGGGTCACCGTATAGCCCGAAGTCGCCTCTTCGGCTTCGAAAGTCACCTTGTCGCCGACCTTCACCTGCTTGAGCACGGCCGGGTCCTTGACGCGGTAGATCATGGTCATGGGTTCATCCATGCCGAGGTTCTTCGCGGGCCCGTGCTTGAGCGTGATCTTGCCGGCGCCCTCGTCGATCTTCTTGACCTCGCCGCTGATCGCGGCGCCCTGGGCTGCCAGGGCACCTGTGGCAAGGCCGACGGCCAGCGCCAGCGCGGCGGCGATACGGATGATGCGGTTCATGGGAGCCTCCCTTGCGTTACTTCACGGTGACGTGGCCGACCATGCCGTAGTCGCGGTGGTCGGGAATCAGGCAGGAAAATTCGAACGTGCCGGCCTTGCTGAACTTCCAGAGGATCTCGGCTGTCTTGCTCGGCGCGAGCCTGACCCCGTTGGGATCGTCATGCTCCATGTGCGGGTGCTTCTTCATCTCCACCGCATGCGCGAGATTCTCCTTTGTGGTGGCGAGCAGGAATTCATGGTCCTCCTTACCGACATTGCGCAGCACGAAGCGAATCTGCTCGCCGCGTTTGACCTCGATCCTGGCGGGGGCATAGTCCATCTCGTTCAGCAGGATCTCGATGGTGCGCGCGGGCTTTTTGGGATCGCCGGGCTCGCCGGCCGAAAAGGTGCCGTGCCCGTGCTGGTCGTGGGCCAAGGCCGGCGCGGTGGAAAGCGCGGCCAGCGCGAGACCGAGCTTGATCGTCGTCTTCATTGGTAGCTCCAGTTGGTGGTGGTTCATCGAAACGCTCACATCTTCATGTTCTTCATCGGCGGTCCGCCTGGTTGTTGCCGCACGGGCTCCGGGGCCGGCGGCGTGACCTCGTAGGCGACGGTGCCCTGCGGGAATTGGTAGGGGCCGGGATCGCGATAATCGTCCCGCGCGAGGCCTTCGCGGATCTTCATCACCGTGAACATGCCGCCCATCTCGATCGGGCCGAACTGACCGGTGCCGGTCATCATCGGCAGCGTGTTGTCGGGCGCGGGCATCTCCATGTTGCCCATCGCCATGCCGGTCGAGCCCATCGCCATGCCGTCAGGCGCGAGCTTGCCGACCGCCTTGACGAGATCCTTGCGCGACACCCCGATCATATTGCGCATGTCGTGTCCCATCGCATTCATGGTGTGATGCGACTTGTGGCAGTGGAACGCCCAGTCGCCGGGGTTGTCGGCGAGCACGTCGAACACCCTGACAGCGCCGACCGGTACGTCCGTCGTCGTCTCCGGATATTGCGCGCTCTCCGGAATCCAGCCGCCGTCGGTGCAGGTCACCGCAAAGCTGTGGCCGTGCAAATGGATCGGATGGTTGGTCATGCTGAGATTGCCGATGCGCACGCGCACCTTGTCGCCGAGCCTGACCGGCAGCGGATCGATGCCGGGAAACACCCGCGCATTCCAGGTCCACATGTTGAAGTCGGTCATCTCGTTGACCTTCGGCAGATAAGTGCCGGGATCGACGCGATAGGTGCTCATGACGAAGACGAAGTCGCGGTCCACGGCCCGAAAGCTCGGGTCGCGCGGATGCACGACGACCATGCCCATCATGCCCATCGCCATCTGCACCATCTCGTCCGAATGCGGATGGTACATGAAGGTCCCGCTCTTCCTCATCTCGAACTCGTAGACGAAGGTTTTTCCCGGCTGGATGTGCGGCTGGGTAAGTCCGCCGACACCGTCCATGCCGCTGGGAATGATCATGCCGTGCCAGTGCACGGTGGTGTATTCGGGCAGCCTGTTGGTCACGAAGATGCGGACCTTGTCGCCCTCGACGGCCTCGATCGTCGGGCCCGGTGACTGGCCGTTATAGCCCCACAAATTCACCTTCATGCCCTCGGCGAATTCGCGCACCACGGGCTCGGCGACGAGATGGAATTCCTTCCAGTCGCCGTTCATCCGGAACGGCAGCGACCAGCCGTTCAGCGTGACGACGGGGCGATAGTCCGGCCCACTGACGGGGTGCAGCGGCGGCTGCATCACCACCTTGTCCATGTGCGGGGCTTCCGGAATCGAGGCGGCCTGGGCGCGGCCGCTGACGACGGATGCGCCGGCGAGCGCGGCGCTACCCAAAAATCCTCGGCGGGAAAACATGTTGGCCTCCATGTCAGTG
>NZ_JADPJF010000132.1:136089-154477 GCF_023073295.1 Bradyrhizobium sp. 23 | reverse complement strand
CCGCCATCGGCAGGCGCTGCCGCGGCGAGAGTGGTTGAATTGTCGCCGTCAGCAGGCGCGCCGCCGCCATTGACGGCGGTCTGCAAGTCGGATTGGGCAAGGAAAAATCTTTGCCTGGCATCGATTGCACCGCGCAGCGACGCGAGCCGCTGCCGCGCCTCGGTGAGCAGCGCGAAGATATCGACCTGCATGCTGGAGAAGCGGAGCTGCATCTCCTCCGTGATGATTTTTCGCAAGGGGATGATCTCGCGCTGATAATGGCTGGCGATGTCGTAGCCGGAGCGATAGACCCGATAAGCATCGCGTGCCTCGGAGCGTACATTCACGGCGCGCTCGGTCAGCCGGTTGAAGGCGAAATTGTAGGTCTCCGCCGCCTGCCGCACCCGCACCTCGCCGCCGTCGAAGATCGGGATCTGGAACTGCACGTCGAAGCCGCGCTCGCGGAACGGCGCGCCTTCCGGATCCCGGGTCCGGCGGGAGATGCCGGCAAGATCGAGCAGTGTCACGAAGCGCGTCGCCTCCGTGAGGTTCAGCGACTTTGCGAGCGCGCTCAGCTCGAGCCGCGCGATCTGCAGGTCGATGCGATGGGCGACCGCGTCGGCTTCGATCGACGGCAAAGCCTGCGGCCGGCGCGGCAGCGGCGGCAGTTGATTGGGCAGCCGGAAGTCGAGGCCGCCGTCCCACAGCCCCATCAGGCGCGCCAGCTTTTCGCGCGCGCTCGTCGCCGTCTGTCGCGCGGTGGCGAGGTCGGCGGTGGTTTCGGCGTAAAACACCTGTTCTCGGGCCTGATCGAGCTTGTTGATCGAGCCAGTTTCGCCGAGCTTGACCGCGAGCTGCGCGGTTGATTCCGCCGTCGCCTTCGCATCCGTCAGCAACGCCACCATCTCGTTGCCGCCAACGGCGCGCCAATAAGCGCGGCGGACATCGGCGGCAAGCCGCAACGTCGCCAGGCTTGCGCGCAATTGCGCCTGGCGGAAACGGTCGCGGGCGATTTCCGAGCGGAACGGCAGGGTGGCGAGCGCGAGGATGTCGCCGACAATTTGACGCTCGATTTCGCTGGCGCCGTTGCCCGAGATCCGGGAGACCGAGAACACGGGATTGGGCGGCAGGCTCTGCTCGACGAGATCGGTCTCGGCCAGCGCCAGCTCGTTATAAGCGGCCTGAAGCCCCTTGTTGTTGAGCAGTGCGATCTGCACGGCGGTCTCGATGCTGAGTGTTCGCGACAGCAGCTGGCGAACGCGCGCGTCGACCGCGCCGGCTCCTTCGGTTGTTCGCACAAAGGCGACATCCTTGTTGATGGTCTGGCTCGTCAGCTCCGAGACGGCATTCATGCCGCTGTCCGGCGAGAAGGCGGCGCAGCCTGCAAGTCCAAACGAGGTGAGACCGAGCAGGCTTAGCGCGAGACGATGTGTCATGGCGCGCTCCTACCGGTCTTGCTTGAGCTGCGGCGCGACGCTCTCGTTGCGCTCGCGCCATGGTGCCGGCGTCGCGGGCCGCAGGCTGGTGTAGGGCGCAATCGTCGAACGATAGCCGGCGCGCGCGATCTTGGCCGCGGGATCGGCAGGATCAGCGCCAGCGACTTGTATCGTTGCCGGCATGCAGCCGGACAACGCCAAGGCCGTCGCGGCCAGCAGCGGCCAATTGAATCGAAAGTGTCGTCCCCGCGCCGCGGATGCAGCGGCGGACTTCGCCCCGGAAAGCGTAAGCATGAGTCATCCCTGATCTGTCTGGAGACCACAGGTGCGCGCGCGCGGATGCGCGCTCGGCCTGACGTCGTCGCGCGTCAGATCAGGCGATCGGAGGGCGGTAGTGCAGGGGCGGCGCCGCGCTGTGCAGGCTGGCCACGATCTCGGGCGAGCAGGCGGAAACCGGCTGAAGCGACTTTGCGACGCTGGGCAGGTCGGCCGGCAGCGCGCTCACGCACATCATCGCGCAGCACGGTCCCGCCGTACCCTTGCCGCCGTGATGATGAGGGGTGGGGGGCGCGTCCTGCACGGCGCCCTGATGATGCGCATGCGGCCTGGCGTGGTCATGCGAGGCGCCGTCATGCGTGTGGCCGGCCTGCATCTGGTGATGCACCGGCACGCGGTCGGCGAGAAGCGCGTCGTCGAGGCACGGTGCTGGAGCGCTACCCCAGGCGAGGCTTGCGGCCGGCGCGATCACGCAGAACAGATAGGCGAAGGCAATGAAGCGCCCCACCTTGATCCGCATCGATCGTGTCAATCGCAGCAACATTCCGCCGACATGCTCTCCGCGCCGCCGTGTTGCATGCGCTGATTTGCAAAATAATGACAAAACGCGCGTTCGCCAAGCTCCATCTTACCGCAGTGCACCGTGCATGCCCAATATCGCGCCACAATGGTTGACCCTGTGGTGATCCGCGGGCCATGGTCCCGCCCGTGCACGCACCAAATCAGTTAGGACAAACACCCGAAGCATTCACCCCTGATTCGCGTCAGGCCTGGATGCGCCTCGTCATTGCGCTTCTGATCGGCTCGATCGGCGGTGTCGGCATGTGGGCGATCGTCGTCATGATTCCCGCGGTGCAGGCCGAATTCTCCGCCACGCGCGGCGCGGTGTCGCTGGCTTTCACCCTGATGATGTTCGGTTTCGGGCTTGGCGGCGTCATCGCCGGCAGGATCACCGACCGCTTCGGCATCGTGGCGGCTATGGCGATCAGCATTGCCTTCCTCGGGGTCGCCAATGTGCTGGCGGGTCTGTCGACCCAGCTCTGGCAGTTCGTGGCGGCGTATTTCCTGATCGGGCTCGGCACGTCGGCGACCTTTGCGCCGCTGATGGCGGAGGCCTCGCACTGGTTCGAGCGCTATCGCGGCCTGGCCGTGACGATCGTCGCCAGCGGCAATTATGTCGCCGGCACGATGTGGCCGCCGCTCGTGAGCACGGGCATGCAGACGATCGGCTGGCGCTTCACTCATATCGGCATCGGCCTCGTCTGCGTCAGCCTGACGACCATCCTGGTGCTGGTCCTGCGCGCGCAGATGGGCGACGACAAGGTTCACGATCATGCCAATGCAGCGCCGCCGCGGGTCGACCTCAAGCTCTCGACCAACACGCTGACGGTGCTGCTCTCGATCGCCAGCATTTCCTGCTGCGTCGCCATGGCAATGCCGCAGGTGCATATCGTCGCCTATTGCGGCGATCTCGGATATGGCGTGGCGCGCGGCGCCGAGATGCTGTCGCTGATGATGGCCTGCGGCATCGTCAGCCGGATCGGCTCCGGCTACCTCGCCGACAAGATCGGCGGCATCCCCACACTGCTGATCGGTGCGGTGGCGCAAGGCTTTGCACTCGTGTTCTATCTGTTCTTCGACGGCCTGACCTCGCTCTATTTAATCTCCGCGATGTTCGGCCTGTTCCAGGGCGGCATCGTGCCGAGCTATGCCATCATCGTGCGCGAGGCGATGCCGGCGAGCGAGGCCGCAACCCGCGTCGGCATCGTGATCTTCGCCTCCGTGTTCGGCATGTCCTTCGGCGGCTGGGTCTCGGGCGTCATCTTCGATGCGACAGGTTCCTACGCCGCGGCGTTCGCCAACGGCGTGGCGTGGAACGCGCTCAATATCGGCATCGTCTTGACGCTGCTGATCCGCTCGCGGATCAATGCAGTCAGGACCGGTCCGGGTTTTGCGACCTAGACTGCCTGTCCCGCCTTCAGCAGCGAACAACCCGTGATCTTGTAGCTGCCGTCCGGCTGCTGCTCCAGCGTGTAGAGCGCTTCCCAGGCCTCGCCATTGGCATCGATGATATGGACGTGCTGGGCAATCCGGCTGCCCTCGCTCTTGCTGTCGCCAAATTCAAAGCTCTTGTGCCGATAGACCGGCGGATAGCCGTTTTGCACCATGGACATGAAGATGTCGGGCGCGGGGAAGATCTCCTGGATCGCAGGAGCGGCGTAGGAATAGGCCCCGCGCGCGTCGTCGCGGCCGAATGCCTGCTCCTGGGCGCGGATGATACTCTGTGCCGTCGCGACATCGTCGGCGCGCGCTGAGATGGGACCGAAGGCGACACTGAGAAAGACCAGCAAGGCGGCGATGCGCATGACAAGCTCCGCGTTGAAATCCCGGCGGCGCCGATCCTAGCACATCTCGCGGGCTATCGCTTCCGCTTTGCAGCCGGCTTCGCAGGCTTGGCGGACGCGCGGACCTTGGCTTTCATGGCAGGCTGCACCCGCAAACCGTCAACGAACACGTCGAGCATCCGCAGCACCGAGGATTGCCAGCCGGGCTGGTCGTGCATGTAGCACATGCCGAAGAACGCGCGCAGCAAGTCCTCGGGACTGATGTCCGCGCGCATCGCGCCGGCCGCGGCTGCGCGATCGAGCAGCGAGCCGATCGCCTTGGTCAGGCGCTCAAAGGAAAAGGCATGCAACTCCGACCCGCTCTGCACCGCGAGTGCCAGGGCTGCCACCATGCCCTTCTTGGTGGCAACGAATTCGACTCCTGAGCGCAGCCAGCGCCTGAGCGCGTCGACCGGGTCACTGGCGTTCTTCAACTGCTCGGCGAGCTCGCTGAGCTGCTCGACCTCGCGCCGGTACACCGCCTCGAACAAATCCTCGCGGGTCGGGAAATGCCGATAGAGCGTGCCGATGCCGACGCCGGCGCGTTTTGCGACGGCCTCCAGGCTCGCCTCCGGACCACCCGCGTTGAACACGGCCTTGGCCGCCTCGAGCACGCGCTCGCGATTGCGCACGGCATCGGCGCGGGGCTTGCGGGTCTGGTCGGTGTGCTCGTCCATCCAGGCAATGTAGATCACGAATTAGTTAGATTGAACCCTTGTGGGGCTGCATCGCGTTGATGCGCACGGGCTTTTGACGAATTCCAAATATTTCCCGCCGGCCCTTGTTAAGCGGAGGCTGCCTCCGTATCTTCGCTGAAGACGCTGGCTCGGATGATATTCGGACGGCGCGGAATCGACGGCGGCCACGGCGGTGGCGCGCTGCACGATCACTCATGTCTATACCTGATCGGAGCCTTGTATGAACCACTCCATCAGCCTCACCGTGAACGGTGCACGGCGCGACTTCGTCCTCGACGATCCGCGCGTCACGTTGCTCGATCTCCTGCGTGAGCGCCTCCATCTGACCGGAACCAAGAAGGGATGCGACCGCGGCCAATGCGGCGCCTGCACCATTCTCGTCGACGGCAAGCGCATCAACTCCTGTCTCGCGCTGGCCATCAGTCATGACAGCGCCGACATTCTCACCATCGAGGGCGTGGCGCGCGGCGACCAGCTTCACCCCGTGCAGGCCGCTTTCATCGCCCATGACGGATTTCAGTGCGGCTTCTGCACGCCCGGCCAGATCATGAGCGCGATCGGCATGATGAGCGAGGCGCAGGCCGGCAACGATCCCGAGCGCATTCGCGAATGCATGAGCGGCAATCTGTGCCGCTGCGGCGCCTATGCCGGCATCGTCGATGCCGTGCTCGACGCGCAGGCCGGCATGGACGAATCCAATCAGAGGCGCTCCGCATGAAGCAATTTGATTACGTCAGGCCGGCCACGGTTGCCGAGGCCGTCGCCGCCGCGACGCAGCCGGGCGCCGCCTATCTTGCCGCCGGCACCAATCTGCTCGATCTGATGAAGGGCGGCGTCAGCCGTCCGGATCGTCTGGTCGACGTTACCCATCTCGACGGACTCGATCGGGTCGAGCGCCTCGCCGACGGTGGTATCCGCATCGGCGCACTAGTGAGTAACGCCGATCTTGCGCATGACGCAGATTTTGCCAAGGCCTATCCGGCCGTCGCCGAAGCGCTACTCTCCGGCGCATCGGCGCAGCTGCGCAACGCCGCGACCATCGGCGGCAATCTGCTGCAACGGACGCGCTGTGCCTATTTCTACGACACCGCAAGTCGCTGCAATAAGCGCGAGGCCGGCAGCGGCTGCGACGCTCGCGACGGCGAGAACCGCACCCACGCCGTGCTCGGCTGGAGCGAAAACTGCATCGCCACGCATCCGTCCGACTTCTGCGTGCCGCTGGTTGCGCTCGACGCCATCGTCGAGATTGAGGGCAGGAACGGGCGGCGCGAGATCGCGCTCGACGAATTGCATCGCCTGCCCGGCGATACGCCCGAGCGTGAATCGGCGCTTGAACCGGGTGATCTCATCGTCGCGGTGCGCCTGCCGCCCGCTGCGCGCGGCTTTGCCGCTCATGCGCGCTATCTCAAGGTCCGCGACAGAACGTCCTACGCGTTTGCCGTCGTCTCGGCTGCCGCTGCGCTGCGGATCGAGAACGGCAAGATCGCGGAGGCGCGGCTTGCGCTCGGCGGTGTCGCCGCAAAGCCCTGGCGCGCCCGCGCTGCGGAGGATGTGCTCAGGAACGTCGCGCCCACGGTGGACGCTTTCCAGGAAGCCGCCTCGCGCGCGCTCGCCGACGCAAAACCGTCCGGCGACAACGCCTTCAAGATCGAGCTCGCGCGCCGCATCGTCGTACGCGCGCTGAGCCTCGCCGCCGCCGGTACGCCCGTGCGCATCCCCGCGCTGCCGGCCTCTCCCTTTGCCTCGACGTCCGGAGCCATTCATGCCCGAGCTTAATCTCACCAGCGCGCCCGCTCATCTGCGCCACGGCTCGAACATCGGCCAGCCGCTGACCCGCCGCGACGGGGTCCTCAAGGTCAAGGGCCAGGCGACCTACGCCGCCGACAATCATCCGCCCGGCATGCTGTTTGCGGTGATGGCCGTTTCCAGCATTTCGCGCGGTCGCGTGACTTCGCTCGATGTCGCCGCTGCCAAGCGCCACCCCGGCGTCGTCGATGTCATGACGTCAGACCACAAGCCTGAGCTTGCGATCGACCCCGAGATCAAGACCAATCCATTCGTGTTCCGGATGGAGGTGTTGCAGAGCAATGAGGTCCGATACGCCAACCAGCCTATCGCCGTCGTGATCGCCGAGACGCTGGAGGCGGCGACGGAAGGCGCGGCGCTGCTGGCGCCGCGCTACGAGACGCTGCCCGCGCTCATCGGCCTCGATGCGGGTGAAAGCTTCGTGCCGCCGGTCGTCGGTGTCGGCAACCCCACGGAAAATCACCGCGGCGATGTCGAGGCGGGGCTTGCCTCCGCCGACAAGCGGATCGACGCGATCTACGAAACGCCGCCGCAATATCACAACGCAATGGAGCCGCATGCGATCGTGGCTGCCTGGAACGGCGACAGTCTGCAGATCGACATGCCGACCCAGGGTCTCATGCTGTCGCTGGCGCGCGTTGCCGAATTGTTCGGCATCGCACACGACAAGATCCACATCCGCAGCCCGTTCCTCGGCGGCGGGTTCGGCTCGAAGGGGCTCATGGCCGGCCCTCCGGTGCTCGGCATTATGGCGGCAAAGCTCGTCGGCAAACCGGTCAAGCTGGTGCTGCGCCGTGAGCAGATGTACGGCCCGGTCGGCCATCGCGCGCCGACGCGGCAGCGGCTGCGCATCGGCACAGATGGCGAGGGGCGCCTGACCGCGCTCGATCACCATGCGAGGACCGTGTCGAGCACGTTCGACGATTTCTACGAACCCGCGGCTGATGCCTCGCACACGCTCTATGCGGCGCCCGCGATCCGCACCTCGCATGATGCCGTGCGCGTCAACACCGGCACGCCGTTGTTCATGCGCGCGCCCGGCGAGGCCACCGGCTCGATCGCGCTAGAGAGCGCGATCGACGAGATGGCGTGGGCTTGCGGCATCGATCCGCTCGCCTTTCGTCTGAAGAACTATGCCGAGGTCGAGCCCATCACCGGCAAGCCGTTCTCGTCCAAGGCATTGCGCGCCTGCTACGAGCAGGGAGCGGCGCGCTTCGGCTGGGCGAAGCGATCGCTCCAGCCGCGGCAGATGCGCGACGACGATGGCCTTCTGGTCGGCTGGGGCATGGGCACCGCGACGTTCCCGGCGCTGATGTTCCAGGCCGAGGCACGCGCAGTGCTTCGCCGCGACGGCTCCGGCGCCATGGAAATCGGCGCGCATGACATGGGGCAGGGCGCCTGGACGGCGCTGGCGCAGATTGCGGCCGACGAACTGGGGCTTGATATCGACCGCGTCGAGTTCAAGGCGGGTTCATCCGACCTGCCCGATGCCGGCATCGCCGGCGGCTCGGCACACACGGCAACCGCGGGTGCCGCGATCCACAGCGCAGGCGCGGCCGTGATTGCAAAACTCGCCGATCTCGCCACCAACGATGAGCGCTCGCCGCTGTTTGGCGCCGGCAATGCCGGCGTGATCGCGCGCGATGGCAGGTTGATCCGGCGCGACGACGAGAGCCGCGGCGAAAGCTATTCCGAGATTCTCGCGCGCGCCGGCGTCGCCGAGCTCGAGGCGCGCGGCACGGGCGCGCCGAATCCGGCGGCGATGGAGGAGTATGCGATGCACGCCCACGGCGCGGTGTTCGCGGAGGTGAAGGTCGATCCCGAGCTCGGCCAGGTCCGCGTCACCCGCATGGTCGGCGCTTTCGCCGCGGGACGCATCGTCAACCCGCGTATGGTGCAGAGCCAGCTGTTCGGTGGCATGATCTGGGGCCTGTCCTTCGCGTTGCACGAGGAAGCCATCACCGACCGCCGCACGGGCCGGATCATGAACGCCAATCTCGGCGAGTACCATATCCCGGTGAATGCCGACGTGCCGCCGCTCGACGTGATCACGGTCGATGAGCACGACCCGCACGTGAACGCGCTCGGTATCAAGGGTGTCGGCGAGATCGGCATCACCGGCAGTGCGGGCGCGGTTGCCAACGCGGTGTGGCATGCGACGGGCGTCCGTGTCCGCCGTTTCCCGATCCGGATCGAGGAGTTGCTGACGTAGCCTTTAAGCAGCGGCGGGCGAGGCCGTCTCGCTCTCCGCCTGCTAGTGCAGCTTCTTGCGAAGAGCCTTGAGCGCTTCTCGCTGCGACTCGATGTAGTTCGCGATGGCCTTGCGCAGCTCCTCCGAATGGAGCTTGTCGTTGTCGCGCTGCACTTCATCGAGTGCGGCCTCTGCATTTGCGAGCGTGATCTTCATAGCGAGCCCTGTTACGAAGCGGCTCCGGAAAGCGGAGGCTGCTTGGCTATGGCTCGAAATATATAGAGGATCAGGCTGCGGAAATTGAGATGGCTCAAGCTCCGTAAGATACCGGTGGCTCCGTAGGATCGCGGATAACTTCAAAATGTCGGCGGTGTGCAGGCCGAGATCACCTCGCACGGCTTGCCGCCGACGCAGCGGAAGCGATGCGGACGCCGGCTCTCGAAGTAATAGGCATCGCCCGGATTGAGGATGCGGCGCTCGTCCTCGACGGTGACTTCGAGCTTTCCCGAGATCACGATGCCGCCTTCCTCGCCGTCATGGACGAGGTGAACGCGCCCGGTGTCGCTGCCGGGCTCGTAGCGCTCCTTCAGAATCTGCAGGCTGCGACCGAACAGATTGTCGCCGATCTGCCGATAGGAGATCGGCTTCTTGCCGACCTCGGTCAGCTCTTCGCCGCGGTAAAATATCTTGCGCCGGCTCTCCGGCTCCAGCGCGAAGAATTCGGCGAGCCCCATCGGAATGCCGTCGAGGATGCGCTTGAGGGCGCCGACCGACGGGTTCATCTGGTTGGATTCGATCAGCGAGATCGTCGAATTGGTGACGCCGGCGCGCTTGGCGAGTTCGCGCTGCGACAGCTTCTGGCGCGCCCGGATGAATCGCAGCCGTCCACCGATATCGACGCTCATGTCCCTGTCCCGTGTTGCAGGTGTTGCGGATCGCGCAAATATGGACCGGCAGCCCCAGTTAAATCAATGGCTTGCAGCCTCTCAGAAAAGGACTTGTTGCGCTATTCAAGCCGTGCCTCTGGTAGCAGGTCAGCAAAGGAGCGTGGCCCGTGACCCTTCATCAGATTCCGAACACCATCAAGACCGACTCGTTCTGGATGCCGTTCACGGCCAACCGGCAATTCAAGAAGGCGCCGCGCCTGTTCTCCTCGGCCGAGGGCATGCACTACACCACCGTCGACGGCCGCAAGGTGATCGACGCCTCCGCCGGCCTCTGGTGCGTCAATGCCGGCCACGGCCGCAAGCAGATCGCCGCCGCCGTCGAGCGCCAGCTGATGACGCTGGACTTCGCACCGTCGTTCCAGATGGGCCATCCGCTGGCATTCGACTTCGCCGAGCGTCTGGCCGAGATCGCGCCGAAGGGTCTCGATCGCATCTTCTTCACCAATTCCGGCTCCGAGTCGGTCGACACCGCGCTGAAGATCGCGCTCGCCTATCACCGCGCCAACGGCCAGGCGAGCCGCACCCGTTTGATCGGCCGCGAGCGCGGCTATCACGGCGTCGGCTTCGGCGGCACCTCGGTCGGCGGCATGGTCGCCAACCGCCGCGCCTTCGCGACCCTGCTGCCGGGCGTCGACCACATCCGCCACACCCACGATCTCACCCGCAACGCCTTCGCCAAGGATCAGCCCGAGCATGGCGCCGAGCTCGCCGATGATCTCGAGCGGTTGGTGGCCCTGCATGGCGCCGAGACCATCGCCGCCGTCATCGTCGAGCCAGTGCCCGGATCGACCGCGGTGTTGCCGCCGCCGAAGGGCTATCTCCAGCGCCTGCGCGAGATCTGCGACAAGCACGGTATTCTCCTGATCTTCGACGAGGTCATCACCGGCTTCGGCCGCCTCGGCACGCCGTTCGCCGCCAACTTCTTCGGCGTCACGCCTGACATGATGACGACGGCCAAGGGCATCACCAACGGCACCGTTCCCTGCGGCGCCGTGTTTGCGAGCCGCAAGGTTCACGACGGCCTGATGGTCGGCCCGGAGAACGCGATGGAGCTGTTCCACGGCTACACCTATTCGGCGCACCCGGTCGCCTGCGCCGCGGGCATCGCGACGCTCGACATCTACAAGGATGAAGGCCTGCTGACGCGCGGTGCTTCGATCTCTGAATACTGGCGCGACGCGCTGCATTCGCTGAAGGGCCTGCCTAACGTCGTCGATATCCGCAATTGCGGCCTGATGGGCGCGGTCGAGCTGTCGCCGCGTGACGGCACCGTCGGCGTGCGTGGCTACGACGTCATGGTCGACTGCTTCAATCGCGGGCTGTACTTCCGCATGAGTGGCGATAGCTTTGCGCTGTCGCCTCCGCTCATCGTCGAGAAGAGCCACATCGACGATATCGTGTCGATCCTCGGCGACGCCATCAAGCAGGTGGCCTGATAATTGCTCTCGCCGTTGCCGAGTTCCTCTTGCAGCGGCGAGCGTGATGCCGCGGGAGTTTGACCAAGCGTGAAAGTTCTGATCCTCGGCAGCGGTGTCATCGGTGTCACCTCTGCCTACTACCTCGCGCGTGCCGGCCATGAGGTGACGGTTGTCGACCGTCAGCCCGAACCGGCGCTCGAGACCTCCTTTGCCAATGCCGGCGAAGTGTCGCCCGGCTATTCCTCGCCGTGGGCCGGTCCCGGCGTCCCGGTGAAGGCGGTCAAATGGCTGCTGATGAAGCACGGCCCGCTGGTGATCCGGCCGAAGCTCGATCCCGTGATGTGGGTCTGGCTGCTCAAGATGCTGCGCAACTGCACCAGCGAACGCTACGCGATCAACAAGAGCCGGATGATTCCGATCGCGGAATACAGCCGCGATTGCCTGCGCGACCTGCGCCGCGACATCGGCATCCAGTATGACGAGCGCTCGCAGGGCACGCTGCAGCTGTTTCGCTACCAGGCCCAGCTCGACGGCACCGGTGAGGACATCGCCGTGCTCAAGCAATACGGCGTGCCGTTCGAGGTGTTGAGCCGCGAGGGCTGCATCGCGGCCGAGCCGGCTCTGGCGGGCGTGAAAGAGAAGGTCGCGGGCGGACTACGCTTGCCGCAGGACGAGACCGGCGACTGCCACATGTTCACGCAGGCACTGGCCAAGCATGCCGAAGCGCTCGGCGTGCGCTTCATGTTCAATACCGGCATCGACCGCATCGTCACCGACGGGGCGCGCGTCAGCGGCGTCGCGACCAGCGCTGGGATGTTGCAGGCAGACGCTTACGTGCTCGCGCTCGGAAGCTGGTCGTCGCGGCTGGTCGCGCCGCTCGATATTTCGCTGCCAGTCTATCCCGTGAAAGGTTATTCGATCACGGTACCGATCAAGGACGCTTCCGGCGCGCCGGAATCGACGGTGATGGACGAGAGCTATAAAGTCGCCATCACGCGCCTCGGCAATCGCATCCGCGTCGGCGGCACCGCCGAAATCTCCGGCTTCTCGAGCCAGCTCTATGGTGCGCGACGCGCCACGCTCGATCACTCGCTGACCGATCTGTTCCCGCGAGGCGGCGATCTCTCCAAGGCGACGTTCTGGAGCGGCCTGCGCCCGATGACGCCGGACGGCCCGCCCGTGATCGGCCCGACGCAATACGCCAACCTTCACCTCAACACCGGCCATGGCACGCTAGGCTGGACCATGTCCTGCGGCTCCGGCCGCGTGCTCGCCGACATGCTGTCAGGCAAGAAGCCGGACATTGATGTGAGTGCGCTGACAGTGGACCGGTACAAGTACCGGTTTGGCTAAGACTCTATCCTCCCGTCATTGCGAGGAGCTCTCGCGACGAGGAATCCAGAGTGTCTCCGCGGTGAGAATGTGGATTGCTTCGCTTCGCTGGCAATGACGGCTGCGCTACGCCGTCCCCGTCACGCAATTCACCCACAGCACCACCGCCTTCGCGTCATTGGCTGGATTTGAAAACCGGTGCGGCCGACGGCTTGCAAACCGAAAACTGTCGCCCGTCTTCAGCGACCACGTCTCGCTGTCCACCGTCAGCATCATCTCGCCTTCGAGAACGAGGCCGGCTTCCTCGCCGTCATGGGTGTAGAGCTCGTCACCGGTGGAGCCGCCCGGCTCCAGATGCACCAGGAACAGGTTGAGCCGGTTGTCGGGGCTGGCGGGGCTCAGCAACTGCTTGGACACGCCGGTGCGCCAGAGCTTCAGCTCGGGCCGCTGCAGTCCGCGCGTGACCACCTGATCTGGTGCACCGTCGGCGTTCGGGCTGGCGCCGAACAGCGCGGCGATGCCGACGCCGAGCACGTCGGCGAGCGTGGCCAGCACGCGCAGCGACGGCGACGACAGTCCGCGCTCGATCTGGCTGAGGAAACCGATCGACAGCTCCGTGCGCGAGGCGACCGTCTCGAGCGAGAATTGCCTGATGCGCCTGAGATCGCGAATGCGGCGGCCGACCGCAACATCCATCGCCGGCTCGGCCGCTTTGGCGATAGCCCGGGCGGAGGCTTTCACCTTCACCTTCTTCACCGGCTTTGCGGCGGCCGGCCTGTGCATTCTCTTGCCACCGCTCACGTCAAACCGCTTCCTTCATGTGCATGAAAACCACTTGCATCGGCCGCAGAAGTGTGACCAAATTTTCATACTGGTGAAAATAGGCCGAAACGGCTTTGCCCGCAACGTCTGCGATGAACGAGGTTTGCGAGCGCCGCCATCGGTCGGGCCCAAGGGGGATGCGATGAAGCGTTTTGGTCTGGCCGCGCTCGCGGCACTCGCGATTGCCGCAGCAGCGCCGGCTTCGGCGCAGCAAGTGCTGAAGGTCGGCTCGACGCCGACAGGCATTCCCTTCACCTTCCTCGACACCAAGACCAATAGCATCCAGGGCATCATGGTCGATCTCGTCACTGAAGTGGGCAAGGATGCCGGCTTCAACGTGCAGATCGAGCCGATGCAGTTCTCGGCCCTGATCCCGTCGCTGACATCAAGCAAGATCGACATCATCGCGGCCGCGATGTTCATCACAGCGCCGCGCAAGGAGGTCGTCGACTTCTCCGACCCGATCTACACCTATGGCGAAGGCCTCGTGGTCCCCAAGAGCGACACCAAGGCCTACGCCACCCAGGACGATCTGAAGGGCGAGACGGTCGGCGCTCAGGTCGGCACCGCCTTCGTCGACGCGCTGAAGAAGTCCGGCCTGTTCGCCGACGTCAAGGCCTACGACACCATCCCCGACATCCTGCGCGACGTGAACACCGGCCGCCTCAAGGCCGGTTACGCCGACTATCCGATCCTCGCCTACAATCTGAAGCAGGGCGGCTTCCCCGAGGTGCGCCTGGTCGATGGCTACAAGCCCGTCACCGTCGGCTCGGTGGGCATCGGCGTGCGCAAGGGCGAGGCCGCGCTGCTCGGCAAGATCAACGCTTCGCTCGCCAAGCTGAAGGCCAACGGCACCATCGACAAGATCCTCGATAAATGGGGTCTGAAGGCACAGGGTTGATCGGCAGAGGCCATCGATGAAAGCTGATCGATGAAAGGCTTCTGGCACGACGCGGCCGAATTCTTCCCGATCCTGATGAGCGGCGTCGCGCTGACGATCGTCGTCACCATCGGCTCGCTGCTGCTTTCGACGGTTCTTGGCCTCGTCTGGGCGATGATGCGGGTCTCCGGCATCCGCGTCCTGTCGCTGCTCAGCGCCAGCCTGATCAACGTGATCCGCGGCATTCCGATCATCGTGCTGTTGTTCTACCTCTATTTCGTGATGCCCGATCTCGGCGTTACCCTGTCCGCGTTGCAGGCCGCGATCCTCGGGCTCGGCATCGCCTACTCGGCCTATCAGGCGGAGAATTTCCGCGCCGGCATCGAGGCCATCGACAAAGGGCAGATCGAGGCGGCGCAATCGATCGGCATGGGCTGGTGGCTGACCATGCGCCGGGTCGTGCTGCCGCAGGCGGTGCGGATCGTGCTGCCGCCCTATGGCAACGTCATGATCATGATGCTGAAGGACTCTTCGCAGGCCTCGACCATCACGGTCGCCGAGCTCGCCCTTCAGGGCAAGCTGATCGCGTCCTCGACCTTCAAGAACACCAACGTGTTCACGCTTGTCGCGCTGATGTATCTCACCATGAGCATTCCGCTGATCCTGCTGGTCCGTCACTTCGAGAAGCGGGCCGGCAAGAAATGATCGAGTTGACCGACGTCCACAAGAGCTTCGGTGCGAACGAGGTGCTCAAGGGCATCACGGCGTCCGTCCAGAAGGGCGAGGTGGTCTGCATCGTCGGCCCCTCCGGCTCCGGCAAGTCCACCATCTTGCGCTGTATCAACGGTCTCGAAAGCTACGACCGCGGCGAGATCAGCGTCGAGGGATTGAAGGTCGACCGCGACGCGCCGTCGATCGTGAAAGTCCGCACCCAGGTCTCGATGGTGTTCCAGCGCTTCAATCTGTTTCCGCACCGGACGGTGCTGGAGAACGTGGTTGAAGGTCCGCTCTATGTGAAGCAGGAGCCACGCGCTGCCGCATTCGAGCGTGGCCGCGCGCTGCTCGCCCAGGTGGGCCTTGCCGAGAAAGCCAACGAGCATCCGCCCCAGCTCTCCGGCGGCCAGCAGCAGCGCGTCGCGATCGCACGGGCGCTGGCGATGCAGCCCAAGGCCATCCTGTTCGACGAACCGACCTCGGCGCTCGATCCTGAATTGGTCGGCGACGTTCTCGGCGTGATGCGCAAGCTCGCCGACGACGGCATGACCATGGTCGTCGTCACCCATGAGATGGGCTTTGCCCGCGACGTCGCCGACCGCGTGCTGTTCATCGACGGCGGCGTCATCGTCGAGCAGGGGCCGGCCAAGTCGCTGCTCAATCAACCCCAGCATCCGCGCACGCAGGACTTTTTGCGCCGCGTGCTGCATCCGCTCTGACCGGTCTTCGCCATGACCACGCGCCTGCCTCTGCCGCCGTCCCTCTACGCCGACACCGCCGTCGTGCCGCCGACTACGCCGCCGCTCGACGTCGACAGGACGGTCTCGGTCGCGATCGTCGGCGGCGGCTACACCGGCCTGTCCACGGCGTTGCACCTGGCGGAGCAGGGTGTCGAGGCACTGGTGCTGGAGGCGCAGGAGCCGGGCTGGGGCGCATCCGGCAATAATGGCGGCCACACCAATCCGGGACTGAAGCACGACCCCGATCAGATCGAGGCCGATTTCGGCGCTGAGCTCGGCCGCCGCATGATCGACTTCTCCTACGGCACCACGAATTTTACGCATGATCTGATCCGCCGTTACCAGATCCCGTGCGAAGCGCGGCAGAACGGTACGTTGCGCGCGGCCTATAACGAGGCCAGCGCGGCCGCCATCGAGAAAACCGCACAACAGTGTATCGCCCGCGGAATGCCGGTGTCGTATCTCAATCGCGAGCAATTGCGCGGGATGACCGGCACGGATCGCTATATCGGCGCCATGCTGGATGCGCGCGGCGGCGATCTGCATCCGCTCAGCTACGCCCGTGGTCTCGCGCGTGCTGCAATCTCGGCAGGCGCGAAGGTGCACGGCGAAACACCCGCACTATCACTCCGTCGCGAGGGCAGCCGCTGGCGCATCGAAATGCCGCGCGCGGTGGTGCATGCCGACAAGGTGCTGCTCGCGACCAACGGTTTTACCGACGATCTCTGGCCGGCGCTTCGCCGCACCATCGTGCCGGTGTTTTCCTCGATCGCGGCCACGGCCCCGCTCTCTGACGACGTGGCCCGTTCGATCATGCCGACGCGTCCCGTCCTTTACGAGAGCGGCCACATCACCGTCTATTACCGCATCGATCAGCAGAACCGCCTCTTAATGGGGGGCCGCGGCCCGATGCGCTGGATCAGTTCGCCGCGCGACGTCGCCTATCTCATGCGATACGCCGAACGGCTATGGCCGCAGCTCAAGGGCGTGGCCTGGACCCATGGCTGGAACAGCCGGCTCGCCATCACCGCGGATCATTACCCGCACGTGCACGAGCCCGCGGACAACATCCTGATCTCGCTCGGCTGCAACGGTCGCGGCGTCGCGCTCTCGACCGCGATGGGCGCGCAGCTCGCGCGGCGTCTGATCGGCGGCGCCAAGGCCGAGCTCGACATGCCCGTCACCGGCATCAAGCCGATCCCGATGCATGCCTTCTGGCCGGTCGGCGTGACGACGGCAGTGATCGCTGGTCGCCTGCGCGACCGGCTGGGGATCTAGGCTCAGCCCTCCGCCACCGCGTCGGCCCAGGGCTGGAAGATCTCGACCGCGCCGGAATTGGTGTCGCCGTCGCGCATCACGACGCTCGGGCAGGCGAACTTCTGCGGCAAGGACTGCACCCGCGCTTCCTCATAGTCGAATCGCGCCGCGAGCGTCTCGCGTGTGTCCGCCGGCAACCTGGTATCGCCGATCACGATCGCGCCTTCGCTGGCGTCGATGCGCGGTTGATGGATTGCGGCATCGAGATCCATGCCAAAATCCATCGCAAACGACACGATCTGCATCACCGACGGGAGGATGCGGCGACCGCCGGAGGCACCGACCGCGAGCCGTCTGCCGTCCTTGGCCTCGGCGATGACGGGCGTGTAGTTGGTGAGACAGCGCTTGCCAGAGGCGAGCGAGTTGGTGGTGCCTGGCTTCGGGTCGAACCACATGATGCCGTTGTTCATGGCGATGCCGGTGTGCGGCGTGACGTATTTCGAGCCGAAGGACGACAGCAGCGTCTGCGTCACCGCCGCGATGTTGCCGTGGCGGTCGACCACGGAGAAGTGCGTGGTGCAGGCGGGCGCCAGATAGTCCGCGCCGAGCGAGCGCTTGCCGTCGGCATCGCCCATATCCTTGAGCCGCTCGCGATAGGCCGATTGCAGCGCGGCGGCATATTCGGCATAGGCGCCCGCATCGGGCGCGCTTCCCGGCTTCAGGTTCTGCTGCAACAGGCGCAGCGCATGCGCCATGGTCGGTCCGGCCGTCAGCTCCGGTGTCGCAAACACCTTGCCGCCGCGATAGGGGATCGCCAGCGGATCGCGCAGATGGGCTCGGAACGCGGCGAGGTCCTCCACCGATAGCGCGCCGCCGTCAGCCTTGATGTCGGACGCGATGCTCCTGGCGAGGTCGCCCTGGTAGAAATCGCGCGGACCGGCGTCGGCGAGGTGCGCCAGTGTCGCCTTCAGCGTGTCCAGCGGCAGCCGCGTCTCGGACTTGATGCCCCACGGCGCGCTCGGCGGGAGGCCGTCCTTCAGGAACGTTGTCGCGCTCGCGGGATAGCGCCGAAGATCGGACGCCGATGCCGCGATCGTCAGCGTGGTCCACCAATCGACCAGCAGGCCTTCGCCGGCGAGGGCGACGGCCGGCGCGACCAGATCGTTCCACGGCAGCCTGGCGTGACGGCGATGCGCCTCCTCCATGCCGGCGACGACGCCGGGCACGGCGATCGAGCCGGGGCCGTGGATGTTGCGGTCGTCCTTCACCCGCTGCCAGGGAAACAGGTCGGAAGCCGCGCCTTCGCCGCTGAGCGGATAGTCGGCGGCGCGCAGGCTTTGCGGCGCGCACATGCCGTAGTCGATCACCTCGTAGAGATTTTCCGCGGCACGGTAGAGCACCATCCCGCCGCCGCCGCCCATGCCGCTGTTCCAGGGCTCCAGCACGTTAAGCGCGAAGGTGGTGGCGACGATCGCGTCCACACAGTCGCCGCCCGCCGCCAGCACTTG
>NZ_JADPJF010000132.1:114432-136004 GCF_023073295.1 Bradyrhizobium sp. 23 | reverse complement strand
GGCCGCCCGCCGCGATTGCGCGGCGACGATGCCGCCTTTGGATGTGACGGCGGGCTTGCGGACGGTTTGGGTGTGGCTGAACTGGTGCGGCATGATGATGTCTGTGTGCTGTCTTCGGTTTGGCTTCGTTGCGCTGAGCTCCGCGAAGAATGGCACATCGCCCCCATCGAGAACATCGAAAGGGCGACGCGGCATGGCTGGTGTGTAACAGCGGGGGTGGCGCAGTCGGCAAGACGTAGATGCCAAGACGAGAAAGCCCGGGACAGGCCCGGGCATGACGAGTTATGAGACCGATCAGTGGGAAGCGGAAGCCGCAGGGCTCAGCGCGCGCGATCCAGCCGGCTGGCCTGATACCTGGCGTGCCATTTCGGGCCAGGCCCGCGCATGTAGTGGAGCTCGGGGCGGTAGGGATTGCCCGCGATCCGGATCAGCGTCAGCCATTTGCTGGCGATGAAGTTCAGGGGCTGGCGGAGCAGGGTCAGTGACGCGAGCAACATGGCATCACCTCAGTGCGGCTTGCCGAGCATGGCAGTGAAGGGGAGGTCGAAGATCTCCTCGCCGTCGGAGCCGCTGACATGGATTACCCAGTCGCGCCAATCCTCAGCGCCGGGCGTCAGGATCATCGCGTTCATGATCTGGGCGGCACGGTCGCGCGCCTCGGTCAGGTTGGTCACGGCTGTGCCGCTGCGATCGATCAGCGTGCCGTCCAAGTTGGAGCAGTGAAAATAGACCTGGACCATATGCGTCTCCTATTGGGAGCGATTGGGACGGCAAACCGATACCATTCCAAGCCTTCGCGAAACATTCGGGTCGAGCCCGGTAAGGGAATCTACGGAGATTGGTCGGCGCCAAGCCCCCTGCTGGTTTGATCACAAGGGGGTGTTGATCAACTGGACGGCGTTCCCGCGGCATGGAACAACCCTGGACGGAACGTCCGGGAGGCGCCGTGAACCACCTCACATTTTGGCGTGAAAGCCGAAGCCTGCGCGCATGCACGGGCGCCTTGGTGGTCCTCCTGACCCTCGCCTCGGTAGGCTCATCAGAACCGGTCCGCAAGAGCGGCTATGCGATCGGCACGGAGACCTGCGGCAGCGCCGATCTCGCCTTTCCCAGAATCCAGATCGACATGAAGGCGGGATTTTGCGCTGGCCTCGTCGCCAGCGAGGAGGATCGGCTGAAATTCCCGCGCTCGATCATCCAGGTGCCCGGTCGTGACCTGTTCGTGGTCGCCGACATGGCGGGCTGGGGCCATACCGATGGCCGGCTGCTGTTGCTCGACCCGCGGGCACCCCAGGGACAGCGGTTCAAGGAGTTGCTGACTGCAATCGAATATCCGTTCGGCCTCGCGATCGGCCCGGACAAGAAGCTCTATGCCTCGAGCGCGGAGACGATCTTCCGGTTCGATCCGCTCGCCGACAATCCGCGCGACACGGTCGAGACCGTCGTCCCTCACATGCCCGGCCGCCGGATCACATTGCCCGACGGCAAAAAGCTCGACGAGAGCGCGCATCCATTCAAGCAGTTTGTCTTTGATAAGAACGGCCGGCTGTTCGTCAATGTCGGCTCGCACAGCGACGACTGCATCACGCCGGCGCCGATCACGAGACCTTGCGCGGCGGCCGAGGGCGTTTCCGCAATGGCGTCGATCTGGCTGTTCACGCCGCCCCCGGGCGGTATCTTCCCGGCGTTGAAGCCTGGCGAACCCGACCCGCCGCACGGTGTCTATGCGCGCGGCCTGCGCAACTCGATGGCGCTGGCGCTGCATCCGAACTTCCCTGATGCGGGCTATGCCTTTCTGCAAGGCGAGAACGGCCGCGACCTGCCTGACATTTTCAAGCCGAACGAGGAGATCAACGCGATCGAGCAGGGCAGGCATTACGGCTGGCCCTATTGCTACGATTTGTCGACGCCGAGTCTAGAATTCAGGATCGTATTGCGGTCGGGGGTCTACAAATCGCTGTGCACCGCCAACGCTCTCTACAAGGCGCCGTTCTCGCTGCTGCCGCCGCACGGCGCGCCGCTCGCGATGCTCTATTATCACGGCGCGAAATTTCCGGAGCTCGAGGGCAAGCTGCTGGTCGGCCTGCATGGCTACCGCCCGACCGGCAGCCGCGTCATCGTCTATGACGTCGACGATCACGGCTTCCCGAAGCCCGCCCCGGCGCCGGTACGCTATCATGTCAGTTGCGCGGCCGATCCGACCCACAGCTTTCAGACCGAGGCCGGCGCCGTCGCCGCCGCGCCGTTCGAGGAGCTGATCGCAGGCTGGCACCGCGTCAACGGCGCGCGGCCGCAAGGTGCGCCGGTCGGCATGACGGTCGCGGAGGACGGCGCAATCTGGCTGGTCGAGGACAAAAACCAGACCGTGATCCGGATCGACCGCGCCGCGGGCGATGCGCCGTCGCCGCTGCCCTGCGACGTGCGTAGCCAGGCGCTGATCGAGCAACTGGCGGTCTTCGTGGCCAGGGACGCGCAGAACAGCGTCCGGCTCACCAATTTGCGCAAGGGCCTCGTCGAAAAGCACTGCGTCGGCTGTCACTCGGATTTCGGCCTGAAGCGGGGGCCTATCGGACGCTCAGAAGGACGCGACGGTGCTTCGCTTCATGCTGTCGCAGGATGGCTGGATCTATCCTGGTGGTCCCGATTCCGGAAAGTTGCGCACGCGGCTTCGTGGGTTGGGCGCGGAGAAACTGATGCCGCCGGGTGGCGACGGCCTGCCGAAGGCCGAACCCGGTTACACGCGCCTGCTCGACACGGCGGATCTGCTGGTGTCAAGAATGGTTCCAGGCATCCGGATGCGGATCAAGTCCGGCCCGCCGCAGCGCAAGTTCTTTGGCAAAACGAACAAGGAATGCGGCGAAATACCGGCTGCCAAGGTCGTCGTCGTGACACAAAGGAACGCTGTAGACAAACCCGGTTTCAGCCGCTTCTTCCGATCGGCCGATGCCTATCTGAATGGCGAGTGCAGCGACGGCGATGGCTATTACATCCGGCAGGAATTTCTGGTGCCTGTGCAGTAGCGTTGTTCTCGTCCTTGCGACGGCACCGGCCCGAGCGGAAACGAAACTGTTCGAAAGCGTGCAGGTGACGCCATCAGGCGAATACACGTTCGGCATCGAAGGGCCGGCCGCCGATCTCGACGGCAATCTCTTCGTCGTCAATTTCGGCAAGCCCGGCACCATCGGTAAGCTGCCCGTCGGCGGCACGGCGTCCGAGCCGTTCACGGCGCTGCCCGAGGGCAGCGTCGGCAATGCCATCCGCTTCGCGCGCGACGGCACCATGTTCATCGCCGACTACAAGAAGCACAACATCTTCGCGATCCCGAAGGGATCGACCGAGCCCGCCATCTGGTTTCACTCCGACGAGATGAACCAGCCCAACGACATCACCATCGCCCGCGACGGCACGATCTACGCGAGCGATCCGAACTGGAAAGGTCGCGAAGGCCACATCTGGCGCATCGCGAAGGGAGCCGACGGAACGGTGCAGGGACAGCTGATGTCGGCGCCGCGCGCGATGGGCACGACCAACGGCATAGATCTCAGCCCTGATGACAAGACGCTCTATGTCGGGGAATCCAGCAGCGGTCAGATCTGGTCCTATACGGTCGCCGGCAACGAGCTCACCAGTCCAAGACTCGTCAAGGCATTTCAGCCCGACACTGTCGACGGCCTGCGCACCGACATCGCTGGCCGCCTGTATGTTGCGCGCATCCTCAAGGGCACGATCACGTTGATGAAGGCCAATGGCGCGGTGGAGCGGGAGATCACGCTGAGAGCCAAGGAGCCGACCAACCTCGCCTTCGGAGGCCACGACGGCAAGACGATCTTCGTCACTCAGCGTCAGGGCGGCTTCGTCGAGTCCTTCCGCACCGACCAGCAGGGCCGCGAGCACTGCCTTCAGCGCGGGCGCTGCTGAGCTTCACGAGGGATCTGCTTCCGGCGCAGGGCGGTGCGACAGGGGCGGCATTCTTCTTGCTTGCATCTCGCCGCCGCGGGGATTTAGACATCTGTGGCACCCTCAAAGCGACCACGGAGTGTTCGAGTGAAAGCCGTCCATACCGAGCTGCATCGCAGCCACGATCCGCAATTCTTCCTGGTTCGCGGTGTGGTCAAGCGCACCACCGAGCAGCCCGAACGTGCCGACCGCCTGCTCAAAGGGCTCAAGGACGGCAAGCATCAACTGGTCGAGCCGACCACATTCGGGCAGGGACCGCGTGCGCGCATCCACAGTCCGGAATATCTGTCGTTCCTGAGCGAGGCCTGGGAGGCCTGGACCGCGCTCGGCGATTCCGGCCCGGAGATGATCGGCAATATCCATCCGGTGCGCCATGCCGCGACTTATCCCACCCATATCACCGGCAAGCTCGGCTGGCACACCGCCGACACCGCGGCGCCGATCGGCCCGGGCACCTGGGCTGCGGCCTGCGCTGCGACCGACGTCGCGGTCACCGCGGCACAGATGGTGATGGACGGCGAGGATGCGACCTATGCGCTCTGCCGGCCGCCCGGCCATCACGCCTATCGCGACATGGCCGGCGGCTTCTGCTTCCTCAACAACAGCGGGATCGCGGCGGCGCATCTGCGGCAGAGGCACGAGCGTGTCGTGATCCTCGACGTCGACGTCCATCACGGCAACGGCACGCAAGGAATCTTCTACGCGCGGCCGGATGTCTACACGGTCTCGATCCATGCCGATCCCGTCGCGTATTATCCTTACGTGTGGGGCTATGCGCATGAGCGCGGCGAAGGTCCCGGCCTTGGCACAAATCTCAACATTCCCCTGGCGATCGGCACCGGCGATGACGGCTATATCCAGGCGATGGACGTCGCGCGCAAGGCGATCGAGTCCTTTGCGCCCGGCGCCCTCGTCATCGCGCTCGGCCTCGACGCCTCCGAGCACGATCCGCTCAAGGGTCTCGCCGTCACCACGCCGGGCTTCCGCCGCATCGGACAGGCCATCGCGAAGATGGGCCTGCCGACCGTGTTCGTGCAGGAGGGCGGCTACCTCTCGGACATCCTCGGCGCGAACCTGACCTCGGTGCTGGCCGGATTCGAAGAGGCGCGCTGATTCTCGCTGAGTGGCCCATCATTCTCCGTCATTGCGAGGGTAGCGAAGCAATCCAGAATCTTTCCGCGGAGGGACTCTGGATTGCTTCGCTACGCTCGCAATGACGATGTGGATGGTTAGGTCGACTTCATCCACAACTCAAAACATCCCGCTTGCCGCGAGCGCCTTGCAGACGTGCTGCATCTCGGTCTCGTCCGCGACCATGTCGAGCATGATCGTGGTCAGCCCCTTCGCGGCAAACTCCTTCAGCTTCGCGCCGATCTCCGCGTAGCTGCCGACGAGGTAGGGGCAGTCGGCCTGGAAGGTCAGGAACGGCAGCAGCCAATAGCCATTGTCCGCGAGCTCGCCGCTCTGGCTCTCGTAGAGGCGCCGTTTCCACACGGAATCGCTGTTCTCCACGGTGAGCGCGAGCAGCTCGCGATCGTCGGCATTATCGCGGAAACGCGCCTTTGCCGCTTGCCGCGCCTCGTCGCGTCCCTCGCGGGCGAAAATTCCAAAATTCATGCCCGGCGCATCGAGGCCGCGGTCGAGATCCGGCGGCAACATCTGCATCTTGATGCAGCCGGTCTCCTTTGCGACGCGCTGTGCCGGCTCGGACTGGCCTGCGACCAGAAATTCCGGCATCAGCTCCGGCGGCAGGCGCGGCCGCAGTTGCAGGTTGCTGGCGCGGTAGAACCGGCCCTCGAAAGTCGTCGGACGCGGGCTTGCCAGCAGCTGGCGCATCAGCGCAACGAATTCGCCGAGCCGGACATAGCGATCGGCGTGCGACTGCTCGTCGCCGAGCCCCTGCAGATCGCTGACCGCCGTCCCCGTGATCATGTTGAGATAGACCTTGCGGCCGTGGAGCTGCGCAAAGGACGAGACGAATTTTGCCGCCGTGAACGGGTGCATGTAGACCGGATTGACCGCGATCAGCGGCGAGGATCGGGTCGTCTCGCCGATGATGTGCTGGGCCATCGCCCAGGGCTCGACGAACACGTCGTTGCCTTCGAATAGCAGGATGCCTTCGAAGCCGTTGCGATCGGCGAACTGCGCCACCCGCATCAGCTCGTCGACATATTTCTTGGGGTCGCGGTTGCGCGAAATCGCGGGAAAGACGCGCAGCCGCCGCGGCGTCATTCAGCCGCCTCCTGTAGCGGCCATCCATTGCGGGTGATGGGAAGGCCGCCGGTGGCGCGGGAGCCGTCCGCGATCGCGAGACGATGCGAGGGCGACGGCGAGATCAGCTGGAATCGCCAGCCTTGCGGATCGTCGGGGATATCGGGCTTGAAGCTGATCTCGATGGCCTCGCGCGATACCTGCATCGCGAAGGCGTCGAGCGGCAAATTGAGGCCGAAACCCCTGGCCTTCAGATAGGCTTCTTTCAGCGTCCAGTAGTCGAAGAAGCGCTCGGTCGCGGCGGGCTCCGGCAGCCTGCGCAGCGTTTCGACCTCTTCCGGCGCGAAGAACCGAAGCGCGGTCGACAGCGGCGCCACCCGACGCGACACGGTCTCGACATCGACGCCGACGGTCTCATGCCCCGACACGACGCAGGCGACGCAGCCGTCGGCGTGCGACAGGCTGAAATGCAGCGTGCTCGATGTCCTGGGTGATGCGACAAACGGCCGCCCGTAACGCCCGGCCGCAAATGACCAGTCGGTCGGTGCGACCTCAGGTGCGACGTGCGAGAGCGCAAGGCGCAACATCGCGTGCGCGAAAATATACTGTCGCTGGTGCCGCTCGAACACGAAGCGGTCGGCTCGTACCCGTTCGTCGACCGAGAGCAGGCGCCGGCACGTATCGATCGCACCTGGCGTGTCAAAATTCTCGATCAATCCGACAAACAGTTCAATTCTGTCGTCTGCCATCAATTGGGCCCATGGCGCCAAGCCGGGGCCAAATCCCCTGCCATGACGGAAGAATCAACTGAGCAAGAATCAACTAAGCGGACCGCTTCTAGCGGTCCACTCGGGCGAATCCTTGTCGATTGCTGGCCGGTTTACGGGCGCAAGCTTGTGCGAGACCCCAACTCGACACGCGAGCGGCCAAATGTGAAAAATGAAGCCCGAAAACTGAAGCCTGAAGATTCGTGCGGCGTCCCGGCCGACGAGTCTTACGTCTTCTTCTTCTTGGACTTCTTGGAGCCGCCCAACATCGAAATGCTGGCGTCGACGTCCTTCAGCGCGGACTGCAGCTTCTTCTTCTCGGCGCCGAGCAACTTCTGCAGGGCCTTGCGGTCCTTGTCGCTCAACGAGGTGCCCTTGGTAAATTTGATGAAACCCATAACGAACTCCCCGGTTGAAAATACTCGTCCAAATCAAAACGCGAGAATAATCTTGCGCGATGGCGCCAAATAATCAAGATGCAACTTGGTCATTCACAGCTTTGACGAGTGACCCCGTATTCGTCCGTGATGTACGGTCGGTCATGCCGCCCTGCGATTGAGCAATCGGCCGAGCGGTGTGTTGGGTTGGGCGAGGGCGGCCGCGAGCAGCGCGACGAGATCCTCCATCCACTGGCCGACCGTAGCGCCGTCGAGCAGCTCGCTCTTGTAATTGCACGAACCGGTGATTCCCGTCGGCCGCTCCTTGAGCATCAGCGACAGCCATGTCTGGTCGATCGGCAGCACCGGCTGGCCTTCGCGGGCGATGTTGCCGATCGATCCTGTCGTGAGATCAGGCAGATCGAGCGGCTGGCGCAGCGGATTTTGCAGGGTGAAATAGACCTGGAGCAGCGAGGCTGGATTGACCCCCTCCTGCTCCAAATGATCGGCCAGGATGTTGAAAGGCAGCTCCTGGCGCGCATGCGCGTCAAGCACGCTCTGGCGGACCCGGACTAAGGCTTGCGCGAACGACAGCTCCGGCGTGATTTTGGTACGAACAATCACCGTGTTCTCGAACGGACCGACGATCCGGTCGGTGTCCGGCTGGGCGCGATTGGCCATGGCGGTGGCGATAGAGATGTCGTGGCGGCCGGTCCGCGCCAGCAGCACGGCTTTCAAGCCGGCCAGCAGGCACATGAACGCCGTGCAACTGTGCTGGCCGGCGAAAGCCGCGAGCCGGCCGATCAGCTCACGCTTGAGACTGACCGGATGGTGCCCCCTGGACGGGCCCGGCCTTGATTCGCCCTCGAAGAGGGGAGCCGCCCCGCGCAAATTCTCGGTCCAGTCGGCCGCCTGACGGCGGGCGGCATCGGTGCCGCACCACCAGCGCTGCCAGCGCGCCACGTCCGAAAAGGCCGGCGGCGGTTTCGGCAGCGGCACCGACGAATATCCGGCCAGCGCCGCATAGCGGTAGGACAATTCCTCGAACAGCACGCCGATCGACCAGCCATCGACGACGGCGTGGTGCAGCGTCAGCAGCAACACGTGATCGCCATCGTGGAGCCGCAACAGCCGGGCGCGCAGCAGCGGCGCGCGCGTGGTGTCGATCGGGACATAGGTCTCCTGTTCGATCAGGAGATTGATCTTGCGGAGCTCCAGCGCCTTGCGCCGCTTGTTGTTGTGGGGCTGACCGTCGCCGATCGTCCCGACAGTCAGGACACGGCCGAGGGCGCCGGGCGCGGCGATGCGGCTGACGGGCTCCCCGCCGCTCCAGCCGAAATGAGTCCGCAGCGATTCGTGCCGGCGCACGATGTCGTCGATCGCCTGCGCCAGGGCGGCCGGATTCAGCGGCCCCTGGAGGCGGAAAGCGAAAGGCAGGTTGAACAGCGGCAGTCCGCGAAGATTCTGCTCGATCCGCAGCATCTGGTCCTGCGCGATCGAGAGCGTGGGTGGGCTGCCTTCGGCCAGGCTCGCGCCAGCCAGCCTTGCAAAACTTGCAGCCGGCTTGCGCGGCTTTGCCGCCACGACCTCGTCGACCCGCCGGGCAAGCTCGTCGATCGTCGGTGCCTCGAAGATGGTCTTGATCGGCAGCGACGCGCCGAGCGCCCGAGCGACCCGCGCCATGACTTGGCCCGCCAGCAGCGAATGGCCGCCGAGGTCGAAAAAATTGTCGGTGACGCCGAGGCTCTCGACCTTCAGCAGGTCGATCCAGATGTCGGACAGCACCTTTTCGGTGAAGCGCCGCGCCGGCGCGGCCGCATCCGGTCCGAACGTTTCCTGCTGCGCCGGCGCCAGCAGCGCGGTCCGATCGATCTTGCCATGGGCATTGAGCGGCACCTGATCCAGGAACAAGAACGCGGACGGGATGGCATGGTCCGGCAGCCGGCTCTTCAGGAAGTCGCGCAGCTCGCTGGCGCTGCTCCGGCTGCCGGATCTTGCGACGATATGGGCAATCAGCCTGACATCGCCGCTCGCTTCGCGACGCGGCTCGACGATGCCGGCGCGCACACTGGGATGGTCGGCAAGCGCGTTCTCGATCTCCTTGAGCTCGATACGGTAGCCGCGGACCTTGACTTGATGGTCGGCGCGACCGAGGCATTCGATCGTGCCGTCGGCACGGCGGCGGGCGAGGTCGCCGGTCCGGTACAGCCGGCTGCTTGCTTTGCGCGAGCACGGATCGGGCAGGAAGCGCTGCCGGTTCTGCGCGGGATCGTTGACATAGCCGCGGCCGACACCGGCGCCGCCGATGCAGAGCTCGCCGGTCACGCCGACCGGCTGCGGCTGCAGGTTTGCGTCGAGCACGTAGAGCTGCATGTTCGGCAGCGGCGCGCCGACCGGGACATGGCCTATGTCGGTCGCCGGCGCCTTGGTCAGGCGATGCAGCGAGACGTCGTCGGAACATTCCGACGCACCATAGGCGTTGATCAGCGGCACTTTCGGACAGCGGGCGAACCAGGCCTTGCACAGATCGACGGGCAGCGGTTCGCCCGTCGAAATCAGAAGGCGCAGCCTCGCAAAGGCGCGTCGGATTTGTGCCTCGTCCATACGATCGAGGATCACTCGCAGCAGCGACGGGACGATCTCGAGCACCGTGATGCCCTCGCGCTCGATCTCGCGCGCGAGCAAAATCGGGTCCTGCACGATCGCGGTACCGCAGACATGGACGCGCGCGCCGACCATGGGCCCCGCGAGGAACTGCCACACCGAGATGACAAAACTCTGTGGCGCGGTCTGCGCGATCACGTCCCGGGACGAGAGGTTCAGCTCGGAGATGAGCGAGGCCAGATGGTTCGAAAGCCCGCGCTGCTCGATCATAACGCCCTTGGGCGCCCCGGAGGACCCGGAGGTGTAGATGAGATAGGCGAGGCTCGAAGCCGCGCGCCGCGCCGCACGGGCCGGCTTGGTCGACGCTGGCGCGATCGCGTCCTCGAGCTCGGCCATTTGGATGCGCTCGACCAGCGGTTCGAGCAGCGCCTCCGCCATGGATGACTGCGCCCGTCCGATCAGCAGCATGCGGGCCCCGCTCGATCCGAGGATGGTTGCGAGCCGTTCCCGCGGCTGGTCGGGATCGAGATTGAGGAAGGCGGCGCCCACGCGTTGCACGGCGATCATCGCGGCGAGCAGGTCGGGCCCGCGATCTGCAAGCAAGGCGACCACGGCCTCGGCGCCGACGCCTTCGAGAGTGAGCCAGCGCGCAGCCGCTTGGCTGCGGCGCGCCAGCTCGCGGTAGCTCAGGGATGTGCGGCCGTCCGACACCGCGATCGCGTTCGGCGTCTTCTTGACCTGGCGATCGAAACCTTCGCTCAAATTGCCGCGCGCGACGAAATTGGCCAGCACGCCCCGGCCCTGCGCCAGCAGCTGCCGGCGTTCGGCCTCGGTCAGGAGTGCCAGGCGGGAGATGCGCTGCTCCGGATCGGCGATGACGGATTTGAGCAGGGTTTTCAACTGAGCGGCCATGCCCTCGATCGTCGCCGCGTCGAACAGATCGGTGGCGTATTCGAAGAAGCCGGTGAAACGGCCGTCGGCCTCGACCAGTTCGAGCGTGATGTCGAATCGCGCCACTTTTGGATCGATCTCGATCCGCCGCGTCGACAGACCGGAGAATCGTGCCGCCTCGATCGAGGCATTCTGGAGGATGAACATGATCCGGAACAGCGGATTGCCGTCCGTCCTTCGTGCGATCTGAAGCGAGCGCAGGACTTCCTCGATCGGGAGATCCTGATTGCGATAGGCATCGAGCGTGACCTGCCGTACCCGGCGCAACATGTCGCCGAAGCTCGGATCGCCGCCAAAATCATTGCGCAGGATCAGGGTGTTGGCGAACAGTCCGATCAGGCGCTCGCTCTCGATCTGATTGCGGTTGGCGATCAGCGATCCGGTCGCGACATCTTCGTGTCCGGTGTGACGGAACAGCAGGCACTGGAACACGGCGAGCAGGGTCATGAAGGGCGTGACGCCCTGGTTCTGGCTCAGCGCGCGCAGGTCGGCCGACAGGGTTTTGGAGAATTCGAGATAGTGACGGGCACCGTGGCCGCTCCAGACCTCCGGCCTTGGGCGGTCGGTTCGCAGCGGCAGCGTGGTGACGCCGTCCAGTTGCACCCGCCAGTAATCGAGCTGCTCCTTGGCCGCCGGCGTCTGCGCCCAGCTCTGCTGCCAGAGCGCAAAGTCGCGATACTGGAAGGCGGGCGAAGGCAGTGCCGCCACGTCGTTCTTGCGCGCTGCCGAATAATGGGCGGCGAGTTCTTCCCAGAACAGCCGCTGCGACCAGCCGTCGGTGACGAGGTGGTGGACGTTGACCACCAGCACATGGCTGCTCTTGTCGAACGAGAGCAGCGTGACCTTCAGCGGTGCCTCGTTCGCAAGGTCGAACGGATGTTGCGCGAGCCGGAGTGCTTCGCGCCTGACAACAGCGACCCGCTTGTTCGCGGGGCAGGGCTTGAGCTTGATCCGCTCGAACCGCGGTGGCGATTGCAGCACAAGCTGCACCGGCTCGCCCTCGCGTTCGACGATGACCGACCGCAACGCCTCATGGCGCGCCGATACGGCGGTGAGGCTCGCAGAAAGTGCGGCGACGTCGAGCCCACCCTTGAGGAGCGCGACTTCGACGACGTTATAATTGTAGCGCGTGGGGTCGAGCCGCGAGAGCACGTACATCCGCTGCTGCTGGAACGACAGCGGCGCGTCTGCTTCCCCGGCCTGGCGCCAGGCCGGTAGCATCGTTTCGCGATGGATTGCGGCGGTCTCGATCCGGGCCGCAAGCGCGGCGGCCGTGGCGCAATCAAAAACGTCCTCGAACGAGAAATCGACATTGAAGTGTTCGCGCAGGCGCGAACGCATCTGCGTCACCGCGAGCGAGTCGGCACCGAGCGCAAAGACGTCCTGATCGCCCCCGACCTGCGGCAGCTCCAGCAGATCGGCCCAGATCCCGGCGAACTCGGTCTCCAGCGCGTTGCGCGGCAGACGGGCCTCCTCCTCGCCGCCGCCCGTTGCAATCAATTCGGCGAGCGCATTGCGCTTGACCTTGCCGCTGGCGCCTTTCGGCAGCGTCGCGACGCTGCGGATCAGGCTCGGCACCTTGTAGGCCGCGAGCCGTTTCCGGGCGAACTGGCGCAACTGGTCCGAAGTCGCCTCGGAATTCGGCCGCAGCACCACGATTGCGGCGACGTTCTCGCCGAGCTTCGGGTGCGGGACGGCAAACACGCCGGCCTCCAGCACCGCCGGATGGCTGAGCAGAACCTCTTCCACCTCCAGAGGCGAGATCTTCTGCCCGCCGCGGTTGATGACGTCCTTGATGCGGCCGACGATGAAGAGATAGCCGTCGGCATCGAGATAGCCGAGATCGCCGGTCCGGAACCAGCCGTCGCGGAAGGCAGCCTGCGTCGCCGCCTCGTCATTATAGTAGCCGCGGCTCATGTTGGGTCCGCGCAGCATGATCTCGCCGTGCTGGCCGCTGGCGAGCGGGCGGCCCGTCTCGTCCATGATTGTGATCTCGGGGCCCGCGGCGCGGCCGACCGATCCGACCTTGCGCAGCTCGAACGGGTTGGCCGCGATCTGCGAGGCCGCCTCCGTCATGCCGTAGGTTTCGAGCACGGGAACGCCGAACGTCGCCTCCAACCCGTCGAGGATCGCAGGCGCAAGCGAGGCCGAGGCGGAGCGGATCACGCGCAGCGACGACGATCGGGCAAGATCCGGGTTGGCTTCCGCCGCCGTCAGCAGCGCGCGATGGATGGTCGGCACTGCCGTGTACCAGGTCGGTCGCAGCTGCCGCATCCAGCCGAAGAAGGAGGCTGCGTCGAAACCCTCGGTACAGACTACGCTGGAGCCCGCGGCCAGCGCCGTCAGCAGGCCGGAAATCAAACCATGGGCGTGAAACAGCGGCAGGACGTTGAGCAGACGATCGTGGGACGCGAGCGAGAGCACGCGGCCGGCATTGTAGGCGGAGAGGCACACATTGCGATGCGTCAGCGGCACCATCTTCGGCCGCGCCGCCGTGCCCGAGGTCAGCAGGATGAACGCGTCGTCGTCGCCGCGCGAGGCGCCGCTGCTGCTCGCCGGTCCGACCGCCGGCCCGACCAACGCGCAGCCGCCGAGATCGTCTTGCGGCCCCGGCACGAAATCGATCACCGCAATATCGAGCGCCTTGGCGACATCGCGGGCCGCCGAGTTCGTGTCGGCCCGGGTGACGAGCGCCGTCAGCTTCAATTCGCTGAAATAGCGTTGCAGCTCGTCCGCCGTCAGATCGGGATTGACGGGAACGCAAGCGCAGCTCGAGGCTACCGCGATCAGGGCCAGTGCGCTGTCGGCACCGCGCGGCAGCGCAACCGCGATGCGGTCGGTAGGAGCGATGCCGAGCCCGCGCAGCGTGCGGACGAGATCCTGCGTCCGCGCGCCAATCCCGCCGTAGTTGAGGACCGGCCGGCCGGGGGCGAGGAGGGCGGGGGCCACCGGCATCTTGCGGGCATGGAAATCGAGAAGACCGCCGATATCCTCGAATATCTTCGCTTCGGCCGTCGTGCTCGCTTCCCGCGGGGCTGGGCGTGTGGCGTCCGACAATTCCGTTCCCTTTTGATCCGATTGGGCTATTCTTCCAAGAAGTTAGGAAACGCGTCCAGTCTGAGGTGAAGTTTTGGCCCCAAAATCTGTGGTTGCGGGGCCCTAAGCCCTTCGACGGAGTGATTGGTCGGGCGGAATCACCATGCTGGAGAATGAGCCGGGCACGGGAGCGGAAGGCGGGCTGAAGCGCTGGCTCGAGGGTATCGGTCTTAGCCACTATACCGATCTCTTCGCGCAGCACCGTCTCGATCTCGACGTCATGGCGGACCTGACCGAATCCGATCTGATCGAGCTCGGATTGCCGCTCGGCGATCGGAAGCGGCTCCAGCGCGCCATGACCGCGTTGTTCCGGGCCGAAACCGCGGAGAAGCCCGACGCGACGGCTCGCCCGCAAATCCGGACGGAGGTCGGCGCCGAGCGGCGTCAGCTCACCACCATGTTCTGCGACATGGTGGATTCCACCTCGCTCTCGGTGCAGTTCGATCCGGAAGACGTGCGCGACATGATCGCGAGCTTCCGCGAAACCTGTGTCCGCGTCGTGAAGCATTACGAAGGTTTTGCTGCCCGCTTCGTCGGAGACGGTATTTTGGTCTATTTCGGCTATCCGACCGCACATGAGGACGACGCCGAGCGCGCCGTGCGTGCGGGGCTGGAAATCGTCCGGGTGCTGTCGACCGCTCGCGCGATCGAGCCGCGTGGCGCGCTCAGCCACTCACCCGCCGTCCGCATCGGCATCGCAACCGGTCTCGTCGTGGTTGGCGACCTCGTCGGACAGGGCACCGAAGAGCGCGACTCCGCGGTCGGAGAAACTGTCAATCTCGCCGCGCGCCTGCAGGGCCTGGCGCCGCCCAACGGTGTGGTGATTTCCACGTCGACCCAGTCGCTGCTGAAGGGGAAGTTCGACTACCGCGATCTCGGCGTCCACGTGCTCAAGGGAATCTCGGAGAAAGCCCAGGCCTGGCACGTGATGCGCGCCTCGCGGGTGGAGACCCGCTTCGCCGCCGCCATGGGCACGCGGCTGACCCCGCTCGTCAACCGGGAGGAGGAGATTGCGCTGCTGATGGGGCGCTGGCAGCAGGCCAAGGAGGGCGAGGGCCAGGTCGTGGTCAAGTTCGGCGAGCCCGGCATCGGCAAGTCGCGCATCATCCAGGAGATCTTCGACCGGATCGCGGGCGATCGCCATGGACAGGTCTCGTTCCAGTGCTCGCCCTATTACACCTCCACGGCGTTCTATCCGTTCGCCGAGCAGCTCAAATTCTCTCTCGGTCTCGATCGCGAGGATGCGTCCGTTCAGTCGCTGGCGAGCCTGGAGACCGCGATCGCCGCCGCTCATGGCGACATCGAGCAGGTTGCGCCGCTGTTTGCCGTGCTGTTGTCCATTCCGACCGGCGACCGCTATCCGCCGCTCGAGCTGTCGCCGCAGCAGCAAAAGGATGCGACCGTCGCGGCGCTGGTCAATCATTTCCTCGGCCTTGCGCGCGAGCAGCCGCTGGTGATCGCATTCGAGGATCTGCACTGGATCGACCCGACGTCCCGTGAGGTGATCGATCTCCTGGTCGACCGGGCACAGAACCGGGCAATCCTGGTCATCATCACCGCGCGCACCGAATTCCAGCCGAGCTGGAACGCCCATTCGCATATCACGACCCTGGTGCTGAACCGGTTGAGCCGGCAGTTGCGCGCGACGCTGGTCGAGCGCGTGGCGGGACGCGAGCTTCCCAAGGAGGTCATCGAGGAGATCATCGTCAAGACCGACGGCGTGCCGCTGTTCCTGGAGGAGCTGACCAAGACGGTTCTCGAATCCAACCTCCTGACCGAACGGCACGGGCGCTACGTGCTGTCGGGTCCGTGGCGGCAGCTTGCGATCCCGGCGACGCTGACGGACTCGCTGATGGCGCGGCTGGACCGGATGGGGCCGTTCAAGCGGATCGCGCAAATCGGTGCCACCATCGGCCGCGAATTCTCCTACGAGACTCTGCACGCGGTCGCCAACACACCCGCCGAACAGATCGAGGCCGCGCTCAATCATTTGGAGGAGGCCGGACTGATCATGCGCCGCGGCCATCCGCCCGACGCGCTCTACTCCTTCAAGCACGTGATGATTCAGAACGCCGCGCATGCGAGCTTGCTGCACAGCGAGCGGCGCAAGCTGCATTCCCGGATCGCCCAGGTGCTGGCCGAGATGTATCCCGAGAAGACCGAGCGCGAACCGGAACTGCTCGCCCATCATATGACCGAATCCGGCCAGAGCGAGAGCGCCGCCAGCTTCTGGCTCAAGGCCGGTAAGCAGGCGGCCAAGAGTGGCGCCAATCTGGAGGCGATCGGGCATCTGGGCCGCGGCCTCAGCGTCGTGCAGGCCAATGCGCGCATGCAGGGCGCCGACGAGATGGAGCTCGAATTGCGCATCGCGCTCGGCAACGCGCTGATCGCCGCCAAGGGCTATGCCGTGCAGGAGGTCGAGGAGAACTACGTCCGCGCCCTCGAACTCGGCCAGCAGCTCGACGACGACGAAAAGGCCTTCGCCGCCACGCGCGGGCTCTGGGTCTGTCATTTCATCCGCGCCGATCTGACCCGCGCGCACGATCTCAGCGTCGAGCTGTTGAAGTTCGCCAAGCGCGAGCGGCTGAACGAGGGGACGCAACCGGCGCAGCAGACCGGCTATCTGATCGAGGCGCATCGCTCGATCGCGATGACTATGCTCTATCGCGGGCGCTTTGCCGCGTCCCAGCATCATCTGCACCGCTGCATCAACCTCTACAGCCCCGACCTGCACTCCGATCTGATGGAGCGGCACGGCACCGATCCCGGTGTCGTCTCGCTGTCCTATCTCGGCTACCTCCTGTGGTTCCTCGGCCGGCCCGACGCGGCGCGCCAGCACAGCGAACAGGCGATCGCGAACGCCGAGAAGATCCGCCACCCATTCACGCTCGCCTTCGCGCTCGTGTTCGGCGCCTATCTCTGCCAGCATTTGCGCGATGTTGAGGGCACGCGCGACCACGCCAACCGCGCCATGATCATCGCCACGGAGCACAATTTCCTGCACTGGAAGCAGCAGGCGGCGATCCTGCGCGGCTGGGCGCTGGCGCAGCTCGGCGAGGCCGACGAAGGCCTCAGCCAGATGCGGTTCGGCCTCGACGAATACGAAGCGATGGATTCCTGGCTCGCCGGCTGCTGGTTCCGCTGCCTGCTCGCGGAGGCCTACGCCAAGGTCGGAATGCGCGATGCCGCCTTGCGCGCGCTGGACGGTGCGCTCGCGACCGCAAGACGGACCGGCGACCACTCCTACCTCGCCGAAGTCTACCGCCTGCAAGGCGAGATCACCCTGTCGGATGAGAATCCGGCCTCGGTGCAGGAGGCCGAGGACCTGTTCAACCTGTCGCTGGAGATCGCGCGTAAGCAGGGCGCTCTGTCCTGGGAGCTTCGCACCGCCGTCAGCCTCGCGCGCCTGTCGTACCAAGCCGGCAAGCGCGAGCACGCTCGTCTCCTGCTCGTACCGATCATCGGCAAGTTCAGCGAGGGCTTTTCCACGCCGGACCTGAAACAGGCGATGCAACTGATCGACGAGCTCGGCGTGGACGCGCTTGTTCGTAAACAGGCCGATTCCGTGAGATGAGCGATCTTGCCGCCGCGCGTGCGCGTTACGTGGAGCTGATCTCAAAACGCGAACGGATCTCTTCAACGCGCCTGCTCGAAGCCCTCGGCACTGTTCCGCGCGAAAAGTTTCTGGCGAAGGGGCCGTGGCGCATCAAGACCGAGGCGGCGCGCAACTATCGGCTGACGCCGGATGCCGATCCCGTTCATCTCCAGGACAATGTGCTGGTCGCGATCGATGCGCGCCGCAAGCTTGATACCGGACTTCCGAGCCTGTGGGCGCATTTCATCGATTTGCTCGACGTCGGGGAAAAAGACCGTGTGGTCCAGATCGGCTGCGGGCTCGGCTATTTCTCAGCCGTGCTGTCGAAGATCGTGGGCCCCAAGGGCAGGGTGCAGGCAATCGAATGCGACGAGCGGCTTGCGGCGCGCGCCGCAACCTATGTTGGCGCCTATCGCAACGTCGCGGTCGTCCATGGCGACGGATGCGAGGACATCGGCGAACCCGCCGACGTGATCATCGTTCATGCCGGCTTCTCGCAGCCGCATCCGCTCTGGCTTCGGTCGCTTCGTCCGCGCGGCCGGCTTCTGGTGCCGCTGACCCAGCGGGACCGCGAAGGCGCCGCCCTCAAGATCACCCGCAAGGGCAGTGGGTTCGAAGCCGAGGCGGTGCAGCAGATCCGGATATTTCCAGGCCAAGGCCGCGGTCGGACCGCGCTCGACGACCGCGTCGCCGACTGGTGGCAGCGCGCCTCCGCGCTGGCGCCACTGCGCTTTCGCGGCATCGCGCAGGGGTTGCCGTCGGATGGCTAATGCTTCGTTTCATTTTACCTTGATTGCGAATGTAAGTATCCAACGCGTCTCGGCGCCGCTATGACTGCGGCCTGATCGCCATACGAGCGCGCGCCATGCATTCCGTTGCCCTGCTGACCGCCAGCTACGCCAAGGACATCGAGCGCTTTTCGCTGCTCAGCGAGAGCATCGACACATGGTTGACGGGCTACACACGGCATTATGTTCTCGTTAACGATGAGGATCTGCCGCTGTTCGCGCGGTTCGCTTCCGACAAACGCGTCATCGTTCCGGCCTCGCGCTATTTGCCGAAATGGCTGTGGGCGTTGCCGCCGGCTCTGCAGTTCATCAGCAAACGGCGCGTCTGGCTGTCGCTGCTGTCGTCACCTGTTCATGGCTGGCACATTCAGCAGATCCTCAAGATCGCCGGCGTCCTCAACGCGCCCGAGCAGCGCGTCTGCATCCTGGATTCGGACAATCTGTTCTTCCGCGAATTCGACGTCGGTGAGTATGCCGGCGCCGAGAAGACCCCGCTGTTCGTCACGCGCAACGGGATCGACGCCGCCCACCCCTTGCATGTCCTGTGGCTCCGCACCGTCGATCAGCTCCTTGGCATCAAGGACCGGTCCTTCCCCGCGGACGACTATGTCGGTAACGCGCTGGTCTGGGACAGGGACACCGCGCGCGCGATGACCGATTCGATCAAGTCGGCAACGGGATTGAACTGGGTTCTGGCGCTGTGCCGGAAGAAGAAGTTCTCGGAATATCTCATGTACGGCCATTTCGTCGCGAACTCGCCCGCGCATCTGGCCGCTCATCGGGTCACCGAAGACAGCATCGCGGTCTCGCATTGGGACGACACGCGCCTCGACCGTCCCGCCATCGAAGCGATGATGCGGGCCGCTTCGCCCGACCAGGTCGCGCTGTGCATCCAGTCCTATTCGTCGACCTCCATCGACGACATCCGCGACGTGTTCCGCCTCAGCTCGCGCGACCGTCGCGGTCCGAGTCTTTCGCCCGAGCACATGGGCGACGAGGCCCAGTTCGAAGTGCCGAAAGCTCGCTAGACCTTACACGTCTCTCGTGAACTTGCTGATCACGTTCATGAACGGCTTCGGCTTGAACTCGCCGTCGAGCGGCAAAGGACGGTTCGGCTGCTTGTCGGCGCGGGCAAAGGTGCCGTTGATCCAGCTGTAGCGGTCCGAGAGGCCCCAGGTCAGGATCGAGCGCACTGGTCCGCTGGTCGAGATCGCGGTCAGGAGATCATCGACGCGCTTGGCGACGATGGCATCGCGCTCCGCCGGCGTCCCCGTCAGCTTCTGGTCGTCGACATCGAGCTCGGTGACGAGCACCTCGAGGCCCCAGGCGCGCAGCTCGGTGACGAATTCGGCAAGCCCATGGGTGTCGATCTCGAGCTCGGCATGCAGATGCGATTGCAGTCCCACGGCGTGCAACTGCACGCCCTGGTCGAGCAGCTCCATGATGAGATGGCGGTAGGCCGCGCGCTTCGCGATGAACGTGTCCTTGGCCGACTCGATGTCGTATTCGTTGATCGCGAGCTTGACGAAGGGATCGGCCGCGGCCGCCGTGCGGAACGCCAGCGGAATCCAGCGGTTGCCCAGATGCTGCGTCCAGAACGACTCGCGTCGGTCTTTCGGGCTGTGCGGATTGTCCGGGATCGGCTCGTTGACGACGTCCCACGACGTCAGCTTGTCCTTGTAATAGGAGACGACGGTGCCGATGTGGTCGACATAGGCGCGCTCGACGCCCTTGGTATCCTTGATCTGCTTGGTCCAGTCCGGAATGTCGTGATACCAGGCGAGCGCGTGGCCGCGCATCGTCAGGTCGTTCTGCCGGGCGAAATCCAGGATCGCGTCGGCGCGTTCGAAGGCAAAGGTGTGCGCGTCCGGACGCAGCATCGGCCATTTCAGCTCGAGCACCGGCACGACTTGTGTGCAGTAGGTGCTGATGGCTTCGCCGAGCCTGGGATCCGCTTGCAGATCCCAGAGCGTGGCCGCGGCACCAAATCCCTGATAGCGCTGGGCGAGTTTCGACGCCGGCGCTGGGGACGCCGATGCGGCTGCCGCGAGTGCTGCGGCGCTGCCGAGGAGAAATTCGCGTCTGTCGAGCCTGGTCACGGCATTCCTTGAGCCAACGCGCCACCGTACCAAGCGACGCCTTGCAACGCCGGGGATTTCCCTCGTTGGGTTAACTTTGCCAGTGCGAAATCACGGTTCCTTTCGGTGGCCGTGGCGCCGTCAGGGAAGGGCAAATTTAACGCTAACCCGCGAAAGCGGCTTCAAAACCGGATTCGCCGCCCGATCTCCAGACTTATGTGACACTCTTGAGAGATGTTGCGGCGCAATTCGTTCGCCCCGCCATGGTCCAATTGATGAACGGCCGTCACACTCGCAACAATGTTGTCGGTCCCGTGCTCGCATGCTGAACCGCCATTTCTCGATTTATCTCGTCGCCTACATCCTGCCTGCGGCGGTGGGTTTCTTCGCCGTCACGGCCTACACGCGACTGCTGACGCCGGCGGAGTACGGCGTTTATGTCGTCGGCATCAGCCTGGCCGGCATTCTAGGCGCGATCTTCTTCGCCTGGATCAAGCTGTCGGTGTCGCGCTATCAGGCGATGTCGGCCGAGGTGGATTTCCGCGGCACTGCAATGGTCGCCTTCGCGCTCACCGTTGCCGTCCTCTGCGCCACCACGCCGCTGGTTTTCCTGTTCCGCAATGATCTCAGCGTTGGGCTGCTGCTTGCCAGCATGTTCGTCGCGATCATGGCGAATGCCGTCGATGTCGGCCAGGAGTTCGAGCGCGCAAAACTGCGCCCTTACAGGTTCGCGGCGATCTCGATCGTGCGCAGCGTGTCGGGCGTCGGTTTCGGCCTGCTCGGCATCTGGCTCGGCTGGGGTGGACTGGGACTGCTCGCCGCATTCGGCCTGGGTTCGCTCGCCGGGATCATCCTGAACCTTCTCGGTGACCGCACCAGGATCGCGCGCTTTCAGCGCAGCCAGTTCGTGCAGCTCGCGCGCTACGGCCTGCCGCTGACGCTGGCCGGATTGTCGATTGCGGTCTACTCGGCCTGCGACCGCCTCATCGTGGCTTATTTGCTCGGCAAGGACGCCGCCGGAATCTTTGGCGTCGCCGCCGATCTGCCGCGACAGTTCATGGTCATGATCGCCTCCAGCGTCGCCGCGGCGACCGTGCCGTTGGTGTTCCGGTCATTGTCGGACAAGAACATCGAGACGACGCGGGAGC
>NZ_JADPJF010000132.1:72612-114358 GCF_023073295.1 Bradyrhizobium sp. 23 | reverse complement strand
GGCTGACCGAGAGCCTCGAACTTCTGCTCGTCGTAGTTGCGCCCGTCGCGGTCTGGCTCGCGCTCGCAGCCGACCAGGTCGCCGGCACGCTCGTCGGCGTCGACTTCCGCGCCGGCGTGTCGGTATTGCTGCCGACCCTGGTGCTCGCGCGCTTGTTCGGCATCGCCAATCAGTTCTATGTGCAGATCAGCTTCCAGCTTGCCGAGCGACCGTTCATGCTGGCGGCGCAGTCGTTCCTGACGCTGGTCGTCAGCGTGGCGTTGATGTTCGTGCTGGTGGCCGGCCATGGTCTCTACGGCGCGGCGCTGGCGACCCTTGCAACCGAAGCGATCGGTTTCCTCGTTGCCGTCGTGCTGATGCATCGCGCCCATCCGGTCCCGTTCGACCTCCACCGCCTCGCCGGCGTTGCGGTCTCCGCCGCGGCGATGGCGGCTGCGATCCTCGTGGCACGATCCCAGGTCAATGGCATCGGCCTCGTCCCGCTCATGCTCGTGAGCCTCGCCGGCGGGCTCGCTTATGCCGCTGCCGCGTGGTTGCTGAACATCGCAAACGTCCGGACGCTGTCGCTGCGTTTCCTGCGAACCTTCAACCGCAAGGCGCTGGGCGTTTAAGCCGCGATGCCTGACGAGGCTCGGCCTCAGCGTCTGAAGCTCTGAAAGCGCCGCCTGGCCTGGCGATGGCTCGGTTCCGACCGGAAGCGCACAGCCGCCCGGGTCTAGGGCGGAGGGCGATTTTGTTGCGTCCGTGGCCATAACTGTGCTTCTTGGGCGGCATGTCGGGAGCAGAGCAGATATGACCCAAGGAACGCCGGAAATCCGCGCATCGGCGCAGTTGCTTGCCCGCTATCGCGAGCCTGACAATACGCGGGGTGTCCTCGAACTGGCGATCACGGCGATCCCGTTCGTCGTCATCTGGGCTCTGATCTGGGTCGCTCTTGACCAGGGCTATTGGTTTGCCCTCCTGCTCGAGGTGCCCGCGGCGGGTTTGCTGGTCCGCCTCTTCATGATCCAACACGATTGCGGACACGGCTCGTTCTTCCGCGGCCGCGTTGCCAACGATTGGGTCGGCCGTGCCATCGGCGTGATGACACTGACGCCATACGGCTACTGGCGGCATAACCATGCGGGCCATCACGCGAATTCCGGCAATCTCGACCACAGGGGCTTGGGCGACATCGATACGTTGACCACGCGCGAATTTCTCGGGCGGTCGCGATGGCGCCGGACGCTGTATCGCTTGTATCGACATCCCCTCGTGATGTTTGGCGCCGGTCCCTCGTATTTGTTCATCTTGAAGCACCGATTGCCGGTCGGGATGATGCGTCGCGGCTGGAAACCCTGGTTGAGCACGATGGGCACGAACATCGCCCTCGCGGTTCTCGCCGTCACGATGATCTGGCTGGTCGGCTATGGGCCGTTGCTGCTTGTGCATCTGCCGATCGTTGTCCTGGCGGCGTCGATCGGTGTGTGGCTGTTCTACGTCCAGCACCAGTTCGAGCACACGCATTGGGCCCACGACGAGACCTGGAACTTTCACGACGCCGCGCTGCACGGCAGCTCTCACTACCAATTGCCGGGTGTCTTGCGATGGTTCACGGCAAATATCGGCGTCCACCACATCCATCATTTGTCCAGTCGAATTCCCTGCTATCGCTTGCAGGACGTATTGCGCGACCATCCGCAGTTCGCTGGTGTCGGGCGGATCACGCTGCTCCAGAGTTTGCGGACCGTGCGGCTGACCTTGTGGGACGAGGAACGGCAGCGGCTCGTCTCCTTTGGAGAGGCAGCCTTGTTTGGCAAGGCAGCCTTGTTTGAAAAGGCAGCCTTGACTCCAGTGGCTTAGCTTTACGCCGCCCCGCGCGGCCGCCGACCGGCGTGAATCCGCGCGATCGGAACGCGATGGGCGTCTAGCGGCCGTTCAACGTGGCTTCGCCGTCCGACGCCGGGCGCTGGCAGCCGTGTCACCGATCCCCGGTCATTCTGTCGCAGCGATAGACCGCCAGCTTCGGCCGCGCGGCGCCCTTCCGCCTGCGTTAACCGTCGTATATGAGATTTATCGCCGGAACGTGCCGAATGTCGCCACAGACGGAACGTAAGGCGGCTGCGATTTCTTAATTCAAAGATCGCAATCTGATCAATGACCGGCGGACTGGCATTTCGACCGAGGATGGCATGAGAAACCTGATGACAACGGCGCAATCCACCGTGGCGATGCGGCGTTGGGGGCCCCCCGGAATTGTGACCCTGGCGGCAATGCTCGCCTTTGCGGCCGTGGCTCCGGCCAATGCGGCCAAGCAGGCGCGTCAGCCGGCCGAGGCGGTGGCACCGCGCGAGGCCGGCGAACCGATCATGGCGATCGTGTCGATCAAGAGCCAGCAGGTCACCTTCTACGACGCCGAGGGCTGGATTTTTCGCGCGCCGGTTTCCACCGGCACGACGGGACGCGAGACGCCGGCCGGCGTCTTCGCCATCATCGAGAAGGACAAGGACCACCACTCGACCATGTATGACGACGCCTGGATGCCGAACATGCAGCGCATCACCTGGAACGGCATCGCGCTGCATGGCGGGCCGCTGCCCGGCTACGCCGCTTCGCATGGCTGCGTGCGGATGCCGTTCGGCTTTGCGGAGGGCCTGTTCGACAAGACCAACATCGGGATGCGGGTGATCATCTCGCCGAACGACGCGGCTCCGATCGACATCGTTCATCCCGCACTGTTCATGCCGAAGCGAGACGCCATTGCGGCGGCGCCGGGCCAAATCGGCAGGCTCTCCGGAGAGGCCGAGGAGGCCACAAGGGCGGCCGACGAGGCCAAGAAGGCCGCGACGGCGGCCGCGAAAGAGGCGGCATCGCTGCCGGCCTCGTTGCGCAAGCTGGAACAGCAGAAGACCCGCGCCGACGCCGAGCTCGCCTTCGCCGACAGGCAGCTCGCGGCCGCCAAGACCGATCAGGCCCGCGCCAAGGCCGAGGAGCTGAAGCAGAAGGCCGCCGACGCGGCGACGCAGCTCGATGCCGCCAAGAGCGCCGCACAACCGAAGCGCGACGCGGTGGCTGCCACGAAAGAGGCCGCCAAGGCGGCAGCGGCCAGGAAGGCCGATGCCGTGAAGGCCGCGACCGACGCAAAGCTCGCACTCGAGCCGGTCTCGGTCTACATCAGCCGCGCGACGCAGAAGCTCTACGTGCGGCGGAACACGCACAAGCCGGCACCGGACGGCGGCGGCGAGGTGTTCGACACCAGCATCGAGGTTCCCGTCACGATCCGCAATCCGGATCAGCCGCTCGGCACGCATATCTTCACCGCGATGGCGAAGACCGACACCGGCCTGCGCTGGAGCGTGGTCACGATCGAAGACAGCGACAACGCCAAGAACGCACTCGACCGCATCACCATCCCACAGGAGGTGCTCGATCGCATCGCGCCGACCGCGTTGCCGCGCTCCTCGATCATCATCTCGGACGAGCCGCTGAGCAGCGAGACCAACTACCGCACCGAGTTCGTCGCAGTGCTGAGCAACCAGCCCCAGGGCGGTTTCATCACGCGCAAGCCGACCGCGCCTCCGATGGCCATGGCGAGCGATGACGGCTGGGACAATGGCGGCAACGGTTTCGGCTTCTTCTTCCAGCGCGATCCGAATCCGCAGCCCGTCAATCCGCGCCGGCGCGGCCAGTATCAATATTATCAGCCGGCACAGCCGATGCAGCGGGGCTTCTGGTAGGAGCGGGCGGATCGAAGCTCGCACTATCGCCGCGCCTCGATGACGATAGCCTGGATCTTGCCTTCGATCGGTCCGGACCCATGGCGCGTTCGGATCGCCTCGGCGACGATGTCGGTCGCAGCCTGAAGCTTGCTGGCATCGCGTGCCTCGATCTCGCTGCGCAGCGGCGTGCCCTGGCAGAGCGCGATCGCGACGTGCTCGGGCGACGGGGCCCGGCTTATTTCAGCTCGCGTTTCGATCGATATGTCACGGAAGCCTGCGCGTTCGAGGTCGGTTCTGATGACGGCCTTGTCGTGATAGCCGTGCGGCGTCCGGGCCATGAAACGAGGCGGGTCGTCGGGAAACAGCTTTTCGAGCGCGACGGTCGCTTCATGCGTCAGCACATTGTCCTCGATGCGATCCCAGACGTTGAACACGAACGTGCCATTGCCGTTGAGGACGCGCTTCACTTCCCCGTAGGCCTTCACGCGGTCCGGAAAGAACATGGCGCCGAACTGGCAGCAGACCACGTCGAAGGCTGCATCGTCGAAGGGCAGGGCCGACCCGTCGGCCTGGCGCCACGAGATTCGATCGTCGTCTGCCTGACGCTGCGCCGCGACGGCGAGCATCGGCTCGTTGAGGTCGGTGGCGACATAACGGACACCGCGCGGCAGCGCCGCCGCCACCGCGCGCGTCACGGCGCCGGTGCCTGCCGCGATCTCGAGCAGCACGGAGGGAGACCGGGCCGCGACACGTCTTGCGATGTCGTCGGCGTAAACGGCGAAGATCATCGGCACCAGATATTCGTCGTAAAGCTTCGGGATCGAGCCGGCGAAAACCTTGTCAGTGTTGGACATGCTTGCCTCGCTGAAGTTCGGAGACGAGGCTCACGTTACCATGGATTGCCGTCTACCGCGCCAGCAGCGCGGTGAACCCGGCCGGTTCCTGCATCGCCTTCGCCGGCCAGCGTCATCGGCCCCCTCCGACCTCGCGGATCGGCCGCGTGCCGTCCCAGCTCAAAGCCGCCTGCCGGACCTTCTCGAAGAACGGCCCCTTGGTGCCGCTGATGTCGGAGATCTCGATCACGGTGCCTGGATGGGCCTGGGTGTCGAAATAGGCAAAGCGCCCTCTGTCGCCGCCGATCTGGCCCTCGTGGCCGATCCTGTAGCCGAGCCCGAGCGCCCTGTCGTAGAGCGCCTGGTAGTCGTGGCTCCAGTAGGACATGTGCTGGAGGCCTTCGTGGCCGGACTCGAGGAATTCCCTGTATAGCGAGGGCGCGTCGTTGCGCTGCTGGATCAGCTCGATCTGGAGATCGCCGGAATTGGCCAGCGCGATGCTCATCTCGACGGCGGAGTTTTCGCCGCGATGGCAAAACCAGTCGGTCTTGACGCGGTCCATGTAGTACCAGGGACCGACGCCCATCACCTCGATCCAGTGCTTCATCGCGGAGTGGATGTCCCGCACCACATAACCGTTCTGGCGTACCGCGCCGAAGATGCGGCTCATGCCCGCGCTCCTCTTGTCAGCTTGATCACTTCAGTTCAATGCCGGCGTCCTTGGCAACCTGCTTCCAGGCCGCGATGTCGCGGGCGTTGATGTCACGCTGCTCGTCGCCCGGCACGAATTGCGGCGTGATGCCAAGCCCCAGCAGCTTCTCCTTCACCTCGGCATCGGCGAGCGCGTCCTTCAGCGCCGCGGACAGCTTTCTTGCGATCGGTTCGGCAAGCCCCGCAGGCGCATACATCGCCCAGGACAGGCTGCGGTCGAACGGCACGCCTTGTTCCTTGTAGCTTGCGACATCCGGCAGGCTCGGCGAGCGTTCGCCGCAGGCGGCCAGCGCCTTGATCGAGCCGTCCTTCACCAGCGGCGTCGCGGTCGCCATGTCGAGCGTCGCCAGCGAGATGTGGCCGCCGAGCAGATCGCCGGCCAGTTTGGCGATGCCGTTGAACGGCACGTGGTCCATCTTGATTCCGGTCTGCTGCATCAGGATTTCCGCGCAGAACTGTCCGGTCGAGCCGACGCCCCAGCTTCCGTACTGGATCGGCTCGCCCTTCCTGGCCAGCGCGATCAGGCCCTTGATGTCGTTGGCGGCAAAATCCTTGGTCGCCACCAGCATGATCGAGGACGTGCCGATGCGCCCGATCGTGGTGAAATCCTTGATCGAATCGTAAGGCAGTTTCGGATAGATCGCCGGCGCCAGCACATGCGTGGTCATGCCGCCTACGGTGATGGTGTAGCCGTCATTCGCCGACGCCGCGACCATCTGGGTGCCGAGCGTGCCGGCAGCCCCGGTGTGGTTCTCGATATAGACGCTCTGTCCGAGCGTCTTGCCTATCCTGTCGCCGAGCAGTCGTCCGATCACGTCGCCGCCGCCACCGGCCGCATAAGGCAGCAGCATCCTGATCTTGTGCGTGGGATAGGCGGCCGGATCCTCGGCCCGCGCAGGCAGCACTGCCGAGAACGTTATGACCAATGACAAAGTTGCGGCGCGCAGCAGACGAAAATGGACGAAGCGCGCCATGACCTGATCTCCCCAGATTGCTCTCCGCTTCTTTTGACAGCGGAGTTGAAGCGCAAGACCGAACGAGCGATCGTGCCGGCGGTTGACTAGCGAACGATCGTTCGTTAGTCAAGCCCGCATGGCTGTCCACACCACCAGCGCGGCGGAAGCGGCTGCGCCCACGACCCGCGCGCGCATTCTCGCCGAGGCGCTCGATCTGTTCGCGCAGAGCGGCTATGGCGGCGCCTCGATGCGCGAGCTCGCGCGTCGCGTCGGCATTCGCGAGAGCAGCCTCTACAATCACTTCGCCGGCAAGGCCGCGATCCTCGAGGCGATCGTCAGCGAGCACGGCCCGGCCAGCTCGGCGAGCCGGCTGAAAGAGCCGCGCTACAAGCAGCTCGCGCGCCAGCCCGCCGCGTTCTGCCGCCAGTTTGCACTGGATCTCGTCGAGCAATGGTCCGATCCGCGCGAGCACCAGTTCCAGAAAGTGATCACCGCCGAGCGCAACCGCGTGCCCGGCATCCGCGCCAAATTCGCCGATCATTTCTATGCGCGCGAGCAGAGCATGATGACGGATTATTTCCGCGGCTTTGCGCTCGCCGGTCTCGTCTCGACGCCGGACCCACGCGAGACCGCGCGGCTGTTCGCGGCCGGGCTGATCTACATCCGTCTCGAGCATTACGTGATGGGCGCGGCACCGTCGCCGCGGCCGAAGGTGATCGAGGCGATCGACAGCTATCTCACCTTCTTCCTGTCGCTGATCGCGGCGGATGGCGGGACACAGGACAATAAGAAACGAAAAGCCAAGGGAGAGACTCGTGGCAAGGCTGCCCCTGATTGATCCGGAGACGACGAGCGGCAACATCCGCGCCTCGTTCGACCGCATGCCGGTCAAGCTGAATATTTTCCGCATGATGGCCCATGCCGAGGCCAACATGATCCCGGCGATGCGGCTCGGCAATTCGATCCTGCACAAGCAGAAGCTCAGTGCGGTCCATCGCGAGCTCCTGATCCTTCAGGCCGCCCAGCTCGAAGGCGGTGCCTATGAATGGCGCCAGCACGTGCCGATCGCGCTTGGTGTCGGCTGCACGCAAGCACAGATCGATGCGGTCGAGCGCGCCGATTACGATGCTGCCGGTTTGAGCGAGGCCGAGCGCGCGCTGCTGAAATTCGGCCGCGAAGTGGTCGAGCACGTTCGCGTTCCCGAGCAGATCTTCGCCGCCATGCGCGCGCATTTCAGCGACCAGGAGATCGTCGAATCCATTGTCGCGCTCGGCTTCTACATGATGATGGCGCGTGTCACCGAGGCGACCGAGACCGATCTCGACCCGGCAGCCGGCATGAAGGTCTACGACAGCGGCAAGAGATAGGCGGCGCGCATGCGTGAGAATTCCGAGACCAGGCTGGAGCGCTATGTTCGCGCGCCGAGTGCGGAATCGCTGGGCGAAGCGCCGGGCAGGGGACGCCTTGAGAGGCGTCGCATCCTGATCGTCGCCGGTGGCCAGCGTGTGTTCGACGCCGCCACCGATCCGATCGGCAACGGCCGCGCCATGAGCATTCTTTGCGCGCGCGAGGGCGCGAAGGTCGCGGTCGCCGATCTCAACCACACCTCCGCGCAGCAGACCGTCAAGCACATCACCGACGAAGGCGGCGAGGGCTTTGCCATCACGGCCGATGTCACCTCTGAATCCGACGTCCAGCGCATGATCGAGGAAGCACATCGCGCCATGGGCGGGCTCGACGGCATGGTCCTCAACATCGGCACCTTCGGCAAGGTCGGCCTCGACGCCGTCAGCCCCGAGGAGTGGAATGCGATCTACGACGTCAACGTTCGCGGTCCGATGCTGTGCTGCCGCGCGGCCTGCCGAAATACGGCAACGGCGGATCGATCGTCTTCATCTCCTCCATCGCCGCTCTGAAGGCCGGCTCGCAGATGGCGGTGTATGATTCCTCGAAAGCCGCGCTCGGCGGCCTCATGCGCAACATCGCCCATCTCGGATCGCGCCGCGGCATCCGCGCCAACCTCGTCTATCCCGGTCTCGTCGACACGCCGAACGGTCGCGAGGCCGGCGCCGGCCGCCCCTCGCGCGGCAAGGGTCACGTCCCGTTCGGCCGCCAGGCCACCGCCTGGGAAATCGCCTATGCCGTGCTGTTCTTCCTCTCGGACGAGAGCGTCTACGTCACCGCGCAAACGCTCGCGGTCGATAGCGGCCTGAGCGGGATGTGACGTCGATCCGTAACAGGCTGCGGCTCGACGCGACAGTTTCGCAGGGCCTGCTCATCTGATAAGCCTCAAAGGCATGAAAACCACACTGCTGAAATCCGAAGACTACGCCCGCTCGCCCTGGAAGAACGGCGGCGGCATCTTCACCGATATTGCGGATGCCCATCGCGCTGAATCCGTGAAGGATTGGGACAGCCTGCTCTGGCGCTTCGCGACCACGCCGATTGTGGCGCCGGGGCCATTCTCCCATATGCCCGGCATCGACCGCCTGCAGATGGTGGTCGGCGGACGCGGGCTGGTGCTGAAGTCGCCCACCGAGGAATTCGACGAGCGCGAGCCGTTTACGACGGTGCGCTTCACCGGCGAGCTCGAGATCGTGACCCGGCTCGAGGAAGGGCGAGTCGAGGTGGTGAATTTGATGGGCCGGCGCGGTGCGGTCGCGCTTGAGCTCGAAGCGCTTAAGGAGCCCGGTGAGCGGCGATTTTCCGCCGGCACGCATCTAATTTATGCGGCGCGCGGCGACTGCACTATCCGTCTCGAAGGCACGGATTTTTCGATTTCGCACGAAAACACCTTGAAAGTCGAACTGACGGGGGCATCGACGCTTGCGCTCGTCTCGGGGCTGGCCGTGCTGGGCTCTATCCAGGTCGTCGGCTGAACGGCGTTCCCGCCGATCAGAGCGATGCGTACAATCCATGCAACTGGCTAGGTTGACGCCGTCGCGCCGGAGCACGATATCTGCCTTGATGCAGGCCGCCGCCCCAAGCGCGATATGGGTGGCCACGATATGAACGGGCAGATATGACCGCGCCAGAGAACAAATCCGCCACGCTGTCCGACGGCGTCGTCGACTGGTTGATCAACGGCACGCGCGACCAGCGCTTTATCGACAATATCTTTGCCGAGATGTGCATCCGGCTTCAGCAGGCCGGCATTCCGCTGGCGCGCTCAACCCTTCACGTGCTGATCCAGCACCCGCAATGGCTGGGCGCCCGCTTCATGTGGGCCGACGGCATGCGCGAGGCAGAGATTGCACGGGTCGACCATGACGTCCGCGAGCGGTCTGAATATATCGGCAGTCCCGCCAACGAAATGTTCGACGGCGCGACCGAGTTGCGCGAAAATCTCGAGCAGGACCCAGCGCTCGGCCGCAATCACGCGCTCTACCGCGAGATGCGCGCGCAGGGCCTCACCGACTATGTGGCTTGGCCGCTCTATCATACGCTCGGCAAGCGCCATCTCGTCACCTTCGCGACCAACCGGCCCGGCGGCTTCGACGACACCCATGTCGCTGCCCTCAAGAACTTGTTGCCTGTGCTGGCGCTGGTCAGCGAGATCCGCGTTAAGAATCGATTGGCGCGAACGCTGCTCGAGACCTATGTCGGCTCCCATGCCGGCGAGCTCATCCTGGCCGGCGCCACGCGGCGCGGTACCGGTACGACGGTGCGCGCCGCGATCATGATCTGCGATCTGCGCGACTTCACCAAGATTTCCGACAATTGGCCGCGCGACGACGTCATCGATCTGCTCAACGATTATTTCGACGCGATGTCGGAGCCGATCGCGCGGCATGGCGGCGAGATCCTGAAATTCATCGGTGACGGCCTGCTCGCCATCTTTCCGCTGAGCGAGCCCAAGGCCTGCGCAAACCTGCTGCATGCCGTGACCGAAGCCAGGCAGGCCATGATCGCGTTGAACGCGCGCAACGACGGCACCGGCCGAGCGCCGCTGAACTACGGCATCGGCGTCCATGTCGGCGACGTCATGTACGGCAATATCGGATCGTCCACCCGGCTCGACTTCACCGTGATCGGTCCCGCCGTCAACATGGCCTCACGCCTCGAAGCCTTGACCAAGCAATTGGGAAAGAAAGTGTTGCTGTCACGCGACTTTGCCGAGCTGGTCGAGCGAGAGTTCGAGCTGGAGCATGTCGGAAAATATGAGGTGCGCGGCTTCAGCGATCCGATCGAGCTTTTTGCGTTTTGAAGATGACGGAGGCCCCCGGCTAAGCAGCGGGCGATCATCGAGTCCTGTTGCCAACGCAGGATTGTGTGACTACGCTCGGTGCGAAGCGCAACCAAGCGTTTCGTCCAAGCGTGTCATCGATCGGCCGCAGTACATGCCAAAATTCCTCCGCATCGGAATCCATCAGTCGAACGTATCGGGTTACACGTCGAAGGCGTGGTGTGTCCGGCGCGTTGGCACGGCGATCCTCCTGAAATGGGGCGCCGTGGAAGTCCAGGGCGCGGGTGACGGACGAAAGGTCTACTGGACGCGTCTGCCGCAGCAGAAGACAATTCGCTGCGGCAGCGCGCAGCGCGCCCAGGATTACGCCAAGGCCGCGATCGCGCGGCGCCGCAATCATCGCTATGAACCGCTGACCGGCGCGATCGTGCTCCGGCGCCGACCGGCCGCAGGCAACACCGAGCTCAAGCGGGCGCTTGCCACGATCCTGATCGTCGATATCGTCGGCTCCACCGCAAAAGCCGCAAAGCTCGGCGATGTCCGCTGGACCAAGATCATGGGCCATTATTACGCGGCGGTCCGCAAGGAGCTGAAGAGCTCGCGCGGCAAGGAAGTCACGACGACGGGCGACGGCGTGCTGGCGACGTTCAAGACGCCGGCCGCCGGAATCAATTGCGCGACCGCGATCCAGAAGGCCGTGCGTACGCTCGGCCTCGAGATCAGGGTCGGCCTGCATGCCGGCGAATACACCGTGAGTGGCACTGAGGCGGTCGGCCTGGCCTTCCACATCGGCACCCGCGTCGCCGCAAAGGCGAGCGCCGGCGAGGTGCTGGTGTCGAGCGCGGTGAAGGAGCTGATGGCGTCGCAGTCGGCGATCAACCTGAAAGATCACGGCATTCACCGGCTCAAGGGCGTGCCGGAAAAATGGAGACTCTATAGAGTGGAGGGGTGAGAGTGGGTGAAGCTCTCACCGTCCTTCGTAAACGGGTGGACGCTTCTGTGCCTCGGCATCCCGCCCTTCCTGGAAGTCCCTGGTCGTGAGCAGCGCACGATATTGGTCGCCAAGTTGGGCAAGCGCGGCCTCGGGGTCTTCGAGCGCAAGGTGCGAGGACGCAATCGAGGTCTTGATGCCGAGGGGAGCGCATGCGGCGATCTTCTCGGCGATCTCGACGGCCTTCGCGCGAGCGGCGTCGCGGTTTGTTGCCACCTCCTGAACCGTTCCCATCCGGAGCGCTTCGTTCGCATCCCAATGATCGCCCGTCAGAATGAACCGCATGGCATTTCCCCAGCCGGCTTCTCGTGGGAAGCGAACGGTTGAGCCGCCGCCGGGAAAGCGGCCGTGCGTGTTCTCGTCCTGGCCGAAATCCGTGTCTTCCGATGCTATGCGGATGTCCGCAACGAGGAAGATTTCGTGCGCCATATTCCAGGTATCGCCATGCACCGCGACAATCAGCGGCTTGGTGAGCGCCGGTTTGGTCCGCCCGAGAGGGTCGATGAAGCCGGGTCCCTCCATCATCGTCTTTCCCGATTGAGCAAATGCCTTGTAGGCGTCGACATCGACACCTCTGGAGAAGCGTTCGCCGTAGCCGAACAGAACCGCTGCACGCAGCGAGGGATCTCGATCGTACTGGTAGTAGGCTCTCGCCAGGCTCTCTGTCGCCTCCGGGTCCAGCCGATTGTCGATGCCAGGCCGGTTGATGCCGATCAGCACGATGTGGCCTTTGCGCTCGATGGTGATCTTCGTCCGCTCACCGTACGGAATGTCCGCCATCGGCGCGGACTCGTCAGATTGTGACATCATGGATTCTGTCTTCCCGTGCTGATGAGAGCGCTGCAGCGATGATGTGGTGTCATGCAGAAGATTGCATCAGGCCCGACATGGGCGATCGTGCGTATCGGAAAACGCATCTGCGTTTTCGAAACGACGATGAACGAGGGTGTGGGCTCAAGAGCGTGCCGGAGCGGTGGCGGGGTGGGGACTGAGGCGATTGCGCGCGGGGCGGATCCACGCCCTCATCTCATCTGGACGACGATTTTCCCCCTGGCTCGTCCCTTTTCGAGATAGGCCAGCGCGTCTTTCGCCTGTTCGAACGGAAAGACCTTGTCGATCACCGGCCGGATACGCTCCGCCTTGAGAAGCTCGCCGATCTCGGCGAGTTGCCTGCCGTCCGGGTGCACGAACACGAACGAATACTCCGCGCCGATCTTGCCGGCGCGGCGAATGATCTTGCGGCTCAGCCATCCGAACAGGAACACCATGACGACGTTCATCCCGCGGTCGCGCGCGAACGCGGCGTCCGGCGGCCCGACCAGCGAGGCAATCCTGCTCCCCCGCTTCAGGATCCGAAGCGATGTCTCGACCGCATCGCCCCTGAGCGTGCCCAGCACCGCGTCGTAGTCCCGCAGCGCTTCCTCGAATTGCTGGGTCTTGTAGTCGATCACCTCGTCAGCCCCGAGGCTGCGCACCAGATCGATATTTCCAGTGCTGGTCGTCGTCCCCACTTTGGCGCCGAAATATTTCGCGAGCTGGATCGCGAACGTGCCGATCCCGCCGGCGCCGGCGGGGATGAAGACTTTCTGGCCGGGTTTGAGACGTATGCGCTCCCTAAGAGCTTGCCACGATGTCAGGCCGACCATCGGGATCGAGGCCGCGTGCACGAAGTCCAGGTTCGGCGGCTTGAGCGCGGCGGCATCCTCCGGCACGGTCGCGAATTCGGCGAGAGCGCCTGTGCCGAGATCAAAGATGCTGGCGAAGACGGCGTCGCCCGGCTTGAAGCGGGTCACGCGGCTTCCGACCTCGACGACGACGCCCGCCAGGTCGCTGCCCAGCGTGGCCGGCAGTTCAAACTTCAGGATCGGCTTGAACGTTCCCTTCGGAATCATGTTGTCGATCGGGTTCAACCCCGCGGCATGAACCTGGACCAGGATTTCGTTCGGCTTCGGCGTCGGCCGCGGGATATCGGCCAACGCGATCTGGTCCGGCTTGCCGTAGCGCTTGAACACGAGGGCTCTCATTTTTTCTCTCGGTCCGAAGGTTCTTCGCACTGGCAAGATTGCGGCCCTCAGAAAGCCCGCGCGGTGCGGGCGGGCTGCAGCGCCGCCGTCGCATCCAGCCGCAAATCCTTTCGGATTCCGGCATCCACCAGGGCTGCGGGCGCGAACCGGCGCAGAAATCGCAGGCGCTTCGCAAGGCTGCCGGCCGCGTATTTGAGTTGCGGGCGCACCGCGCTCGCGGCCTTCAGCACGGCATCGGCCACGACGCCGGGCTGTTCGGCCGTCGCCATCACCTCGTTCACCCGCTTGGTCACGCCGGCGCGCGCCTCGCGATATTCGTCGAGCGTGGCGTCGGGCTCCATGAAGTTCGCGTCCAACGGCGTCTTGGTGTAGGCGGGCTCGACTACGGAGACCCGGATGCCCCGCGTGCGCAGTTCATGGTCGAGCGATTCCGAATAGCCTGCCACGGCGTGCTTGGTCGCGGCATAGAGCGCGCCGTAAGGCATCGGCAGAAAGCCGAGCACTGAGCCGATGTTGATGATGCGGCCGCTTCCATGGCGCCGCATGTGCGGCACGACGGCGCGCGTCATCCGGATCAGGCCGAAGAAGTTCGTCTCGAAAATCGCGCGCGCCTGCTCCATCGAGCTCTCTTCCGCGCCGGCAGGGGCAACGCCGAAGCCGGCGTTGTTGACGAGCAGGTCGATGCGACCCTCGCGCCGGATCACTTCGCCGACGGCGGCTTCCACCGATGCATCGCTGGTGACGTCGAGAGCCAGCATCTCGAACGCCTGCTTGCCCGCCTGCGCGCCCCGCCTGCTGGTGCCGAACACCTTGTAGCCGGCGTTCGCGAGTCGCTCCGCCGTCGCCTGGCCGATGCCTGAGGAGGCGCCGGTCACTAGCGCGATCTTCGGTGTAATCCTGTTCATAATGCCTCTCCGACGCCACTACCGGGCCTGAAATCGTTTGATTACGATCGTAACTATTGATATACATGACGATCGTAATTATAAAAGTCAAGCCCCGCCTCTAAGGATCGGTCCCATGCGCGTCTCAAAGGAACAGGCCGCCAAAAATCGCGAGCATATTCTCGAGACCGCCTCGCGCCTGCTGCGGGAGCGCGGCATCGCCGGCGTCGGTGTCGACGCGCTCGCCGAGGCGGCCGGGATGACGCACGGCAGCCTCTATAGCCAGTTCGGCTCCAAGGAGCGGCTGGTCGAGGAGGCGGTGGCCCATGCGATCGACGCCAAGGGTCAGGAATTCCCCGAGGCCTTCGAGCTCGAGGACTATGTTTCGCACTATCTCTCGCCGGGGCATCGCGACGATCCCGCCGCCGGCTGCCCCTTCGCTGCGCTCGCCTGTGAAGTGTCACGTCAAAGCAGCGGCCTGAAGCAGCGTTTCACCGCCGGCGTGCGCGGCGTGATCGGCTTGCTGAGCAGCCGAATGGCCACCGATCTGAAGCCACGCCAGCGCGAGGACAAGGCGCTCGCCGCCGCCGCCTCCATGGTGGGAGCCCTCGTGCTTGCCCGCGCCGTGGACGATCCCAAGCTGTCGGACGATATTCTTCGCGCGACGAGGAATTCGCTGGCGGGGTGAGGCCGCGTCCCGGCGGGGCGCCGAAAGTCCGGAACAAAATTCCGGTGACGACGTTCGACGTCGCGGACAGCCAAAAGCGATGGCTGCCGATCTTCGACATCGACATACTTTCGAACGCGCATGGATGACTACAGCGATCTGGTGCTCGGCATGTTGGCCCTGGCCGTCGCTGCCCTCCTGTTGGTGGCGGGCGAGCTCTATCTCGTGACCCGGCCAGAGCCGCCGCAAACTCACGCGCCGGCCCCACCGGTCGTTACATCGTCGGCCGAAACCATTTTTTGTCATGTCGATTTTGGAGCGTAAGCAGACCAACTCGAAGAGGTGGGCAATGGGAAGCACTGCAACTGTTCCGATGCTGTCGTCTGAGGGCGGATTGACACATTACCTGGCGGAAATTCGCAAGTTTCCGATGCTGCGGCCCGATCAGGAAATCGCCTACGCCAAGCGATGGCGCGAGCACGGCGACCGCGAGGCAGCCTATCATCTCGTCACAAGCCATCTGCGGCTCGTTGCCAGGATTGCGATGGGATATCGCGGCTACGGCCTGCCGGTTGCGGACATCATTTCCGAAGGAAACGTCGGCCTGATGCACGCCGTCAAGCGTTTTGAGCCGGAGCGGGGCTTTCGGCTCGCGACCTACGCGATGTGGTGGATCAAGGCGTCGATCCAGGAATACATCCTGCGGTCCTGGTCGCTGGTCAAGATTGCCAACAGCGGGGCGCAGAAGAAGCTGTTCTTCAAGCTTCGCCGGACCAAGGCGGAAATTTCCGCCCTGGAGGATGGTGATCTCCGCCCCGAGCACGCCAGCCGGATCGCGCGGCGGCTCGGCGTGCAGGAGAACGACGTCATCGAGATGAACCGGCGCCTCGGCGGCGACCTGTCGCTCAATGCCTTGGTGCGCGACGCCGACGGCGGCGAAGTCCAGGACTGGCTCGTCGACCCCGCGTCCAGTCCTGAAGCCGCGTACGCCGAGCAGGAAGAAACCAGACGGAGGCGTGAAGCCCTCGCCGGCGCCATGGGCGTCCTCAAGCCGCGCGAGCGCGACATTCTCGAGGCGCGCTGGCTCTCCGAGCCGCCGCTGAGACTTGAGCAGCTCGCGGCACGGTATGGCGTTTCACGCGAGCGGGTGCGGCAGATCGAAATGCGCGCGTTCGAAAAGGTTCGGGCTGCTATCGGCGGGCGCCTGGCAGCCGGCTCTTGAAACCAAATCGCCGCCTCCTAATTCTTTTGGCAGCCGCATGCGAGTGCGGTGCCGGACGCCAAAGCAGGGTCCGGCAAGGCCATCGGGGCTCGCCCCGGTGATGCTCTTAATCCATGTTGCTCACAGGAGGATGTGGTTATGAGAACCGACGATATGTCTCCCCTCTGGCGTTCGACCATCGGTTTCGACCGCCGTTCCGCCGCGTCGCATCGCGATCGATGCTGCCGGCAATGCCGACCCGAAATCGAGCACAAGCAGGCGGCCTGACGAGTTGATCGTCCGGGCTTTGCAGCGCGTGCGTGGCCCTCGCCGCGCGCCGAGCTGCGCCAATCGACAATCAAGACAGGAGATAAGGAGAAACGACAATGGCACTACGCGATCTCATTCCGTGGAACAACGGCTCACGCAATATGGCCGTTCAGCGCGGCGAAGCCGGCAACCCGCTGCTTGCGCTTCATCGTGAGATGAACCGGCTGTTCGACGACGCCTTCCGCAGCTTTGATCTCAGTCCGTTCGGCTCCTCGACCGCAATGGGCTGGCCGAACGTCGAACTCGACGAGAGCGACAAGGAAGTGAAGGTCGTCGCCGAGCTTCCCGGTCTCGAACAGAAGGACGTCAACGTCGAGCTTGCCAACGGCGTGCTGACGATCAGCGGCGAGAAGAAGAGCGAAACGGAAGACAAGGAACGTCTCTTCAGCGAGCGTTACTATGGCCGTTTCGAGCGGCGCATTCCGGTCGATGACGTCGACCAGGACAAGGTCGCGGCTTCCTTCAACAACGGCGTTCTCACCGTCACCCTGCCGAAGTCACCGGCGGCACAACAGAAGGTGAGGCGCATCGCGATCAACGGCAAGTAAGCATGAAGCGGCGGGCGGGAGCCACCGCTCTCGCCCGCGTCCGGCCGGCGGCGGCATTCGCGTCCGTCGGCTCGCTGCAAAATTTTACGGAACGCTCGGAAACTTCAATTCCGGTCTGGCGTTTTGCGGTCGGTTTCCAAGTTCTGGGAGTCGCATATGAAGAAACTTGCGTTGGTCCTGACGATGATCTCGGCCCTGTTCGTGGCGGCGGCCTCGCCGGCGCAAGCCCATGGCTGGCGCGGCGGCTGGCACGGCCATTGGGGAGGTCCCGGCATCGGCTTCGGTCTTGTTGCCGGTGCGCTTGCGGCCGGGCTCGCGGCCGATGCTTATTATGGCCCGCGCTACTATGGCCCGCCCTACGGCTATTATGGACCGCGCGTCGTGCGGCGGGCCTATTATGTGCCTTACGCCTACGCTCCGCCGCCTTATTGGGATCCCTGGTGGTGACGAGACAAGGCCCGGATCATCATCCGGGCCTTTTGCGTGAGGGCAATCGGTCAGCGGTTCGCGGCGCGCCTATTTGCGGTTCGCTCCCGTCGAGCCTGAGCCCGGCATAGCCTGCTGACCGCCCTGGGTTTGCCTGGTGTCGTTGTCGCCTGGCCGGGTCGTGGAGGACTTGGCCGGTGCGTTCGCGCCGCCGCCATTGTTGTCCGATGACGTGTTGAGGCCGGAGGCTCCCGCTCCCGTCGTGCCGCCGGTGCCTGAGGAGTCGATGCTCGACCCGGTCCTGGACGCACCCGCGCCGCCTTGCGCGAATGCGGAAGAGGGGAATGCGAGAGCCGCAACGAGCCCTGCGAGAACCAGCTTTTTCATGTCCGCTCCTGTGCTTGACGTCGTCACATGCCGTGCCGAGGCAAAGATCTCGGCACGCACCTGTTCCTGGGCGGGAGCGGAAATCCCGCGACAGCGACGATGAGTCATCCCGAGCTCATCGCACGCGGGGCGATCCGTTCCTGCGCCTGCGGCGTCAACTCGTAGCGATCGCCGGCTTTCACCAGCCAGCCCGCCTCGATCATGCGTCGCGTCATGCCTGCGCTGCACAGCGGGTGGCTGCCGCCGGGATGAAACAGCGCGCCCTCGCGTTCGATCAGGTAGCCGTAGAGCCGCGCCTGTCGAAGCGGGTTTTGCATCCCTGGTGTGGGCGCCTCCATGGTCTCTCGCGCAGTCCTCCAAGACGGCCTGAGATGCCGGGCCGATCCCCCGTCAGGCGGCCCCGGCCTGTGGCCCGGGGGCGGGGCTTCGAGCCGAGGCCGCCATTGCCGGAATCGCAAGGACCCGGCGCGGCCCAATACGCAACGGCCCCAGGTCGTTCCAACGACGTCGTTCCTGCGAGCTCGGTCCTACAAACTATGCGTTGCTCTTTCCGGATGGGTGTCGGCAAGGCGAATTGCCTAGGCCGACCAACGATCCTGCTCTTCCTGGTGAGCATGCTCGTTCAGCCGTTCGGCGATCTGATCCGCGATCGTGTCCGACTCGGCCGAGGCCACCGGCTCGCCCTTGTGGGTCCTGAGCTTGTCCTTGTCGGCTTCGATGGGGAAATCGTCGGGCTTCAGTCCGGCATCTTTGGTCATGCTGCGCCTCATTGTGTTTCTCGCATCCGGAAAACACGGGCGAGGGCCGTTCGTTGCTGGAACAATGAAGGCGCAATCGAAAGCCACAGCCTGGCGCAAGCGCCGCGCGGCCCGCGCTTTGCTCAGGCCCCGCCGACGGCCCGGATCACGGTCCCGCTGCCGCCGCACGTCGCGCAGGGCGCGCCGTCGATCCGCCCCTTGCCATGGCAATCCGGACACACATCTTCGCCGGTGCCCATCGTCCCCGGTGCGGCTTCGTCCCCGGGGTTGAGCGCCGCCGAACCCGTCGGCGGTGTCCCGGTCTTTACGCCCTCCGTGTCGGTCTTGGTCATCTGCAGCTCCCTCGAAAAGACCGCAACGCGTCTTGCCGCAGGAAGTGCCAATCGTGATGTCAGATGCGGTGAACGTCAGTCGCGAGCCTGCGCAACCTGGGAAAGTACGCCGTCCGCATTGGAGGCCATCACCTCATCATCACCGCACGCCCGTGCCTTTGCAGCGCTGGCACTTCACCACCTTGTCGCCCTTCTTGAGCAGGCCTTTGCCTTCGCAGTTCTTGCATTTCTGCTTCTTCTTGATGTTCGGGCCTTTTTCATTGGTCATGGACGGCTCCTGCCGCGAAAGAGCGGTTGATTGAGCATTGTATGGGCGGGTTCTCGGCGAGAACACGCAGCGTTTCTGGTGGGGCAGCCCAGCGGAACAGCCGAACGGTGCCAGATAAGCCCTACGCTCATGTCGGCTTCGGCACCACCCGCACAACGATGGCGCGTGATCGCGCCGATTGTTCGTCGCCACACGGCTCCCCGGCCTCGGAACGTTCACCGCCTAAACGCATTTAGGTGGTGTCAGATGATGGAGGCCTGAATGGCGAGCGGACTGGCGCACCGGCGCTTGGCGTTGAACGGGATGTCGATCTTCTATCGCGAAGCGGGACGCGCCGGCGCGCCGGTCCTGCTGCTGCCGCACGGCTATCCCTGTTCCTCCTTCCAGTTCCGCCGGCTGATGCCGGCGCTCGCGGACCGGTGGCGGACGATCGCGTTCGACTGGCCGGGCTTTGGTTACAGCGGCACGCCCGACCCGTCGGAATTCGCCTATGATTTCGATGCCTATGCAGACGTGCTGGCCGGCCTCGCCGATGCGCTCGGCCTCGGACGATACGCCTTGTGGCTCCACGATTACGGCTCCCAGATCGGGCTAAGGCACGCGATCGCTCACCCCGAGCGGATCGCCGCGCTCATCATCCAGAACGGCGATATCTATGAGGATGTGCTGGGCCCGAAATACGCGACCATCAAGGCCTGGTGGGCGGACAAGACGCCGGCGAGGCACCGCCCGCTCGAGGAGGCCGTGAGCGAGGATGGCTTCCGTGCGGAGTTCGTTGGCGAAGTGACGGACGACGTCGCTGCCCGGGTGCCGCCCGACCTCTGGAAGCTTCATTGGCCACTCATGGACACGCCAGTGCGCCGACAGGTCTGCGTCGGGCTGATGGAGAAGCTGGAGGAGAATCTCGGCTGGTTCGCGCGCTATCAGGCGTATCTGCGCGAGCACCGTCCTCCAACGCTCGTGGTGTGGGGCCCCGAAGACGGATACATGCCGGCCGAGTCCGCCCGCGCCTATCGCCGCGACTTGCCTGATGTCGATCTGCACCTGCTCGACGGCGCCGGACACTGGCTGCTCGAGACGCATTTCGATGAGGCGCTGCCCCTGGTCCGCGCCTTCCTTGCGGGTGTCCATGCCTGATCGTCCCACGGCGCGGCCTTCGCCGCGCTGGTGTCCCTTCGCCGCCTAAAGGAGGAAGCAAGCATGCCAACCAATCCTTCCATCGCACGAATCTGGCGTGGTCGTACCCGGCGGGACATCGCCGACAGCTACGAGCAATATCTTCCGCTGAAGGCATTCCGCCGCTCGAGAAGACGGCGCTCGGCGTCCAGCTGCTGCGCGAGGACCTTGACGAGGAGACATGGTTCACGACCATCTCTTACTGGTCCGACATGCAGGCAATGACTGCCTTCACCAAGGCCGAGCCGACCAAGGTGCATCACCTCGACCGCGATCCCGAACTCCTGATCGAACTCCCTCAAAGGGTGGAAATCCACCGCGTTCTGGTCGATCGGTACGGCATGCGCTGAGCACGACGGTGCGCAACTTTGTCCTCTTCGCCGCAATGTCGTTGATCTGGGGGCTGACCTGGGCCGCCATCAAGGTCGGGCTCGGCGATCTGCCCCCGCTGCTGCTCGCCGCCGCGCGATACCTGCTGGCGGCCGCACTGCTGGCCATCGGGGTGCGCGGGGCCGGCGCCGCATTCGCCGAAGGCCGCGCACGGCCAACGATCGTTTCAGCTCTGCTGGTCAACACCGGCACCTACGGCTTGCTGTTCTGGGGGATGCAGCACGTGCCATCAGGGCTGTCGGGGCTGGTCAACCTTACCCTGATTCCGGTCCTGCTGTTCGCCCTCGCCGCGTTGACCGGCGAGGAGAGGCCGACCTGGCATCATGCCGTCGTGCTCGCGATCGGTTGTGTCGGTGTCATCGGGCTGTTCTGGGCGCGGCTCGGGGCCGAGTCCGATGCGAGCGGCCTTGGGCTCGCGGCGATCGTCGCCGCGACCGTGAGCTATTGCGTCGGCAGCGTGGTCGCGCGTCCGTTGGTCGGTCCGGTGAAGCCCCTGGCGCTGACGATGGTGCAGGCGGCGATCGGCGGCGCCGCCCTGCTCGGCCTTTCGCTGGTGCTGGAACCCGTATCGAGAGACACGCTCGACGCTTTCCTCACTCCGGCGGCAATCGGCAGCCTGTTGTTCCTGTTGCTGCTCGGAACGATCGTGGCTTATACGATCTATCTCGTGCTGCTGCGTGAATGGGGTACGATGCGCGCAGGTCTGTATGCCTTTGTCTCTCCGATCATCGCGCTTGGCACCGGTGCGTGGTTGTTCGGCGAGGCGATCGGCTGGCTCGAGATCGGCGGCGCTGCCCTCATGCTGGTGGCCGCCGCGATGGCGCTGCTCCGGCCTTGGGAAGAACGTCCGACGTGAAGCGTTTGCGCAGCATCGCCGATCGACCGCCGCCGCTTCACCGCGTAGCGGGGAATCTGGCGCTCGATTTCGCCAACACGATCAGCTGGCGCGGCACGGACCAAGAGGTCGATCACTTGCGCGACGCCGAGGGAATGCTGGCCTGGGCAAGGGATGCTGGACTGGTGGGCGTCGATTTTTCGCTTAATGCAAGGCAGCGGGCGTTGCTGGCCGAAGATGGCCGGCGCCTGCGCAACGCGATCGACAAAGTAGGCGCTGCGATCGCGGACGGCGATGAACCGCCGGCGCTGGGCATGGCGGTGATCCACGATGTTGCGGCCCGTACCTTCACGGCCGCATTGCTGACCGGTTCGCCGGCCACCATCGAATTCACGCACGGGGACCGGATCCTTGGTCCGCTTGCCTGGGCTGCGGTCGACCTGCTGCGCGGCGACGAACTCGACCGATTGAAACGATGTCCACAGCACGACTGCCACTGGCTGTTCATCGATCGCACCAAGAACAGATCCCGTCGCTGGTGCGAAATGGCCACCTGCGGAAACCGCGCAAAGATGCAATCGCGCCGGTAAGCCGACAGCTGCCTTGAACAACAAGCCTCCAGCTCTATTTTGCGCTCGAGAAAGCATCCGCTGCGTAGACGACCTTGCCGCCCACGACCGTCAGCAGAGACGCCGTGGCGCCAATCTGCTCGACGGGGACGGACAGGAAATCCCGATCGAGAATCGCGAAGTCGGCGAGCTTGCCGGTCTCCAGCGTGCCGCGCCGCGTCTCGTCGAAGCAGAACCACGCGCTTCCCACGGTGTAGAGGCGCAAGGCATCTTCGCGGCTGGGTGTTTCGTCCGGGCCGCGCGTCGAGAGTCCGCCGACGGTCTTGCCGTCGAGCATCCATTGCAGCGCCACGAACGGATTGTAGGATGCGACCCGATGCGCATCCGTGCCGGCCCCGACATGGACTCCCATGCGCAACGCCGTGACGAGGGGTGGCATGCTGCGGGCGGCTTCGCCGACCTGCGCCACGATACGGTCACCTCCGAGATACATCGCGTCCTGCATGGTCCAGCCGATACCAAGGGCTTTCATGCGCGCCAGCGTTTGGGGCGAGGTGTTGTCGAGATGGGCGATGGACCAGCGCAACGGCGCGAGCGGCGTCTCCTTGTTGACCTCGTCATAGAGGTCCAGGAGGTGATGGACGGATTTGTCTTCCTGCCAGTGGATGGTGACTGTCAGCCCTTGTTTGGCCGCCCAGCGAATGATCTCGCGGAACTTGTCCTTGGCGGCCGCGTCGGGCGCATTGTTGTTGTACATGGCGCCGGTGATCCGCTCGCCTAGTCCGTTGAACCGCAGCATGTCGTCGCCGAATCCCATCGGCAGGAACGGCGTGAGAGTCTTGTACTCGTCGAATTCCGCGCCGACATTCTGGGCGAACAGGCTGAAGGCAACGCGAACCGACAATGATTTGTCACGCCAGAGCTTTTGCAAGGCCGCGTAGTGGCTGGGATAGATGCTGAAGCCGCCGGGATCCACGATCCCGGTCACGCCGAGACGATTGAGCTCCGTGAAGAACTGCCGGGTCCCGGCGACATTCTCCTCGAAATTCGGCCTCGGCAGCCGATCGAACAGCGCGGAGATACTGACGATGGAGCCGTTGAGCCACCCCGTGGCGTCGCCCGATGCGGCGCGTTCGGTCGTGATCCCGGCCGACAACTGATCCGCGGACATCCCGAGGGCTTGCTGCGCTTTGGGCGTCATCAGCACCGCCGAATAGAACAGCTGGATGTAAGCCGGATTGTCGGGAACGGCCGCCATCACCTCGGCGAGCGTTGGCCGCCGCTTCTCAGTAAACTGCAATTCGCTCCAGCCGCCGGCCACGATGATCCAGGATGCCGGGCGCGCTGTTGCCGCCTGGCGCAAGCGTTCCATGGCCTCGGGAATCGTCTTTGCGCCGATCCAGTTGACCTCGGTTGCGTAGGTGAGGCCGGCGCGCACGGCGTGAATATGGGAATCGATCAATCCCGGAATGATGGTGCGTCCACCTGCGTCGACCCGGCGCGTCGCGGGCCCGATCAGGCCTTCCACGGCATCGTTGCCGCCAATAGCAACGATCTTGCCGTCGCGGACTGCGAGAGCCTGCGCGATCGTCGATGCGGGATCCAGCGTCACGAGCTTTGCGTTCGTGACAATGAGGTCGGCCTTTTGTGCGTAAGCCAAACTGGCCCAGCACGAGATCACCAAAATCGCCAGAAGCTTTCGCATCATCAGTCCCGACATGAGAGAGGCCGAAGCGGCGCCACACATCCGCCGCCGGATGCGCTCGCGGACATCGCGTGTCGCAACGGGGAGTATCGTGATCCTGACCATGTCTGGCTCCAACAAAATCAGCCGGTCCACCGGAAAATCCGGTCAAGGCCCAAGTTTGATTTTGCAGCCCGCCTTCGCCGGTTGGGCTTCGGCGCGGCAGCCTTCGTTTGTGGCTCCGGCTTGCCTAGCCGAAGCTCGCGAAGCGAGCGAAGGCTGGCGGGCCCGGCAGGACTCGAACCTGCAACCAGACCGCTATGAGCGACGGGATAATGATCGGTCTTGTCTGCGTTTGGAAGTGCCGGAGGAGATTATGCCAGACGGTAGCATCGCCTTGCCAGACGAACATCTTGCTTCCCTCCATGGGATCGTTGAGTTCCTGAGGCGGCGCAAAATAAATTTCCTGCTTTTCGAGCTCGTGGAATTCATCGAGGACAGCGCTGGTGCGGCGAAAGCGAAAAAGATCGGTTGTAGGCTATCGGCCGCTGCGATGTTGAAGGTGCCCAAAAGTCTCTTATATAGCGCATCTTACGTCGGTCGGTAGAAAGCGATACCCTCAGTCGCCCGAGTACATCACGTCCGAAACCGCAAACTCCTGCTCGATGAAGCGGCGTGCCAGCCGGTGCATGACGCGGGCAGCCGTATGCAGGCGGACAATCTAAAGGGCATCGTCGGGATCGGACGTTGAGTGCTTTCCCGCATGCGCAACCGCAATACGGCATGAATCGTGTATATATTTATGCGGCGGTTCGCTGCCGCATATGGCGAGGAAGCGGCTGATATCGTCGTCTCTCTTGGACTTGCTGCGCAGCGTTTCGAGATTCGTGAGAAACCATTTTCGCGCGGCTTCCTTTCCGGGATATCTGATCTCGATGATTTTGTAGTAGTTCAGCACGGCGTAGCTGACGAATTCATTTTGCTGCGCGTTCCGCGCCTCCCGGTAGAGCGCAAGGGCGCGCCGTGCTTCCTCGGAATCCGGTATCTTCCGGTCGAAGATGTAGTCGTACGCTGTTGTGAACGCGAGGTCGCGCTTTGAGACCGGAACGGGGACGGGATTGCCCGACCACCCATGCTGTGCAATCGCGAAGTTATCGTCGCACCATGCCATCACGCTAAGAAAGCGGTTGATGACCGTCATAGCGCCTCGTTCGTCGAGGCGGTTGGCCGTCAGATCGATGTGGGCCGATTGCACGTTTTCGTTGGTCTTGGGCATGAGCACCAACTGGTACCGATCGAACGTGATGAGCTTTTCCTCCTTGGGCCAGGTGACCTGATTGTCCACGCCGACATGGAGATAGCGCGAGCCATTACGCACGCCGAGCTTACGGTAACGTTCCTGTTCGGCTTCTTCGGAATCGTATTCGGAGCCGTCGCCGTCAGGTGGCGCGGGAAAGCGCTCGGCCAGCGCACATTCCCGGGCCAGCCGGCGAAAGAACTCCTGCGTAAACGACAGTTCGCGCAGCGTTGGCGCATTCATCCGATCGCGGTCAGGGTCGAAATCGACTTCGCGTCCGGGCGAGATCAGCGAGACCGCTTCTTTTGGTACAAAATAGACTCGCTGCTTTTCCCCGTTGCGCCGGTACATGACCTCGGCGCCGCCATGACTGTTCATGCCGGTTTCAGCCATGGTAAGGGTCATCCGGATGAACTCCTTTCGGGCTCCGTCATCTGCCAGAAGCGCAGCAATGACGTCGCTCAGCGTCTCGGCCATGAAGAACGACGCCTCGGTGCCTCCAACGGGCCGCAACCCCTCCAGTATGATCGCGACATGCCCGGCCCAACCGGGATGCGTCGGGACAAGCCCAAACACGGCAGCGGCTATATGCTTGCCCGACAGCTTCTCTTCGCGCCGCTCCCTTCCGCGCGGGAGCCGGTCGTAGCGACGCAGTGACTCAAATCGCTGCTCCAATTCCTGCGGCGTGCTGTAAGACACGTCGCTGTTCTGGCACAGCAGCCCAAGAATACGGGCCAGATTCTTTGCATACATCGCCACTCTCTTCCCATGGCCCGACCGGCAGCTAATCGTAGGCCATGCGATAGTCCCGGAGCACGGAATTGGACCCGATTCGGTTAAGGCCGTCCTCGCCGATCGGCAACTCCAGGGCCGTCAGCAGATAGCAGAGCGCTTCCATCGCCTGCGTTGATTTCGAGAAGGCGCGAAATTCGGCGTCACTTTCCGGGTTGAAATGGCCATGGGCACTCTTGCCGCGAAAGCTGATCGCGCGCTTAAGGTGGTCCACGGCCTCGGGTGGCAGAACACCGATGCCGAATTTTGCTTCGACCGTGCCGATAAGACGCTTGAACTGCTGCTCGGCCGTTTCCGCCCTGATCCACCGGATGGCGCCCGCGATCCGCTCGGCAATCGCAGGACCGTGCCCTAGTTCCTGCGCCTTCGCAGCCGCCGTGGCCGCGATTGCGTCGGTATCCGACGGCGAGAGAACGGGTTGCGCTTTTGCGACGGGGATGTCCTCAAGCCAGCGGCAGGCGTTGAGGAGCCTTTCTGACGAAACCACATTCTTCAGGCCAAAGCTCGTTATCATCAGCGCGCCAGGGCGCCGCCACGCCGCCACGCGGTTCATCCAGGCAACGAGGCATTCGCGAAAGGAGGCGAGTTCCTTATCGTCCCAGGATCGTACCGGAGAACCCCCGACCCAGAGGTCGCGATTGTCGATCTCGGCCTCGGGCCAGACATAGTGCACTTCGTGGTCGCCGGGATATTCGTGTTTCTCGATCGCTTCCATCATTTGCGTAAAGGAGAGGCGGTCGATCCGGATCGCCGACGGCTTGAGATTCACGCCGAAGCAAAACGACAGGAAGCCGACGTAATCCGAGACGTACAGGATATAGTCCCGGATGCTTCGCGGCTCTTCGAACTCGATCGCGAAACTCGGCCAGAGTTCCTTGGGGGCGTCGAATTCCATGCCATAGCTGGCGCCGTACCACGCTCGAAGCGTCATTCCCCCGGCGGTGTCGGTGAAAAGCGTGAAGTGCTCCTCATTTGGGTACTTCGTCTGGCCGATCGCCTTGACCTTGGCGTTATGATGCATCAACTGCTTCGAGTGCTTCACCTGGAAGCTAACCCGCTTTACTCCGTCTTCGGCCGTCCATGGATCATGGCCGACAACAGCGACGTTTGAGATGATCTCTTGCCGGCGGGTAGCTCTCTTGGGCTCGATATTGCGCGAGTTCGTTCCCGCAGTCGTCGTGATGTTGGAATGCAGGGAGACAATCTCATTCGTCTCGGTCTGAAGGAAGACGGGTTGCTCCCCCTCAATGTGGAAGAAATCCGTATAGCTGTAAATGTCGGCGCGAATCTCTTCGTCCGACATCAACACGTTTCCCGTAAGGCGATCACCCGTTACTAGCTCAACGCAATGCAGCGGCTTACCGCTCTCGATCTTCGGCATGGAGCGCCTTTAGGTGTTCGGTCTGTTCGACATGACGTTTCAGCTAGAACCGCCATGCCACACAGAGCCACAAGAAAGATCAATACCGCGGGATTACGGTGACTGTGCACTTAATTCATAAGAATTGGGTGCTCGATAGCGGGTCAATCATGGAGTGCGCTGTCACCGCAACTTCACCGATGCTCTCCGCTCTACAGCTGCATGTTCCTTATTGCAGCGGGCAATTGTAAGTCGTGATGATATAGATTCCACGGCGCATCCGTTTCGAAGCAACGATTTCGCAAGTTGATCCGACGTGGCGGAGCCACTCCGAAGCTCCGCCGTCCTGAGTGAGGTTATCGCCCGGGTTCGAGACGAGGTAAGCGTCGTTTTCCATACCTGCCATCCCCCAGCTTTCCCAATCAAGCATTACCGAGTCCCTGTCTGCGAACCATTGCAGTGCGTCCTTGTGAGTGCGTAACCAGGCTAGAAACCGAAGTTCATCCTTCCGCTGCCGGCAGTGCCCAGAACGTTCCGCCGATCAGCGTGAGCATCACCACCAGCGAAATGACGATCGAACGTGCTCGGGGTGAGTTTCTCTCAACTCCTGCCCAGATGCAGAGTCCGAGGCAAACCAATGCCACCGCGGGCAAGTAGAGTGAGATGAGAAGCAGAAACGTGCCAAAGTTCTTGCTGTCCCACGCCAGGGGAGTCGCAGTCGTAACCCCGGCAACAGCGGCAACAAGGGGCAGCCACCATAGCGTACGAGCCTCTTTCTCCGGGGCTTGAGCAAAGGAGGTCATGGTCGCAAATTTATCGAAAAGACCCTTGGAGTTGCAAGCACGAACCGGCTTTCGACGGTCTGCTCTCGGGCGGCAGCCTTCGCATAGCCGCCTGCGCTGGCCTCGCAGCAGTTCGTCCGTCTTCGCTCTCACTTCGTTCAAGCTACGCCGGACACCACGCTTCGCCCTCGTTCTCCGCGCGGCTGCGCCACGCGTAGCCCGAAGGGCGAAGCGTGGTGGGCCCGGCAGGACTCGAACCTGCAACCAGACCGTTATGAGCGGCCGGCTCTAACCATTGAGCTACAGGCCCCGCCGCGAGACGGCCGCGAAAGCTGCGGCCGGCAACGGTGCGCGGTTCGTTTACAGGGACGGAGGCGGGGGTGCAATGCTGGCGCCGGCGGTTGCAAACGTTGGCGCGGCAAGCCTTGGGATTTTTGAATAACCGAAATTGGCGATGATGCCCTTATAGTCCTGTTTTGCCCGACGGCGCAAGCCCATCTCGCCGAGCCTTCGTCCCCGCCCTCTGGCAATCGCGCCAGGGGGCTCGGTTTTCGATTCTGTAACCCCTTGTAATGCCAAGATCTTTCTACTGTGCATGGGGTTGTTTTCGCACATTTTGTTGGAGAGGGGTCTTCCGATCCCCTCCGATGTCGCGTTGGCGCGCTGCAGGCGCGCGGCAGTTCCGCAGGCCTAGTCCACCGACACGCCGGCGAACTCCACCACCTTGCGCCACTTCTCGGTCTCGTCGGTGACGAGCTTGCCGAACTCGGCCGGCGTCATCGGCTTGGGGATGCCGCCGGTCTCGGTGAGGCGCGCGACCAGCTTCGGGTCCTTCAGCGCCTCGTTGACGGCCTTGTTGAGGATCTCGATCACGTCGGCCGGCGTGCCCTTCGGCGCGGAGATGCCGTAGAAGCCGACCGATTCGAAGCCGGGCAACGTCTCGGCGATCGCGGGCACGTCGGGCACGCTCGGCCAGCGCTGCGGCGAGGTGACGCCGAGCGCGCGGACGTTGCCGCCCTTGGCCTGCTCCATCGCGGAGGGGAGGTTGTCGAAGATCAGCTGCACCTTGTTGGAGATGATGTCGGGGAAGGCGATCGCAGATCCCCGATAGGGCACGTGCACCATGTCGCACTTGCTCATCACCTTGAACAGCTCCGCCGACATGTGCACCGAGGTGCCGTTGCCGGACGAAGCAAAGGAGATCTTGCCGGGATTGGCCTTGCAGTAGTCGATGAACTCCTGAACCGTCTTCGCCGGGAACGCGTTGGAGACGACCAGCATGTTGGTGAGCTGCATGATGCTGGCCACCGGCACGGTGTCGCGCAGGAAGTCGAACGGCAGCTTCTTGTAGAGCGAGGTCGAGATCGCGTTGTTGGGCGCGACGAACAGCAGCGTGTAGCCGTCCGGCGGTGAGGTGATCGCAGCAGCGGCCGCGATGTTGCCGCCCGAGCCGGTGCGGTTCTCGACGATGAACTGCTGGCCGAAGCGGTCGGTCAGCCACTGCGCCATGATCCGCGCCACGATGTCGACCGGGCCGCCGGCGGAGAAGCCGATGATCCAGTGCACGGGACGGTCGGGATAAGCGGCGGAGGCGGGAGGTGCGGCGCCCAACAGCGTTGAAAGGAAAACCAGCCCGAAAACACTGTTACGCAAAATTCGCAACATGACGCCTCCCATGTTCTATTGTCGTTGGGCTGCATGCTTTCACAAAATCGGGGCGCTGCCTACATCGCCGCAAGTCGATGTTGACGCGCCCCCGCCGGGACCGACCATGAGATTCGCTTTTGTTTTCCTTCTCGGCGCGGCGCTGCTTTCAAGCCCCGCTGCCGCTCAAACCGGAGCCAACACCATTCCGACCAACACACCCAGCCTGACGATCAGCTTGGGCACCGCGACGCCCGGCGGCGGTTTTCCGCTCTATGGCAACGCCTTTGCGCAAGTGATGAACGCGGCCGATCCGCAAGTGATCATCGCCCCGCGCAACACCAAGGGCAGCAACGAGAACATTCCGCTCTTGGAGAAGGGCGCGCTCGATCTCGCCCTGGTCGCGGGCGAGCCGGCCTATGAAGCCTTCGCCGGCATCGGCCGCGCGCCGGTACGGTTGAAGATCCTCACGGCGATCTATTCCAACCCCGGCATGTTCGTGGTGCGCGCGGACAGTGCCTACAAGACCATTCGCGATCTGGTCGGTCAGCCCGTCGCATTCGGCGCCAAGGGCTCGGGCCTGCCGATCCTGGCGCGCTATGTGCTCGATGGTCTCGGGTTGAAGCAGGACGAGGACTTCAAGGCGATCTATCTCGACCGCGCCGGCGATGGCCCCGCGATGGTCGAGGATGGCCGTGTCGCCGCACTCTGGGGCGCCGGCATCGGCTGGCCCGGCTTCGCCGCGGTGGCCTCGAGCACATCAGGCGCGCGCTTCATCGCGCCTGACGGGGAGGAGATCGCGCGCATCCGCGCCAAGCATGCGTTCCTGAAGCCGCTCACCGTGCCGGCCGGCAGCTACCCGAACCAGTCCGAGCCGATCGCCTCGCTCGGCTCCTGGAGCTTTGTGCTGACACGCGAAGATTTGCCTGACGATGTCGCCTATCGCCTGGCGAAGACGCTTCACGGTGTCGAGCCGACCTTCTGCAAGCAGCTCGCGCAAGCCTGCGAGACTACGGCCGCGAACACCGTCGCCGCCGCGCCGAAGCCCGAGCTGATCCATCCCGGCGTGATCAAGTACTTTCGCGAGATCGGGGTGGTGAAGTAGCGCGCTTCCTTCCTTCTCCCCCTGTGGGAGAAGGTGGCGCGAAGCGCCGGATGAGGGGTATCTCTCCGCGAACTCAACAGCGAGTTGGACTCGCGGAGACGACCCCTCACCCGGCTTCACTTCGCGAATCCACCCTCTCCCGCAAGGGGAGAGGGTGCACCGTCAGCGCGGCGTCGCTACACCCTCACTTCTTCACCATCGCGCACGCCGGGTCGGGCGGACCGAACGCCTTGTCGCCCGAGATCGTGGTGAGGATCTTGTAATAGTCCCACGGATATTTGCTTTCCTCCGGCGTCTTCACCTGCACCAGCCACAGATCGTGCACCATCAGATTGTCTTCGCGTAAGCGGCCGTTGCGGGCGAAGAAATCCTCGATCGGCTTTTCCCGCATCTTGGCGGCCACCTTGAGCGGATCGTCGGTGCCGGTGTCCTTGATGGCGTTGAGATAGTGCATCACGCTCGAATAGACGCCGGCCTGCCACATCGACGGCATCTTGTTCATCTTGGCGAAGTAGCGCTTCGACCATTCGCGGGTCTTGTCGTCCAGGTCCCAATAGAACGACGTCGTCAGCAATAGCCCCTGGGCGGCCTGCAGGCCCAGACCGTGGATGTCGGTGATCAGCGCCAGCAGCGCCGCCATCTGCTGGCCGCCCTTGAACACGCCGAACTCGGAGCCGGTCTTGATCTCGTTCATGTTGTTGGGCGGACCCGCCGCAATGCCGATGATCTTGGCCTTGGAGGCCTGCGCTTGCAGCACGAAGGAGGAGAGGTCGGGCGTCGCCAGCGGCGGCTTCACCGAGCCCAGCACCTTGCCGCCATTGGCGGTCACGACCGCCGAGGCGTCGCGCTCCAGCGAATGGCCGAAGGCATAATCGTCGGTGATGAAGAACCAGCTGTCGCCGCCGCGCTTGACCACCGCGTCCGCGGTGCCGACCGCGAGCGCGCGGGTGTCGAACACCCACTGGATCGCATAAGGCGAGCAGAACTTGCCGTGGAAATCGGCGGTGCCGGTGGAGTGGGTGATGAACAGCCGCTTCTTCTCGTTGGCCATGTTCTGCACCGCGAGCCCGACCGCGGAGACCGGTACGTCGACGATCAGATCGACCTGGTCGACGTCGTACCAGCGCCGCGCGATGGCGCCGCCGATATCGGCCTTGAGCTGGTGGTCGCCGACGACGATGCTGATCGGCTTGCCGAGCACGGTGCCGCCGAAATCGTCGATCGCCATCTGCGCCGCCGTCACCGAACCCTGGCCGGTCGGCGCCGAGGCCGGACCGTTCATGTCGGTGAGCACGCCGATCTTGACGACGTCGTCGGACACCTGCGCCATTGCGGCGCCCGGCAGCAGCGTCGCCGCCAAGAACGTCGCTGCAAAGCCGGCAGCGACCGGCAGTCCAAATCTCGTTGGCTTCATATTTGTCCTCCCCTGATCCGGCGCGTTGGCCGGTGTACCCCCGGGTATGGCCCGGCTGAATTGGTTTCTTTTGCAACTATTTGGGGGCGGGCGTCAACGTCAGGCGGCGAAGCGGATTTGTCCGGCCGGGGAGGGATCGTAGCCGGTCAGCTCCTCGGCGCGCTGGAGCAACCGCTTTTCGCCGAGGAACCGGATCAGGCCCTGCATGGCGGGGCGGAAATAGCTGCGCTGCCGCATCGCGAGGTCAAAATTCTCCCAGATCAGCGGCACGAAATCGAGGCCGGCCGAGCGCGCGGACGCACGCGTCGCGATGCCGCAATCGGCTTGTCCCGCGCGGACGATCTCGGCGAGATCCGGCCCGGTCAGGGCCGGCGTCTCGATCCGGCGCAAATCGCGCGTCGAGGCGCCGGCGCGCCTGAGCAGCACATCGAGCAGCATCTGCGCGCCCGTGCCCTGCTGCCGCATCGCCATCCTGGCCCCGAGCGCGAGCACGTCGGAAAGGCCGCGCAGCCGCTTGGGATTGCCCGGCGGCAGCACGAGACCCTGCTCGCGGCGCACGAACGCGACCAGCAATGCATCATGCAGGTCCGGAGCGTCTCGCAGGACCGTCGCATTGGCCTCGGCGGCAAGATTGCCGTCGGCGTCGAGGCTGTGGAAGTGCATTGCCACGGCCATCACCTCGTCGCGCTGCAACCGCTCGAGCCCGCGTGCGCTGCCCTCGCTCATCGAGCCCAGGCCCGAGACGGATTCGCGCAGACTCCAATCCAGCAGCTCGTCCTGGCTGCCGCCGACGACCGGCGGCGGCTCCGCGATCAGCATGCCGGCCGGGCGCGCCAGTCCGGACAGCACCCAGAGGTCGAGTTCGTGCCGCGGGAAGAGCCATTTTCCGGTCACCTTGGTGCAGGGGATCGCACCGGTGGTGACGAGTTCGTAAAGCTTGCGTTCGCCGAGCCGAAGATAGTCGGCGGCTTCGCTGGTCGTCAGGAATTCCATCCTGCATTCCTATGCAAATTCTTGCTTCTTTTTGACGTTCGACGCAGGTGGAATTCTGCATTTCAAGTTTTGTCCGCCACGACCATGCCCGATCATCTCGCTGCTTTGCAACACATCCCCACGCGCGATCTCTGCCTTGGTGAACGATCCTGAATTGCTCGCGTGGTGTGGATCTTGCGGTCTTCGCGCGCGGCGCATTGCCGGAATTTCCCGACGCTGCGGGCACAATGTGCAAACGCGTCACGAGTGCGGCGCAATCCATCAGCATCATGATCGCGTCATAGCCAGTGGGAACCCGATCATGGCCGTCCGCCGCCTCTCCGTTGCACTCGCGCTTCTCTGCGGCCTCGTCGCCGGCGTTGCAGCGTCATCCGCGGAGGACCGCGCGATCGTGCTCGCCACGACCACAGCGACGCAGGAGTCCGGCCTGCTCGACTATCTGCTGCCGATGTTCCGTGAGAAGACCGGCATCGAGGTGACGGTGATCGCGCGGCGCGCCGACGAGGTGCTCGAGGGGGCACGAAGGGGCGAAGTCGACGTCGTGCTGATGCATGCACGGCCGCAGGAGGAGAAATTCGTTGCCGACGGTTTTGCGGTGAAGCGCTTTGACGTGATGTACAACGACTATGTGCTGATCGGGCCGAAGAGCGATCCCGCCGGCGTGAAGGGCAAGGACATCGCGGCCGCGCTGAAGGCGATCGAGGCCAAGGGCGCGCCGTTCGTGACGCGCGGCGACCGCTCAGGCACGCATGCCGCGGAGCTCGCGCTCTGGATCGTCGCCGGCATCGACATCGCTCGTACCAAGGGCGCATGGTATCGCGAAGCCAAGCAGGACATGGCCTCAGCCCTTGATGCAGCGCGCACGGCGAACGCCTATGTGCTGTCCGACCGTGGCAGCTGGATCGCTTTTCGGGATCGCGGCGATCTCGACATCGTCGTCGAAGGCGACAAGCGGCTGCTCAATCAGTACGGCGTGATGCTGGTGAACCCCGCGAAGTTTCCGAACGTCAAGAAGGAGTTGGGACAAGACTTCGTCGACTGGCTGATCTCGCCGGACGGGCAGGCGGCGATCGCCGGATACAAGGTCGACGGACAACAGCTGTTCTTCCCCAATGCGGACAAATCGGGCGGCTGACGTTCGTGTCGCCAGCGGTTGCCAAACCGGGCGATGCATGGTCCATCATGGCGCATGACCCAGCGCCTGCCGCCATCGCTGACGCCACTCGACGCCGCGCTCGCCGCGTTGCTGAAGGGGCTTGATCCGCTCGAGCCGGTGGAGTTGCCGCTGAGCGAAGCGGCCGGCTGCATCGCCGCGGGCAATCCGCTGCTCGCGCCGCGACCATCCTGTGACGTCGCTGCCGCGGACGGCTGGGCGTTATGCGCCAATGATCTGGTCGGCGCGTCCTCCTATTCACCGCTGCCGCTGCCGACAGCGCCCGCCTGGGTCGATGCCGGCGACGCGATGCCGGCGGGATGCGACTGTGTGCTCGATGCCGATTCAGTCGAGGTGTCTGGTCCGCTCGCCCAGGTGTTGGCGGAGGGCGTGCCGGGGCAGGGCGTCAGGCGCGCAGGAAGCGACATCGACGGACGAACGCCTGCCGCCGCAGAGGGGTATCCGGTCGGTCCTGCCGCTCTTTTGCTCGCGCGCGCCGCCGGGCTGGACCGGCTGAGCGTGCGCCGTCCGCGGCTGCGCATTGTCAATGTATCAGGTGCAACGCTGACCATGCATTTGATCGCGGACATTGCTCGCGCCGCTGGACTGGATGTGCAGACGAGCGAGGCCGGCGCGCGAGACGCGGGATCGATCGCGGAGACGTTGGGGACGCCTACCTGCGATCTCCTGCTGACGATCGGCGGCAGCGGCGTCGGTCGCAAGGATGCCGCGGTCACGGCGCTGGCCCAGGGTGGTGACGTGATTGCCCATGGTCTTGCGCTCCAGCCCGGACGCACCGCCGCGATCGGGCGGCTGGGAACCATTCCTGTCGTCGGCTTGCCCGGATCGCCGGACCATGCGCTCGCGGTCTGGCTCGCGCTCGTGCTGCCGCTCGTCGACCTTCTGTCGGCGCGGCAGCCGCGCCGACAGATAGTCTTGCCGCTCGCGCGAAAGATTGCATCCAGCGTCGGCATCGCCGAAATGGTCCTGCTGGCCGAGGAACATCATGCGTGGGTGCCGCTTGCGGTAGGAGAATGGCCGCTCCAGGCAATGGCCCGTGCTGATGCATGGCTGCTTGTTCCCGCCGGCCACGAGGGATTTGCAGCGGGCGCGCCGGTCGATGCCTATCTGATGCGGGAATGATATGGGTTTAGCATGACCATGATCCCGCAATCGCAAGTCCGCAGCGCACTCGAACAGGAACAGTTCCTGCAAATCGTTTCCCGCGAGGAGGCCCTGGCACGCTTCGAGGCTGCGCTGTTCCCCCGCGCGATCCCAAGCGAAAGACGCAAGCTCGCAGCAGCGCTCGGCGCGTCGCTTGCTGAAGACATCACTGCGCCAATCGACGTGCCACCGTTCGACCGTTCCAACGTCGACGGCTTCGCGGTGCGCTCAGCGGACCTTGCGACAGCCGGCGAAGGTGCGCAAGTTCGCCTCGGGCTGAATGGCGAGACTATTCACTGCGGCACCGTACCCGCGCTGCAAGTGGCGGCGGGAACGGCAACGCCGATTGCCACCGGCGGTCCGCTGCCGCGCGGTGCCGATGCCGTGGTCATGGTCGAGCATACCCAGCCGGCGGGATCGGCCACCATCGACGTCCGTCGCGCCGCCTCGCCCGGGCAATTCATATCATACGCAGGATCCGATATCGCGCGCGGCGAGGCGCTGCTGCGCGCCGGCACGATCGTGGGCTCGCGCGAGGTGGGCATGCTGGCGGCTTGCGGTCTTGCCGAGGTGAGCGTCGTGCGCAAACCTCGTGTGGCCGTGATCTCCACCGGCGACGAACTGGTTCAGCCCGGCGAGGTGCTCGCGCCTGCTGCGATTTACGATACCAACGGCGCGATCGTCACTGCTGCGATCGACGAGAACGGCGGAGAGGCGGTTTTCCTCGGCGCCATTCCCGACGACGAAGCTCAGCTCGAAGCCGCCATGCGGCGTGCGCTGGCGGACGCCGACATGCTAGTGCTCTCCGGCGGCACGTCGAAAGGCGCGGGCGATCTGTCTCATCGCATCATCGGCCGGCTCGGCCAGCCCGGCATCATCGCGCATGGCATTGCGCTCAAGCCCGGCAAGCCGCTGTGTCTTGCGGTGTGCGACGGCAAGCCGGTGGTGATCCTGCCGGGTTTTCCGACCTCGGCGATGTTCACCTTTCACGACATGATCGTGCCGGTGTTGCGCAAAATGGCCGGACTGCCGCCGCGCTCCGATGCCAAGGTGAACGCGACCGTGCCGGTGCGCATTGCTTCCGAGCTCGGCCGCACCGAATTCGTCATGGTCTCGCTGGTCGAAGGCAAGGACGGCTTGATCGCTTATCCCTCCGGCAAGGGGTCCGGTGCGATCACGTCGTTCGCGCAGGCCGACGGTTTTCTGCGCATCGACGCACTCGCCGACCAGATGCCGGCCGGGACCGAAGCCGAGGTGACGCTGTTCACGCCGCATGTGCGGGTGCCCGATCTCGTCATCGTCGGCAGTCATTGCACCGGCCTCGATCTCGTCACGGCGCAACTCGCGCATGCCGGGCTGACCGTGCGTTCGATCGCGGTCGGCAGTCTCGGCGGACTTGCGGCGGCGCGGCGCGGCGAATGCGATCTGGCGCCGATCCATCTGTTCGACGACAAGAGCGAGACCTACAATGCGCCTTACCTCGTCGAAGGTCTCGAACTCGTGCCGGGCTGGCGACGGATGCAGGGCATCGTGTTCCGCAAGGGCGACAAGCGTTTCGAAGGCCACAGCGCGAAGGACGCCGTCGTCGCGGCGCTCGCTGATCCCTCCTGCATCATGGTCAACCGCAACCAGGGCGCCGGCACGCGCATCCTGATCGACCGGTTGCTCGGTGGTGCGCGCCCGGAAGGCTACTGGAACCAGCCACGCTCGCACAACGCGGTGGCCGCGGCGGTCGCGCAGCATCGCGCCGACTGGGGCATGACCATTGCGCCGGTCGCCAAGGCGGTCGGCCTCGGTTTCATTCCGCTCGCGGAGGAGCATTATGACTTCGCGTTGGTGACGGCGCGGAAGCAGCGTCCGGCGGTGCGGGCCTTTCTCGATGCGCTCGGCTCGGACGAAGCGCGTGCCGCGCTGGAGCGGGCCGGATTCCGGCCGGCGTAGAGCTTGGTTAGGACGCCGCATCCAGTGCGGCGAGCCGCTCGGCTTCCGCGATATCCTCGACCGTATTGGCATTGAAGAACGGATCGAGCGGTTCGGTCGGCCACGTCACGGTCGCGAGCGGATAACGCGCGGTCCAGCGGTCGATCTTGCGGAGATCCTCGACCACCAGCGCGTGACGCAGTTCGTCGCGCAAGCCAACGCGCCACAAGCCTATCACCGGATGCGACTGGCCGCCCGACGCCGCAACGGCGAGCTCGGCATTCGCGGCGATGCGTTCGTCATGCAAGCGTGCGACAAGATCGCGCGGCAGAAAGGGGCAGTCGCCGGCGGCGCTGAGCACCCACTTCGCCTCAGGCCGGTTCGCCGCGGTCCAGTCGAGTGCGGCAAGGATGCCGGCGAGCGGACCGGGAAAGCCGGGCACGTCGTCGGCAACGACCTGCAAACCGAACGCGGCGAAGCGGGCGGGATCGCCGTTGGCATTGAGGATCAGCCCGCTGCATTGGGGTGATAGGCGCGCGATCACGCGTTCCAGAATGGTGCGGCCGCCAATGGTGCGCATCGGCTTATCGCCGCCGCCCATGCGCCGCGCGAGGCCACCGGCGAGCAGCACGCCTTGCGTGGTCGGAAAGCTAATCGTCACCACCTTCACCCTTGCGCTTGTGCTTGGCCGCTTCCTCCTCGACGTAAGCGAGGTTCTGGTCGTAGACGATGCGCTCTTCCCCCGACAACGCGATGAAGCGTTTGCCGCGCGCGCGGCCGACCAGCGTCAAGCCCACCTGCCGGGCGAGATCGACGCCCCAGGCGGTGAAGCCGGAGCGCGACACCAGGATCGGAATTCCCATGCGGACCGTCTTGATCACCATCTCAGAGGTGAGCCGTCCCGTGGTATAGAGGATCTTGTCGGATGCATCGACGCCGTGGCGGTACATCCAGCCCGCGATCTTGTCGACGGCGTTGTGACGGCCGACATCCTCGGTGTAGCAGAGCGGCTCCCCCTCCCTGCACAGCACGCAGCCGTGGATCGCACCGGCTTCCAGATAGAGCGAGGGCATGGTGTTGATGGTCTGCGTCATCTGGTAGAGCCAGGACGTACGCAGCTCCGCCTTCGGCAACGCCACGCTCTCGACCGCCTCCAGCAGATCGCCGAAGGCGGTGCCCTGCGCGCAGCCTGAAGTCTGCGTTCGCTTCTTCAGCTTGGCTTCGAAATTGGTGTGATGCTCGGTGCGCACCACCACGACCTGGAGGTCGTCGTCGTATTCGACCTCGGTGACCGCGTCATTATACTTCAGCATGTTCTGGTTGAGCAAATAGCCCAGCGCCAGATATTCCGGATAGTCGCCGATCGTCATCATGGTGACGATCTCCTGCGAATTCAGATAGAGCGTCAGTGGCCGCTCCACCGGCACCTTGATCTCGATTCTGGCGCCGGACTGGTCGGTCCCGCTCACGCTCTCGGTGAGGCGCGGGTCGTCGGTATCAGGGACGATCAGGGGCACTGGGGCTTTGTCGATCTTCATCATGGCCGCGACGTTAGCATGACATTCGGGTCAAGCCGATATAAGCATGCTAGCGAGAGAACGAAATGCCGCCTTTTCGTCATTGCGAGCGAAGCGAAGCAATCCGGGCTGCCGCTGTGGATCCATTCCTAGATGCTTCGCTGCGCTCGCAATGACGGAGGAGAGAGTGGTTCCATCAGGGACCTGGTCGCTCGCGGAGACGGAGCTGGAATGAAAGTCATCGGCCTTGCGGGCTGGAGCGGTGCGGGCAAGACCACGCTGTTGACGCGGCTGATCCCGCATTTCAATGCGCTTGGCTTGCGCGTCTCGGTCATCAAGCATGCGCATCACCAGTTCGACGTCGACGTTCCCGGCAAGGACTCCTGGCGCCATCGTGAGGCCGGCGCGGCCGAGGTGCTGGTTGCTTCGTCAAATCGCTGGGCGCTGATGCACGAATTGCGCGGGGCGGCGGAGCCGCGACTGCCGGAACTGTTGAGCAAATTGTCAGCCGTCGACCTCGTCGTGCTCGAGGGTTTCAAGCGCGAGCCGCATCGCAAGATCGAGGTGCATCGCGCGGCCAACGACAAACCGTTGCTGTTTCCCGATGATCCCGGAATTTACGGGATCGCGGCCGATGTCGCCATTGAAACACGACTGCCGACCGTCCATCTCGACGATATCGCCGCCGCCGCGGAATTGCTGCTGCGCGCGGCGATCCCGGTCGAGGAAGCAGTCGCGAAAAGCGCTGCGATGCGCTGACGAGGCACCATGGCGCAATTGTCGGACGATTGTTTTGCCTTCGGCGGACCGATGATGTCGGTTGCCGAAGCCGTTGGCCTGATCACGACGCGCGTCAACGCGATTGTCGATCTCGAAACCGTGACACTCATCGATGCTGATGGGCGGGTGCTGGCCCGCGATATCGCGGCGCCGCTGCCGTTGCCCCCCTTCACCAATTCCGCTGTTGACGGCTACGCCGTGCGCAACGCCGATCTTCCGGACAGCGCCGAGCGGGCACTCCCGCTCGACGGCCGCATCCAGGCCGGCGGTCTGGCACTGGCGCCGATCAAGGCCGACCATACTGCGCGCATCTTCACCGGCGCGCCGATGCCGCCGGATGCCGAAACTGTCTTCATGCAGGAAGACGTGCGCGTAGACGATGCCGGCCGAATCGTGCTGCCGCCGGGGCTGAAGCCGGGCGCGAATGTCCGCCCTGCGGGAGAGGACATCCCCCAGGGCCACATCGCGCTGCGCGCAGGCCAGCGCTTGCTGCCGCAACATGTCGCGCTCGCGGCGGCGTTCGGCCTGGTCGGGCTCGACGTCGTCAGGCGCATACGTGTCGCGGTGTTCTCGACCGGTGACGAATTGACCTCGCCCGGCGAGCCGCGCGCGGCCTCGCAGCTGTTCGATTCCAACCGCTTCATGCTGATGGCGATGCTGCGCCGGCTCGGCTGCGAGGTCAGCGATCTCGGCATTTTGCGCGACGAACGTACCTCGCTTGCGAATGGCCTCAAGCAAGTTGCAGGCACGCACGATCTGATCCTCACCACTGGCGGCGTCTCGACCGGAGAGGAGGACCACGTCAAGGCCGCGGTCGAAAGCATCGGCTCGCTGGTGTTGTGGCGGATGGCGATCAAGCCGGGACGGCCCGTGGCGATGGGCATCATTGCGGGCACGCCGCTGATCGGACTGCCGGGCAATCCCGTCGCGAGTTTCGTCACCTTTGTGCATGTGGTGCGGCCGACGGTGCTGGCGCTTGCGGGCAGCCTGCCGGCGCCGCTGTTGCCGATCCCGGTGCGTGCGGCATTCACCTACAAGAAGAAGGCGGGCCGACGCGAATATGTTCGCGCCTCCTTGCGGCGCACGCAGGACGGCGCACTCGAGGCAATCAAGTTTCCACGCGAGGGGGCTGGGCTGTTGTCCTCTCTGGTCGACACCGACGGCCTCATCGAGCTCGATGAGGAGGTCACGCGTGTCGAGCCGGGGCAGAGCGTGGGTTTCCTGTCCTATGCCGATTTGCTCTGAGTCTGAACGTGATGCTGGTGCTGGCTCGGCGTTGACGCCATCGGTCGCTCCCGCCATGTTGCGCCGATGACCAGAACGACGCTCGATCTCACCGGACTGAAATGCCCGCTGCCCGCCCTGAAGACGCGCAAAGCGCTGAAGCCGTTGCATCCGGGGGATCAGCTCGAAGTGTACTGCACCGATCCGCTGTCGGTGATTGACATTCCGAACCTGATCCGGGAGACCGGCGACACGGTGGAGATCACCGAGCGCAACGACGCGCGCATCGTGTTCTTGATTGAGAAGGCCGATCGATCGATAGAAAATATCAATGGTGCGCCGCCCACTTAGCTCGCGGTCACTCGGTTGATACCTACCTTTTGTCTATCGACATCGATCATCACTTCTGCCCCAATTGACGTCCTCCGCCGAGACGCGGAGGTCGAGTCGTGCCTGCGATATGCGGAGCAAATGGGCCGTCGAAAGAAGCCCGGCCGTGGCGTCGGGCATAGTCCCCACGGTTAGGGGTTTAACGTCTCGGATGCGCGTGACGATCCTGGCGCGCGTCGATCATTGTGGAGCAGCAGGGACAAAGGCTGCGCTGCAGGCTGAGGAACAGGACCGTCGTGGCAGGCCGTTCAGAAGGGCGGCTTTAGGGGAGGAATGCATGTCTACCATCGAGAGCGCTGGAACACTTTCGGGTGCCGGCGCAGGTTTTCTGGATCGCGAGCGGACCATCGCGACCGC
>NZ_JADPJF010000132.1:61378-72531 GCF_023073295.1 Bradyrhizobium sp. 23 | reverse complement strand
TCAATCGCTGGCTGGTGCCGCCGGCTGCGCTGTGCATCCATCTCTGTATCGGCATGGCCTACGGCTTCTCGGTGTTCTGGTTGCCGCTGTCGCGCGCGATCGGAGTTACCGCGCCGAAGGCGTGCGCGGACATGTCACTGTTTCAGGAGCTGTTCACGACCAGCTGCGACTGGAAGGTCGCCAGCATGGGGTGGATGTACACGCTCTTTTTCGTGCTGCTCGGTATCGCGGCTGCGGTCTGGGGCGGCTGGCTGGAGCGCGTAGGCCCGCGCAAGGCCGGCTTCGTCTCGGCCTTGTGCTGGTGCGGCGGCCTCTTCCTCGGTGCGATCGGGGTATACACCCATCAGCTCTGGCTGTTGTGGCTGGGTTCGGGCGTGATCGGCGGCATCGGTCTCGGTCTTGGCTATATCTCGCCGGTCTCGACGCTCGTGAAGTGGTTCCCGGACCGTCGCGGCATGGCGACCGGCATGGCCATCATGGGTTTCGGCGGCGGCGCCATGATCGGCGCGCCGCTGGCTAACCTCTTGATGAACTACTTCAAGACCCCGACCTCGGTCGGCGTCTGGGAGACCTTCGTCACGATGGGCGTCATCTACTTCGTGTTCATGATGATCGGCGCGTTCCGCTATCGCTTGCCGCCGCCCGGCTGGCAGCCCGAGGGCTGGACCGCGCCGTCGAAGGCCAACGCGATGATCTCGAAGGCCAACGTCCATCTCAACGATGCGCACAAGACGCCGCAATTCTGGCTGATCTGGTGGGTGCTGTGCCTGAACGTGTCGGCCGGCATCGGTGTGATCGGCATGGCATCGCCGATGCTGCAGGAGATCTTCGCCGGCAAGCTGATCGGCCTGCCGGAGGTGGGCTTCAACGCGCTCGATGCGGGGCAGAAGGCGCAGATCGCCGCGATCGCCGCGGGCTTCGCCGGATTGCTGTCGCTGTTCAACATCGGCGGCCGCTTCTTCTGGGCATCGCTGTCGGACAAGATCGGGCGCAAGAACACCTACTATACGTTCTTCATCCTGGGCATCGTGCTCTACGCGCTGGCGCCGACCTTTGCGGCGATGGGTTCGAAGCTCCTGTTCGTGCTTGGCTTCGGCATCATCCTATCGATGTATGGCGGCGGCTTCGCCACCGTGCCGGCTTACCTCGCCGACATGTTCGGAACCCAGTTCGTCGGCGCCATCCATGGCCGGCTGCTGACGGCGTGGTCCACCGCAGGCATCATCGGTCCCGTCGTCGTCAACTACATCCGCGAGTTCCAGCTCGCGGCAGGCGTGCCGCGCGATCAGCTCTACAACACGACTATGTACATCCTCTGTGCGATGCTGATTGCGGGCTTGATCTGCAACTATCTGATCAAGCCGGTCGATTCGAAGTGGCACATGAAGGACGCCGATGTCGCCAAGTTGCAGGCTGCAAGCGCCAGCGCCGCCGCCGCGGGGCCGCACGGCTCCTACGGCATCGGATTTGGCGGGCTTGACGCCAAGGCGGCGCTGTTCTGGGCGTTCGTCGGCGTCCCCCTGCTTTGGGGTGTTTGGAAGACATTGGAGAGCGCGGTCAAGATCTTCTGACCGTCGTCGAGACAGAAGCGGGATGCTCATCAGGCGTCCCGCTTCGTTGGCCTTTCGGACATCATCAGAAATGGGACTTAGGGGGATTGAAATGATTCGCACCCGAATTTGCCTTCGAATTTGCCTCGCGGCCGTGTTGCTCGTCGCTGGCCTTCATGCCGCATCCGCGCAGACGGCGACGCCGCCGGCAGCGCCTGCTGCAGCGACGCAAGCCAAACCTGGCAAGATGAAGCTCACCATGCAGAAGCTGAAAGACATGAAGGCGAAATGGGCAACCAACAAGCCGAAGCTGAAAGCCTGCCGCGCCGACGTGAAGTCCAAGGGCCTCGCCGGCGACGATCGCTGGTTCTACATTGAAGAGTGCATGAGCAAGACTTGAGATCGGGTTCCATCCGACGCTTGCGCAAAAGGGCACGGCGGGCGACCGCCGGCCTCCTAAATCATTCTAGAGACGCTCTAAATCTCTTGCATCTGGCATACCAGAGATTAGAGTTGCGTCGAATTTGGCTTGATCGGCGGGACGCAGGAACCGGTGGTTCCGTTTGATCGAGTCGGGAAATGAAGACTGATCGCCTTGGCGGTCCGGTCCAAACTCATCACGCATTTGAAGAGAACGCGACGTCTCCATGAGCAGCAACGACGACGTTCACAAGGTTCGCGAGTTCGAACATCCCGGCCAGGGACGGAAGCGCGCCAAATCCACACCCAAGGGACGGCAGGTCGATCCCACCGCCTCTCATGAGATCGCGCAGTTGCTCGGCGACCGACCGCGGCGTCGCGACCTGTTGATCGAATATCTGCACCTGATCCAGGATCAGTACCGCCAGATCTCGGCCGCGCATCTCGCCGCGCTCGCCGACGAGATGAAGCTCGCCTTCGCCGAAGTGTTCGAGACCGCGACCTTCTATGCGCATTTCGACGTGGTAAAGGAAGGCGAGCCCGATATCGCGCCGCTGACGATCCGGGTCTGCGATTCGCTGACCTGCGCGATGCTCGGCGGAGAGAAGCTGCTCGCGGATTTGCAAGACGCGTCAGGTCCCGGCATCCGCGTGGTGCGTGCGCCCTGCGTCGGCCGCTGCGATACGGCGCCTGCCGCGGAAGTCGGACACAACTTTGTTGACCATGCGACGGTGGCCAATGTCATGGCGGCGGCGAAGGCTGGCGACACCCACGCGCATCTGCCCAAATATATCGGCTATGACGCCTATGTCGCCGGCGGCGGCTACAAGCTGCTCAATCGCCTGTGCTCGGGCGAACTACCGACGGACGACCTGCTGAAGGCGCTCGACGACGCCTCGTTGCGCGGTCTCGGCGGCGCCGGCTTCCCGACGGGACGTAAATGGCGCGCGGTGCTTGGTGAACCCGGCCCGCGCCTGATGGCGATCAACGGCGACGAGGGCGAGCCCGGCACGTTCAAGGATCGCGTCTATCTCGAGAGCGATCCGCACCGTTTCCTCGAGGGCATGCTGATCGGTGCGCATGTGGTGCAGGCCTCGGATATCTACATCTACCTGCGCGACGAATATCCGGCCTCGCGCGAAATCCTCGAACGTGAGATCGCGAAGCTGCCGCCGGGCGGTCCGACGCTGCACATGCGCCGCGGCGCTGGCGCCTATATCTGCGGCGAGGAATCCTCGCTGCTGGAAAGCATCGAGGGCAAGCGCGGCTTACCCAGGCACAAGCCGCCTTATCCATTCCAGGTCGGTCTGTTCGGCCTGCCGACCTTGATCAACAATATTGAGACCTTGTGGTGGGTGCGCGACATCATCGAGAAGGGCGCCGACTGGTGGAAGGGCCACGGCCGGCATGAGCGGCACGGCCTGCGCAGCTTCTCGGTTTCGGGCCGCGTCAAGAATCCCGGCATGAAGCTCGCGCCTGCTGGCATCACCGTGCGCGAGTTGATCGACGAATATTGCGGCGGCATGGCCGATGGCCATCAGTTCTACGCGTACCTCCCGGGTGGTGCGTCCGGCGGCATCCTGCCGGCGTGGATGGACGACATCCCGCTCGATTTCGGCACGCTTGAAAAATACGGCTGCTTCATCGGCTCTGCCGCGATCGTGATCCTGTCGCAAAAGGACAGCGTGCGCGCGGCCGCATTGAACCTGATGAAGTTCTTCGAGGACGAGAGCTGCGGCCAGTGCACGCCGTGTCGCGTCGGAACCCAGAAGGCCGCGCTGCTGATGCAGCAACCGGTCTGGAACCGCGCTCTCCTGGACGAATTGAGCCAGGCGATGCGCGATGCCTCGATCTGCGGGCTCGGACAGGCGGCATCGAATCCGCTTGCCACCGTGATTAAATATTTCCCTGACGAGTTCAAGGAAGCGGCCGAATGACGAAGATTACGTTCGAGCTCGACGGCAAGCAGGTCGAGGCCAATGCAGGCGAGACGATCTGGCAAGTCGCAAAACGCCAGGGTCGCGAGATTCCGCATCTGTGCTACTCGCCCGCGCCGGATTATCGCCCCGACGGCAATTGCCGCGCCTGCATGGTCGAGATCGAGGGCGAGCGCGTGCTCGCGGCGTCCTGCAAGCGCACGCCATCGGTCGGCATGAAGGTGAAGACCGAGAGCGCGCGCGCGGTTTCCGCGCAAAAAATGGTCATGGAGCTGCTGGTAGCCGACCAGCCGGCGCGCGAGACCTCGCACGATCCGGACTCCAAATTCTGGCACTGGGCCGAAACCACTGGGGTCACCGAGAGTCGCTTCCCCGCCGCCGAGCGTTGGGCGACCGACGCCAGCCATCCGGCCATGCGCGTCAATCTTGACGCCTGTATCCAGTGCGGCCTGTGCGTGCGCGCCTGCCGCGAGGTCCAGGTCAACGACGTCATCGGCATGGCCTATCGTAGTCACGGCTCGAAAATCGTGTTCGATTTCGACGATCCCATGGGCGAATCCACCTGCGTCGCCTGCGGCGAATGCGTGCAGGCCTGTCCGACCGGGGCCCTGATGCCGGCCGTAATGCTGGACGAGGCGCAGACCCGTGTCGTCTATGCCGACAAGAAGGTGGATTCGCTCTGCCCGTTCTGCGGCGTTGGTTGCCAGGTGACCTATGAGGTCAAGGACGAGAAGGTGATCTATGCCGAGGGCCGTGACGGCCCCGCCAACCGCAACCGCCTTTGCGTCAAGGGCCGCTTCGGCTTCGACTACATCCATCATCCGCATCGCCTGACCAAGCCGCTGGTGCGGCTACCGAACGCGAAGAAGGATTCCAACGACCAGGTTGATCCGGCCAATCCGTTCACGCATTTCCGCGAAGCGAGCTGGGAAGAAGCGCTCGACATCGCGGCCAAAGGCCTGGTCAAGATCCGCGACGAGAAGGGCGTGAAGGCGCTGGCCGGCTTCGGTTCGGCGAAGGGCTCCAACGAGGAGGCCTATCTGTTCCAGAAGCTGGTGCGCACCGGCTTCGGCTCGAACAATGTCGACCATTGCACCCGTCTGTGCCACGCCTCGTCGGTCGCGGCGCTGTTCGAAGGTCTGAGCTCGGGCGCCGTGTCGGCGCCGTTCTCGGCTGCGATGGACGCCGAGGTCATCATCGTGATCGGCGCCAATCCGACCGTGAATCATCCAGTCGCCGCGACCTTCATCAAGAACGCGGTCAAGCAGTACGGCGCAAAGCTGTTCGTCATGGACCCGCGCCGGCAGACGCTGTCGCGCCATGCGACCAAGCATCTGCAGTTCAAGCCGGGCTCCGACGTCGCCATGCTGAACGCGATGATCCACACGATCATCACCGAAGGGCTGACCGACGATCAGTACATCGCCGGCTACACCGAGGGGTTCGAGGAGCTCAAGGAGAAGATCAAGGAGTTCACACCGGAGAAGATGGAGCCGATCTGCGGTGTCCCGGCGCAGACCCTGCGCGAGGTCGCGCGAACCTATGCGCGGGCAAAATCGTCGATCATCTTCTGGGGCATGGGCATCAGCCAGCATGTCCACGGCACCGACAATGCGCGTTGCCTGATTGCGCTGGCGCTGATCACCGGCCAGGTCGGGCGTCCCGGCACCGGCCTGCATCCGCTGCGCGGCCAGAACAACGTGCAGGGCGCTTCCGATGCCGGTCTGATCCCGATGTTCCTGCCGGATTATCAGCCGGTCGGCCGCGACGACATGCGCGGCGCCTTCGAGAAGCTGTGGGGCCAGGATCTCGATCCCGTGCGCGGTCTGACCGTGGTCGAGATCATGAACGCGATCCATGCCGGCGAGATCAAGGGCATGTATATCGAGGGCGAAAACCCAGCGATGTCCGACCCCGATCTCCAGCATGCGCGCCAGGCGCTTGCCATGCTCGACCATCTCGTGGTGCAGGATCTCTTCGTCACGGAGACCGCGTTCCACGCCGACGTCATCCTGCCGGCCTCGGCGTTTGCCGAAAAGGAAGGCTCCTTCACCAACACCGATCGCCGCGTGCAGCTCGCACGCCAGGTGATCAAGCCGCCGGGCGATGCGCGGCAGGATCTCTGGATCATCCAGGAGATCGGCAAGCGCATGGGGCTGCCGTGGAATTATGCCGGTCCCGGCGAGGTCTTCACCGAGATGGCGGAGTTGATGCCGTCGCTGAAGAACATCACCTGGGAGCGGCTGGTGCGCGAAGGCGCGGTGACCTATCCCGTCGACGGTCCCGACGTGCCCGGCAACGAGATCATCTTCACCACGGGCTTCCCGACCGCCAGCGGCCGCGGCAAGATCGTTCCGGCTCACGTCATCCCGCCGGACGAGATCCCCGACACCGAATATCCGATGGTGCTCTCGACCGGCCGCGTGCTCGAGCATTGGCATACCGGCTCGATGACCCGCCGCGCGCAGGTGCTTGACCAGATCGAGCCCGAGGCGGTCGCGTTCATGTCGCCGAAGGACATGCACAGGAAGAAGCTCGCGCCGGGCGATTTCATCCGGCTCGAGACCCGCCGCGGCGCGGTCGAGGTCAAGGTCCGCTCCGACCGCGACGTGCCCGAGAACATGGTGTTCATGCCGTTCTGCTACGCTGAGGCGGCGGCCAATCTCCTGACCAACCCGGCGCTCGATCCGTTCGGCAAGATCCCGGAGTTCAAGTTCTGCGCGGCCAGGGCGGAGCGGGCCGAGATGCGCGACGCGGCGGAGTAGGCTGCGCGCTCGCCGGTTATTTGGCGGCACAATGCCTGCGGTGTCGTCCCGGCGAAGGCCGGGACCCACACCGCGAGGTGTCTCGTTAGCGGATGGTGGGCGTACCGAACGACGAGTCTTCTCCAAACTCCTCCCTGTGGTTATGGGTCCCGGCCTTCGCCGGGACGACGCTGAGGCTGTGGTGCATGTGTCCATCCGTGTCGCCGTCCCTTCGCTCCTCGCAGCGGCGGTGCTAGACATCGTCCATGTCCAAAGCCACCCCAGCCACACGCGCGCTCACGGCCGCCGGTGTTGCCTTCACTGTCCACACCTACGACTACGATCCCGACGCCGAGAGCATCGGCCTTCAGGCTGCATCCGCACTCGGCGAGGATCCCGCGCGCGTCTTGAAGACGCTGATGGCGCTGGTCGACGGCAAGCCGGTCTGCGTGATCGTCCCGTCCGATCAGGAAGTCTCGATGAAGAAGCTCGCCGCTGTTGTTAGCGGCAAGTCGGCGCAGATGATGAAGCCGCCTGAGGCCGAGCGCCTCACCGGCTACAAGGTTGGCGGCATCAGCCCATTCGGGCAGCGGAAGCCTGTGCGCACCGTGATCGAGCAGAGCGCGCTCGCGCATGATTACGTGTACGTGAATGGCGGTCAGCGCGGACTGCAGGTGCGGCTCAGTCCGGGCGATGTGCGGGACGTGTTGAAGGCGATCGTCGCGGAACTGGTCGCCTGAGGCGGCGCTCTGCTATTGTTTTTGCAACAGCTTCAGCCGACAGCGCAGCGCTTCGCGGATGTGTGTGCGCGCGAGCTGCTCCGCTTTGCCGCCGTCGCGAGCCGCGATGGCGTCGATGATGGCCTGGTGCTCGCCGTGGCTGGTCGACGGGCGACCGGATACGGTGAACGTGGTTGGACCGAGCAGGGCGATCCAGTCCTGCAATTCCCGCGAAGCGTTGTCGAGATAGCGGTTGCGCGCGGCGCGGCAGATCGCCTCGTGGAAGGCGCGGTTGAGCCGCGCCATCTCGGCGGGATCAGTCCCCGACGCTTCCACGAAGGTCTGCTCGATGTCCCTGAGCGCGTCGACCTCGGTCGCAGACGCGTGCTCGGCGGCAAGTCGGGCGGCGGAGCCCTCCATGATCTCGCGCATGGCGTAGAGCTCGAGCACCTCCGAGATGTCGAGGTTGCGTACGATCAGGCCGCGGCCGCCGGCAGGTTCGACGAACCCACGTGCCGCAAGCCGCCCGAGAGCTTCCCGCACCGGGGTGCGGCTGACCTTCAGCCGCTGGGCGACCTCTTCCTCGCGCAGGCGGTCGCCGGCGCGGTAGCTGCCGGCCTGCAGCGCCTCGCAGAGCGAGCGGAACACTGCTTCGCCGAGCGCCACGCCGCCGCCGCGCGCGATCGAGCCGCCTGCTTTTGTCGGGCGTCTTGCCATGCATCCTCGTGCTCGCCACGCGCATCCTGCCCATGCAGGATGACGCTTGCCGGACATCGTATATCTTTGTATACAAAGGTGCGCAATGACCAGTCGGATTGGCCGAGGCCGCCGGCGGGCAGAATGTCTCCAACTTCGTCGCATCGGGCAGACGGCATGAGCAGCAAATACGATGTGCTGGTGATCGGCGGCGGCAACGCGGCGCTGTGTGCGGCAATCAGCGCGCGACGCGGTGGGGCATCGGTGCTGGTACTCGAAGGCGCGCCAAAGTTCTATCGCGGCGGCAACACGCGCCACACCCGCAACATGCGTTGCGCACATGACGAGGCGACCGAAATCCTCACCGGCCCCTACACTGAGGAAGAGTTTTGGGAGGATCTCCTGCGCGTCACCGGCGGCCAGACCGACGAGGTGCTCGCCCGGCACATGATCCGCGAGTCCAAGGACATCTTGAACTGGATCGTGGAGCAGGGCGTGCGCTGGCAGCCCTCGCTCGGCGGCACGCTGGGCCTCGGCCGCACCAACTCATTCTTCCTCGGCGGCGGCCGCGCGATGTTGAACGCACTTTATCTCACCGCCGAGAAGCTCGGCGTCGAAATCGAATACGACGCCGAGGTTATCGACCTCATGATCGAAGACGGCATGTTTCTCGCCGCCCACCTCAGGCGGCCGATCAAGGGCGACACCGAGATCCGCGCGACGTCGCTGGTCGCCGCCGCCGGCGGATTCGAGGCCAACATCGAATGGCTGAAGCAATATTGGGGTGAGGCCGCCGACAATTTCCTGATCCGCGGTACCCGCTATAACCGCGGCTCGATCCTGAAGATGCTGCTCGCCAAGGGCGTGCAGGAGGTCGGCGACCCCACCCAGTGCCATGCGGTCGCGATCGACGCGCGCGCGCCGAAATTCGACGGCGGCATCATCACGCGGCACGATTCTGTCGTGTTTGGCATCGTCGTCAACAAGCACGCGCAGCGCTTCTATGATGAAGGTGAGGACATCTGGCCGAAGCGTTACGCGATCTGGGGCCGGCTGGTGGCCGCGCAGCCCGAACAGATCGCCTACATCATCTTCGACTCCACCGTGGTCACGAGCTTCATGCCGACGCTATTCCCGCCGATCGCAGGGCAGACGGTGGCTGAGCTTGCCGGCAAGCTCGAGCTCGATCCGGCCGCGCTGGAAAAGACGATCACCGAATTCAACGCCGCGGTGCAGCCCGGCACCTTCGACCACACCATTCTGGACGATTGCCGCACGGAAGGCATCACGCCGCCGAAGACGCATTGGGCACGGCGGATCGAGACACCGCCCTACCTTGCCTATCCGGTGCGGCCCGGCATCACCTTCACCTATCTCGGCACGCGCGTGACCAGGGAAGCGCGCATGCTGATGGCTGACGGCAAGCCGTCGGCCAACATGTTCGCGGCCGGCGAGATCATGGCCGGCAACGTGCTCGGCAAGGGCTATGCCGCCGGCATGGGCATGACCATCGGCAGCGTGTTCGGGCGGATCGCAGGACGGGAAGCGGCACGCCACGCGAAGAATTAGGCGGAAGAACAGACACGAGGGAGGAACCATGTCACGCATTGCCATTGCTTCGATCGCGGCGCTGCTGACCGTCGGCTACGCCCACGCGGCCGAGCCGATCACGCTGCGAGACATGGGCTCGTTCCATGTCGGTGGCCGTCTTGTCGAAATCTCGGGCAAGCCGGTGAGGGAGGTCGTGTTCGCGCCCGGCGGAGTGCCGGCCAAGGTTGATCCCAACGGCACGTATCAGGTCGAGCAGATGTATGTTCAGTATTTCCTGCCGGCAAACGAGAAGGGTGCCTATCCTTTGCTGATGTGGCATGGCGGCGGACTGACCGGCGTCACCTACGAGACCACGCCTGACGGACGCGAAGGCTGGCTGAATTATTTTCTACGCATGGGGTGGGGGGTCTATAACTCCGACGCAGTAGAGCGCGGACGCGCGGGCTGGGCGCAATATCCCGATATCTTCAAAGGCGAGCCGGTCTTCCTGACCACGGCCAACCCGTTCGAGCGTTTCCGCATCGGCGATGGGCCGAACTCGTACGATCCCGATCCCGCCAAGCGAAAATTGTTGCCGGGCAACCAGTTCCCCGTCGAGGGTTACGAGAATTTCGTCAAGCAGAACGTACCGCGCTGGACCACGACCGACGATGCGACCATCGCCGCCTATATCGCTGAGATCGATCGCGTCGGCCCCTCGGTGCTTCTGTTCCACAGCCAGGCCGGCACCTTCGGCTTCAAGGTCGCGCAAGCCCGCCCTGACAAGGTCAAGGCGCTGATTGCGATCGAGCCGGCCGGCATCGGCGATCCCGCCAAAGCGGATGTGCTGAAGAACATCCCGACCCTCATCATCTACGGCGACTATATCGAGCGCGATTCGCGCTGGCCCAAGATCCGCGCCAACGGCATCGCCTTTGCGGACGCCATCAAGGCGGCCGGCGGCAGCGTCGACATCATCGATCTCCCGCAGACAGGCATCAAGGGCAATTCGCATATGGTGATGATGGACAAGAACAATCTCGAGGTCGCGGCCCTGATCCAGAAATGGCTCGAGGGCAAAGGCCTGACGAAGTAAAGCCATGCACGGAAGCAGAATTTTGGATGAAGGCGACCGCCTGATGACGGTCTGCAATTCCTGCCGTTACTGCGAAGGCCTTTGCGCGGTTTTTCCCGCCATGGAGATGCGCCGCGCCTTCTCCGACGGCGACCTCAATTATCTCGCCAATCTCTGCCATGGCTGCGGCGCCTGCTACGTCGACTGCCAGTTCTCGCCGCCGCACGAATTCAACGTCAACGTCCCGCAGACGCTGGCGATCGCGCGCGCGGAATCCTATGCGACCTATGCCTGGCCGCAGGCGCTGTCCGGTGCCTTCGCCCGCAATGGTCTCGTCATCAGCATCGTCGCCGCGCTCAGCATGGCCGCCTTCATACTCGGCTTCGCTGCCCTAAACGACCGCAGCGTGCTGTTTGGCGTGCACACTGGCCCCGGCGCGTTCTACAAGTTGATGCCGCACAACGCGATGGCAGCGTTGTTCA
>NZ_JADPJF010000132.1:58696-61239 GCF_023073295.1 Bradyrhizobium sp. 23 | reverse complement strand
TGGCGGGATATCGGCCCGCCGATCGGCGGCCGTGCGGACGGCGGCTCGATCTTTCAGGCGATGCGCGACGCTGGTGAGCTGCGCTACCTCCATGGTGGCGGCGTCGGCTGCTACAATGAGGATGACAAGCCGACCGACCGGCGCAAGCTTTTCCATCACCTGACCTTCTACGGCTTCCTGCTCTGCTTCGCCGCGACCTCGGTCGCAACGCTGTATCACTATCTGCTCGGCCGCGAGGCGCCGTATCCGTGGTGGGATCTGCCGGTGGTTCTCGGCACGCTCGGCGGCATCGGCCTGATCATCGGGCCGATCGGGCTGTTCGTCGCCAAGATGCGGCGCGATCCGGCGCTGCTCGACGAGCAGCGCTACGGCATGGATGTCGGCTTCATCGCCATGCTGTTCCTGACCGGGTTCACCGGCATGCTGCTTCTGATTCTGCGGGAGACTGCCGCCATGGGACCGCTGCTGGCACTCCATTTAGGTGCAGTGTTCGCGCTGTTCATCACCATGCCCTACGGCAAGTTCGTGCACGGCATCTATCGCTTCGCGGCGCTGGTGCGTTATGCGCAGGAGCGACGCGGAGAAGCCGGTTCTTGAGATTCAGGCGGCGCGGAAGCGGCCGATCGGAGCACCGCGCCTCGCCTGATTGAGGCGCCTCGTGCATCTCTCTTATGCCACCTCGCGCTCTGGTCCAGACGCCTGCTCGCGGGCCATCGTCGTTGCCGTGACGTAGTCGGTCTTGCCGGTCCCGAGCAGTGGCACCTTGTCGACCACCATGATCGCAGCGGGAACGGTCAACTCGGACGCGCCGATCGCCTTGGCGTGGCCTTGCATGGCGCTGCGCTCGGCGTTCTTCTCCGTCGTCAGCAACACGATGCGCTCGCCCTTTCGCTGGTCCGGGATCGACACGGCGACTGAACCGGCCTGCGGCCACAGCGTTGCCGCGATGTTCTCGACCGCCGACAGCGAGACCATTTCGCCGGCGATCTTGGCAAAGCGCTTGGCGCGACCCTTGATGGTGATGAAGCCGGCCGGGTCGATCGCCACGATGTCGCCGGTGTCGTGCCAGCCGTCGGCGAGCGGTTCGAGCACGCCGGGATTTTCGGCCCGCAAGTATCCGAGCATCACGTTGGGTCCGTGCACCGACAGGCGTCCGCCTTCCTCGATGCCGGGGACCGGGTCGAGGCGGCTTTCCATCAGCGGCGACAGGCGGCCGACCGTGCCTGGACGATTGGCCATCGGCGTGTTCATCGCCAGCACCGGTGCCGTCTCGGTGACGCCATAGCCTTCGAGGATGCGGATGCCGTAACGCTCCATGAAGACCTGCCGGGTGCGATCCTTGACCGCCTCCGCGCCGGCGATCACCAGGCGCAAGGTGCGGAAGTCGTAGGCATGGGCCGAGCGTGCATAGCCCGTGAGGAATGTGTCGGTGCCGAACAGGATCGTGGCTCCGGTCTGGTAGATCAGCTCGGGCACGATCCGGTAGTGCAGCGGCGAGGGGTACATGTAGATCGGAATGCCCGCGAGCAGCGGCATCATCATTCCACCGGTCAGCCCGAAGGAGTGGAACACCGGCAGCACGTTGAACACCTTATCATTGGCGTTGGCATCGACCCGCGCCAGCGCCTGTGCGGCGTTCGCAAGGATATTGCGGTGGGATAGCACAACGCCCTTGGGGGTGCCTTCCGAGCCCGACGTGAACAGCACGACGGCCGGATCGCTCGCCTGGCGGACGACGCGCGGCGTAGTACCGGCGAGCAGACCCTTGATCTTGTCGGCCGTGCCGATCGAGGCCCGGACATCCTCGAGATAGACGACGCCGACTTCCGCGGAGACCGCCGCCATCAGCTTGTCGAGCTTGCCCTTCTCGATGAAGGCCTTCGACGTCAGCACGGTCTTGACCTGTGCGGCCTTCATGGCGGCGAGCACGTTAACCGGGCCGGCCGAGAAGTTGAGCATCGCCGGCACCCGGCCGATGTTTTGCAGCGCCATGAAGACCACGGCGACGCCTGCGGAATTCGGCAGCAGCACGCCGACATTTTCACCGATGGCGGTGCCGTTCTCCAGCTTCCGGCTCAAGACCTGCGCGCCAAGGATCAGCTTGCGATAGGTCAGCTTGGTGCCGAGCGCGTCCTCGACGATGACCTTGCCGGTGTCGCGGTCGCGATAGGCGTGTCCGAGCGCCTCGAACAGGGTGTGATCGAGCATGGCGTTCTTCACCATGGCGTCGATCATCACGTCCTGAAGTGCTGCGCCCGCGGCATTGCGGCGCGCCTTGCCCTTGAGCGCCGCGTCGACCGGTAGCTTGACCGGCGGCAGGATGGTGACGGTCACCCGCGGAAACCACGAGCGCTTGATCTGGCTGCCGTTGAGATAGCTGAGATGCGAGCGTTGGGCGCCTTCGATGCGGACCGGGACGACGACCGCGTCGGCCTTGTCCGCGATCATCGCGGTGCCGTCATAGACCTTCATCAGCGAGCCGGAAACAGTGATGCGTCCTTCCGGGAAAATCACCACTGGCTCTCCGGCGGCGACGAGCTTGA
>NZ_JADPJF010000132.1:55473-58605 GCF_023073295.1 Bradyrhizobium sp. 23 | reverse complement strand
CGCGCGCCGCCAGCGGCTTGGTGGGGTCCATGGTGTAGTGCTTGACCACCCGCAGGAACGGCTTGGCCCACCAGGCCTTGGCGATGCCGGTATCAACCGCGAAGCTCGCGTCGATCGGCAGCACGGCGTGCAGGAGCGGGCCGTCGATCAGGCTGACATGATTGGGCGCGATCAGCATGCGCGTGCCAGCAGGCGGCAGGTTCTCCAGCCCGCGGACCTCGGTGCGGAACAGCGCGCGGAACAGCAGCCCGCCAAAGTCGCGCACGCCTTCCTTGCCCCACTTGGTCAGCACGAACCAGACTGCGCCGAAGCTGATGACGCCGAGGCCAAAGAAGATCCAGCCGATGTGCAATCCGCCGGCCTGCAACAGCGCGACGAACAGCGATCCGGCCACCATGAAGGCGGCCTGCAGCACGTTGCCGGCGGCGATAATGCGGGCGCGCTCGGAGGGGGCCGACCAGGCCTGGACGGCGGCGAAGGACGGAACGACGAACAGCCCGCCGCCGAATGCGAAGGCGACGAAGTCGAGCAGCATGCGCAGGCCCGCGAACGAAGTTGCGAAGTCGGCAGCAGTGATGTCCTGGCCCTTGGCGGTCACGCCGATCGCCCAAGCGAGGTCGATGCCGGCAAACCCCATCATGACGGCGCCGATCGGCACCAGCGCGAGGTTTGGTCGAACGTGGCTCAGATTCGCGGCGAACAGCGAGCCGATGGCGATGCCGATTGCGAAGATCGCGAGACACAACGTCACCACGCCCTCGGTGCCGCCGATGACCTCCTTGACCAGCGCCGGCAGCAGCGAGAGCACGATGGCGCCCACCAGCCAGAACCAGGAGACGATCACGGTGCCGTCCCACAGCCGGTGGTCGGCGTGCAGCGTCTTCAACAGGCCGAGCGTCGAGGTCCAGGGATTGGCGTTGACCGGCAGATCGGGTGCAGACGGCGTCGTCGCGGGAATGCGGGAGGCGAAGGTCCAGGACAGCAGGGCCAGCACGACCACGGCCGATGCGACCCAGCCCATATGCGCGGAGCCGGCCACGAACTGGCCACCGGCAACGGTGCCGAGCAGGATGGCCATGAAGGTCGCGCCTTCGACCAGCGCGTTGCCGGTCGCGAGCTCGCCGAGCTCGAGCTGGTCCGGCAGCATCGCGTATTTCACGGGTCCGAACAGCGCGGCGATGGCGCCGAACAGTGCGAGCGCTGCGAACAGCAGCGGCACCGAGTGCAGGAAGAAGCCGGCCGCGGCAAAGCCCGCGGCAAAGATCTCGGCGAATTTGAGCCGCCTTGCGACGAGGGATTTGACGTATTTGTCGGCGAGCTGGCCGCCGAGCCCGGACAGGATGAAATAGGGGAAGATGAACACCGCGCCCGCGACCGTCACCAGCGCATCACCGTGGCCGGTCGCGGCACTGTAAAGCAGGATGATGACGAGTGCGTTCTTGAGCACGTTGTCGTTCAGCGCCGAGAAGAATTGCGCCCAGAACAGCGGCGCGAAGCGGCGTGACGACATCAAATCCCTGATCATGACTAGTCCTGTTTTGGAAACGCTGTCTGAGGTTGTTTCATTGTCGGATGGGCGTCGGGACCCGAGGAGATGCGACGGGCATTTGCGGGTTGACGAACGATCGCCCCGGCCTGCTCTGCGCCTTTACCTTCGGATCCTGTTGGTCTCCGCGTGGCGACGTTTGGTTCGCAAATGGCTGGTCGCGGCTCTATCACGCCCCGGCAAGGAGGCGTGCGCGCCTCAGGTAAGGTGGGCAAGGCGGCGAAAGGGCGAGAGGCGGCCGAGCAGGCTAATGCGGCGGCCCTCATGACGGGCGCGGTCGCGGTTGGCCCGCCACATCGGGAAGGTCACGCGGCGCTCGGTCAGGACGCCGGCAATGTCGCAGGCATTTGCAATGCGATCGATCGGCCCCGTCGCGAACCGCAGGAGGGCGCGGCCAGATCCGGTCACGAGAGCTGTGGCGTCATCGACGAAGGTGGAGGCGATATCAACAGCGAGGGTTTGCATTTTGCAGATCTCCAGGTTAATTTGAACATTGTTCAAATGAGTACCTTGAAAATGAACAATGTTCAAGACGAATCGTTGCGAGACCGAAAAAAATCTCGCCGGCGGCAGCAGATCGTGGAGATCGCTCGCAGCATTATCGCGACTAAGGGGCTGAAATCGTTGAAAGTCCGGGATGTTGCGGACGCCGCAGGCTGCTCGGTTGGGAGCGTCTACAACGAGTTCGGCGACTTCGACGGGGTGATCCTGACCGTGAATCGGGAGACCGTTAAGGAGCTGACGGTGCGGCTGGGCCAGGTTCCCGCCGAGGATCCCGTTCGCCAGCTCTACGGGCTGGCCGCGACCTACCTCGAATTTTTTGCGGAGCACGCCAATCTGCTGCGCTCGCTGTTCGAACATCGGATGGAGGACGACCGCCCTTACCCCGATGACATCCTTCAGATGGTGATGGACGCCTTCGCGCTGATGCATCCACCCCTGGTGCGGCTGCTTCCGAATGCAGACGACGTGCAGATCGCGCTGCTGTCACGCACCCTGTTTTCCGCCGTGCACGGGATCATCTCGCTCGGCCTCGAAGAACGCATGGTAGCCGTGCCGCCGCAGATGCTGCGCCAGCAGGTCGATCAGTTTCTGGATGCGCATCTCGCAGGGCTCGGGATTGTGCCAGTACGATAAAGTGTGGAGCGCTGCTACGCGCTGGCGGCCTTGCGGTGCCGCGAGGTGACGACGACGACGTCCGTCGTCCCGTTGTCGACCTGAACACGGTTGCGTCCGTTCTCCTTGGCGCGATAGCAGGCGGCATCCGCGCGCCGCATCGCGTCCTCGAGCGTGGTGTTGCCGTCGGTGATGCAGGCAACGCCGATGCTGGCGGTCACTGCAAAGCAACGATCGTCCCACGCGAAGACGGATAGCTCGAGCGACCGGCGCAGCCGTTCGGCGATATCCACGGCGTCGTACGGCGTGCTTTGTGGAAGGATTAGGCCGAATTCGTCACCGCCAAGCCGGGCCACCAGGTCATGCGGCCGTCGTTCCTGTTGCAGGAGACGCGAGATCTGGCAGAGCAGGCGGTCGCCGGCGAGATGACCGCAGCTGTCGTTGACGTCCTTGAATTGGTCGAGATCGAG
>NZ_JADPJF010000132.1:54114-55352 GCF_023073295.1 Bradyrhizobium sp. 23 | reverse complement strand
AGGCGGGCCTCGAACGCGCGCCGGTTGGACAAGCCGGTCAGCCAGTCGTGCGACGCCTGCCAGACTAGGCGCTCCTTCTCGGCATGCAGGGCATCCTCAAACGCCTGTCGTTGCAGCACCAATCGCCGCGTGTGCCAGATCAGGAGCAGGATCAGCGTCATGGCTGTGACGATATTGACGCCAGTCAGCGTCATCTTGATGGCGCGCGAGCCTTCGCCGAGAACGGTGGAGAACCGCTTGGCGTGCACCGTGAACTGAGTGTTGAGCTCCGAAAGCCGCGACGACAATAATTGCAGGCGGTTGCCGTCCTGAACCGGTCCGCTCTTCAACTCTGACCGGATGACCTCGCCGAAAACGCTCAGCTCCAGCAGCATGGGGTCGGTGGCAGCCCACTCGCTGATCGCTTCCTTGAGAAAGCTGACCTGTTTGAAGTAGCGAAACAGCCAGATCAGTCCCGGCACGTCATCGGGATGGTTGCCGCCTTGCAGGAAGCCGATGCGGGCGGCCTCGACGTCGACCGGATCGCGCTCGAGCGCCCAGCGCGCGAACTCGTCGCCGATGGGAACGGCCAGCGAGGTCTGATATTGCGCAAACTGGCTGGCGTCGCCCGAATGCAGATAGAGATTGAGGAAATAGACGGCGTTCTTCTGCGAGCGCGACCACAACGCTTCGCCCGCGACATAGGCGCGGACCGAGGACATCACCTCCAGGCTGAATCCGGCGATCGCGGCCTGCAGCAGAACGACGGTGACGAAAGGCGAAACGAGCTTGATGACGTGAAGGAAGCTTCGTCCCTTCGTTGACGGCGCTGTTCTGCGAAACACTATGCGTTCCCCAAGTCGCTCAACGACCCCAGCGGAGCGATCCGCTCATAACGCGGATTACGCGCGAAAGGTGCTTAACTCGACTTGAAAATGCCAGGAGACTGCGTCGCAGGGTGAAGGCGTTGTGAAGTGGATGCTTGCAGATCGTCGCAAATGCCGTCGACCCGGAACTGACGCGGCATCGGCGAGCTGATGTCGCGCATTTGCCCCAGATGGTTTACTTGATGGAGATAGATTGCTCTGGCGCTAGACCAGCACCGGCTTGCGCACGCGGCCGGCGTCGCCGAAGACGCGCAAATAGCGCTCGATCTCCGAAGGCAGGCCGGTCGCCTTCTCGGGATTGTCGGAAAGCTTGACGGCCGGACGTCCGTCCACCGACGACACCTTGCAGACCAGCGAGATCGGATCGAGGTT
>NZ_JADPJF010000132.1:27832-54032 GCF_023073295.1 Bradyrhizobium sp. 23 | reverse complement strand
GAACGAGCCGTCCGGCGTGCAGCCGACGAAATCATTGGTGAGATTGGTGCCCCAGCCGAAGGAGAGCCGCACCCGGCCGACGAAGTGGTGGTAGGTCTCCTCGATCGAGCCCACGTCCATCGCGTCGGAGAACACCAGCAGCTTGTCCCTGGGATTGCGGCCCTTCTGCTCCCACCATTTCATGATCTCCTCGCCGGCTTGAATCGGCGGCGCGCTGTCGGGGCGGAAGCCGGTCCAGTCGGCAACCCATTCCGGCGCATCGCGCAGGAAAGCCTTGGTGCCAAAAGCGTCGGGCAGCGCAATCAGGAGGTTGCCGCCATAGGTCTGGCGCCACTGGTCGAGGATGCGATAGGGCGCCCAGCGCAATTCCTCGTCGTCCTTGGCCAGCGCAGCCGCGACCATCGGCAGTTCATGGGCGTTGGTGCCGATGGCTTCGAGATCATTGTCCATCGCGAGTAGCACGTTGGAGGTGCCGATGAAGGACGGGCCCAGGCCTTCCTTCACGGCCTCCACGCACCAGCGCTGCCAGAGGAAGCCATGGCGGCGACGGGTGCCGAAATCGGAGAGCCGGAGGCCATCCAGCTTGCGCAGGCGTTCCACCTTGGTCCACAGCTTGGCCTTCGCGCGGGCATAGAGCACGTCGAGCTCGAAGCGGCCGCGGCCCTTCATCGCCGCCCGCGAGCGCAATTCGTTGAGGATGGCGAGCGCAGGAATTTCCCACATCGTGGTATGGCTCCACGGCCCGTGGAAGTGCAGCTCGTACTGGCCTTCGACCTTGCGCAGCTCGTATTCGGGCAGCCGGAATTCGGCGAGCCAGCGGATGAAGTCCGCCGAGAACATGTGGGTCTTGCCGTAGAAAGTGTTACCGGCAAGCCAGATCAGCTCTTTCTTGGTGAAGCGGATGGTGCGGGCGTGGTCGAGCTGGGCGCGCAGCTCGCCCTCGTCGATGATTTCGGCGAGCCGGACATGGCGCGATCGGTTGATGACCGAGAATGTCACCTGCTGATTCGGGTAAGCTTCCCGAATCATTTGCAACATCAATAGCTTGTAGAAGTCGGTATCAAGCAGGCTGCGGATGATGGGATCCAGCCGCCAGCTGTGATTGTAGGTCCGGCTCGCAATGTCGGTCACTGTCATGGGGGAATTCTAGCGTGGCGGCCGCGGCGCAACCAGTGGGTTTGACGGGGATCAGGTTTTCGCGGGGGCGGGGTGCGAGGCCGTCGCCGCCACGGTCTCGAGTTGGCTTCTGATCCAGCGATGCGCGGGGTCCTTCTGATAGCGCTGGTGCCAGACCATGAACATCGGCAACTCAGCCAGGGTTCGCGTGCGCGAGGCCAGCGGAATCCGCACCTGGGCGAAGCCATGCATCACGCCGGTCGCCAGCAGGCTCGGCATGCTCGCCAGCATTTGCGAGCCACGCAGGAAGGACGGCACGCCGGAGAAGCTCGGCACGGAGATCGCGATGTCGCGGTGGAAGCCGTTGGCTGCAAGCCGGCGATCGAAGTCGAGCCGCTCATTGTCAGTGTAGACCACCGTGACGTGACGCGCCGCGAGATAGGCGCCGCGCGTAGCCGGCGTCGCGCGCGCTTTGGGGTCGTAGTAACAAACGTAATGGTCTTGCAGCAGGCGCTTCTGCACGATGTCCACGCCGGATGGCGGCAGCGGCGTGATCAGCAGATCGCAGCGGTTTTCGCGCAGCATCGCCGGCGAGGGCGACTGCGAGGGGATCACGCGCAGGTTCAGGCTCGTCACTTGCGCTGCGACATGATCGAAGAACCGCGGCAGCAGCAGGTCGCGCTGGAAGTCATTGGCGGCGATTGTCAGCGAAAGCTGCGCGCTCGCCGGCTCGAACGTGACGCCGCCGGCAAAGCTGCGCATCTCGTCGATCAGCGCTCGCGCCTTTGCCGCCAGGGCCTGGGCGTGCGCTGTGGCCACAATGCCGCGGCCGGATTTGGCAAACAGCGGATCGCCGACGATCCGCCGCAGCTTGTTCAGGGCGTGGCTGACCGCGGATTGCGTCAGGCCGAGCCGCGTTGCGGCCGCCGTCACCGAACCTTCTTCCAACACGGCCAGGAACAGCTCAAGCGCGTGGCCATCGAGCGCCAAATGATCGATTTTATTCATGGAATGCATTATAATCGATCTATTTATCTTGAGAATAGCCGGCGCCATCATCTCCCGATAAGCCGTGCGCCCCAACGGGAGCGCCAGAGGGAGAGACAACGCCGATGCATGCCCAGGCGCCAGCCTTGCGGGAATCCCGCCCCAACCGTCCCGAGCCGTTCACGCCGCCGCTCGGTGACGGCGGCTTCTTCCAGCGCGACCGTTCCATGCATCCGCCGGCGCACGCGCCGGGCTACAAATCCTCGGTGCTGCGCTCGCCGCGCCAGGCGTTGCTGTCGCTTGAGAACTCGGTCTCGGAGATCACGGGGCCGGTGTTCGGGCACAACGATCTCGGCCCGCTCGACAATGATTTGATCCGCAACTACGCCAAGGACGGCGATCCCGTCGGCGAACGCATCATCGTCCACGGCCGCGTGCTGGATGAGACCGGCCGCGGCGTGCCGAACACGCTGGTCGAGTTCTGGCAAGCCAATGCCGGCGGCCGCTACCGGCACAAGAGGGACACGTATCTGGCGCCGATCGATCCGAATTTCGGCGGTTGCGGCCGCGCGCTGACCGACGACAGCGGCTACTATTATTTCCGCACCGTGAAGCCGGGACCCTATCCCTGGCGCAACTACGTCAACAGCTGGCGTCCCGCTCACATCCACTTCTCGGTGTTCGGCTCGGGCTTTGCACAGCGTCTGATCACCCAGATGTACTTTGAGGGCGATCCCCTGATCCCGGTCTGCCCAATCCTGACGACGATCCCGGACAAGGATGCGCTGGAGCGCCTCATCGCGCCGCTCGACCTCAACGCATCGACCCCGTTCGACTCGCTCGCCTACCGCTTCGACATCGTCTTGCGCGGCCAGCGCTCCACTTACTTTGAAAATCGCACCGCAGGGAACTAGGTCCATGCCGCAGCCGCTCAACTACCTCAAGGAAACCGCCTCGCAGACCGCTGGGCCCTACGTCCATATCGGCCTGATCCCGGCGATGGCCGGCTTCGACATCTTCGAGAAGAACTTTTCCAACGTGCTGGTGACGCCGAACACGCAAGGCGAACGCATCACGCTGGAGGGCAAGGTGTTCGACGGCAGCGGCACGCCGCTGCGTGACGTGCTGTTGGAGATCTGGCAGGCGAACGCGGCCGGCCGCTACAACCATCCGGCCGATCGGTCGACCGGCGCGCTCGACGAGGAATTTCGTGGCTGGGGCCGCGCCGGCTCCGACTTCGAGAGCGCGCTGGTGACGTTCGAGACCATCAAGCCCGGGGCCATCACCGACAAGGCGGGCCGCAAATGCGCGCCTTACGTCAACATCTGGATCGTCGCGCGTGGCATCAATATCGGGCTCAACACCCGGCTGTATTTCTCCGATGAAGAGACTGCGAACGCCGCCGACCCCGTGCTCAGCCTGATCGAGCAGCCGGTGCGACGTTCGACGTTGATCGCAAAGCGCAGCGAGCGTGGCGCCAAGATCGTGTATGCTTTCACGATCAATTTGCAGGGGCCGGAGGAGACGATGTTCTTCGACGTCTGAGAGCCGCCGCCCGAAGGTTCACTCCACCTGGTCACTGCGATCGATCACTACGCGCGCGTGGAATTGCGGTGACTGACGCATCTCGCGCGATCCCGGCCTATTGGCCGGATCGCGCCCCACTTTTGGTTTCAGTTCTGCCAAATCGATGAATATGTCCGCCTGTCGGCGCAGCTCGTCAGCGACCATGGCCGGCTGAGTGGAGAGTGTGGAGACGACCGTCACGCGGACACCGAGGCGTTGCAGGGCTTCCACCAGCGAACGAAAATTCCCATCGCCCGAGAACAACACGATCTGATCGACGTGCTCGGCGAGCTCCATCGCATTTACGGCGAGGTCGACATCCATGCTGCCCTTCACCTTGCGGCGGCCGGTGATGGCGTCGACGAATTCCTTCGTGAGTTTCGTGACGACGGTGTATCCGTTATAGTCGAGCCAATCGATCAGCGGACGGATTGACGAATACTCCTGATCCTCGACGACGGTCGTGTAGTAGAAGGCCCGCAACAGCGCACCTCGGCTTTGGAATTCGCCGAGCAGTCGCCTGTAGTCGATGTCGAAGCCGAGCGCCTTGGAGGTGGCATGGAGATTGGAGCCATCGATAAAGAGTGCGATCTTCTCAATCGAAGACATTATGCACAAATCTCCAGTTGTACGCGAAAGGTGGCCGGTCCAACCGCCGGGGGCGGTGTGTCGGCCGGAAAAACATTGAAGGCACCGATGGCTTGCCGAAAAAGAAGCGCAGACGACCGGACAGGGGCGGCCGTCTTGCGCCCAGGTTAGGGAGGATACAATGCCACCGGCGCCAGGGCGCCGAATGCAGCCAGGCTAAGGCGCGCGCATTCCCTACTCAATTGTACTGAGGTAAAGGGCGCCTATCCAAAGGATAGGGCCCCATATACGAAGGTTAAGTGGCAGCGCTGGCAACAAAGGCCATTGCGGTTCCCAGCGTGGCCTTCGACCACAGGCGCGGCTGATCGATCGGCCGGTGTGTCAGCCTTCATCGCCATGAAGCTGGGCACGAAAGGCCCGCGGTGACACGCCCGTGGCGGCGGCGTAGACCCGGCTGAAATAGGCGGGGTCCTCGAAGCCAAGCGCATAGGCGATCGTCGAGACCGGTAAATTGGTGTAGACGAGGTTGCGCCGCGCCTCGCGGATCAGCCGGTTGAGGATCAGGTGCGAGGCGGTGTCGCCGGTTGCTGCCCGGGTCACACGGTTGAGATGGGTCGGCGTGATCGACAGCGCGCTCGCATAGTCCGCAACGCTCCAGCGTTCCAGATGATGCTGTTCCAGCAGCGCCTCGAAGCGGCGGAATAGTCCGCTTTCAGCCGTGCCGTTGCCACCGCTCTCGCCGGTGAGCGCGCGGGCCACCAGCCCGATCATGGCCGCCGAAAGTGCACGCAGCACATGCGCTCGGCCGAAATCGCGCGCGGCGTGTTCGGCAAAGATCTGCTTCATGGTGGTCCGAATCTGCGGCGTGCCGCGTATCACGGCCGAGCGCGACAAGGCACCTCGCAGCCCTTCGGAGGCGAGCAGCGCTTCGTCCAATATTTCCGCGGCGATGGTCAGCACCCAGCCCTGGGTATCAGGCACGAAACGGAAGCCGTGGACGTGGCCGACGGGCACGTTGACGATTTGCATCGGCTTCAGCTGCACCACGCGCCCGTCGAGCGTCGCTTCGCCGCCGCCGCGCTCGATCAGCAGCACCTGGTGCAGCCGGGCATGGCGGTGCACGGCGAGCGTCCAATCGTGCAGCACCGAGCGCGACGCTATCGTCTCGCAATGCACGACATCGGGCAGATCACCGGATTCGCCGAACAAATTGTAGACCCGGATTGCCGGGGCGGGGGCTGGGTTTCTCATGTTCGAATAGTACAAGACAAAGACGAAAGCCTCCATCCGTCAGCGGCGCTGAATCTGCAAGAAAGTGCCGAGGAGGACGCAAAAATGAAAGTCCAGGTCTGTATCATCGGCGGCGGGCCGTCCGGGCTGCTGTTGTCCCAGCTCCTGCACCTCAAGGGCATCGACACGGTCGTGCTGGAAAAGTACAGCCGCGACCACGTGCTTGCCCGGATCCGTGCCGGCGTGCTCGAGCACGGCTTCGCCAGGCTGATGCGCGAGGCACAGTGCGGCGAGCGGATGGACCGCGAGGGCGAGATCCACAAGGGATTCGAGATCGCCCATGACGGGGTGCTCTCCCAGATCGACCTCCACAAGCATTCCGGCGGCAATTCGGTGCTGGTCTACGGCCAGACCGAGCTGACGCGCGACCTCTACGAGGCGCGCGACCGCCTTGGCGGCAACGTCGTGCACAATGCCGAGGACGTGACGCCGCATGACCTGACCTCGGACCAGCCGTACGTGACCTATCGTTCGAATGCCGAAACCGTCCGAGTCGATTGCGACTATATCGTCGGCGCTGACGGCTTTCACGGCGTCAGCAGGAAGTCGATCCCGAAGGACGTGCTGCGGGAATACGAGAAGATCTATCCGTTCGGTTGGCTCGGCGTGCTGTCGCGCACGAAACCGGTGTCGCCGGAGCTGATCTATGTGAAGCACGAGCGCGGCTTCGCGCTGTGTTCCTTGCGGTCGCAAGTGCTGAGCCGCTACTACGTCCAGGTGCCGCTCACCGACAAGGTGGAGGACTGGAGCGACGATGCGTTCTGGGCCGAGCTGAAGCGCCGTTTGCCGCACGAGGTCGGCGACCGCCTGATCACGGGGTCGTCCATCGAGAAGAGCATCGCGCCGTTGCGCAGCTTCGTCGCCGAGCCGATGAGCTACGGCCGCCTGTTTCTCGCCGGCGATGCCGCCCACATCGTGCCGCCGACCGGCGCGCGCGGGCTGAACAGCGCCGGCTCCGACATCTATTATCTCTACCACGCCATGCTCGCGCATTATCAGAACGGCGATGATTCCGGGCTCCAGGGCTATTCCGCCAAGGCGCTGGCGCGGATCTGGAAGGCGCAACGCTTTTCGTGGTGGATGACGATGCTGCTGCATCGCTTCCCCGACCGTTCCGAGTATGAAGAGAGGCTTCAGCAGACGGAGCTGGAGTATCTGCTGTCGTCCGAGACGGCGCAGCGTCTGCTGGCGGAGAATTACGTGGGGTTGCCGTTCTAGCGGGGAGTGGACCCGAAAAGCGGTGGGACGCTGCGCTACTTTCCTTCTAGGATGTTCACCGGCGTCCAATCCGACCCCGGTGGATTTGTAGCGAGCGCAGTCGCGCGCTTGCCAAAAAGCGCTGACGCCGGATCCATTTCCGCCATTCGCCCGAACGCATCAGCCGCCTTCGCAAACTCCCTTGCCCGCCAGCACGCCAGCCCTTCCGCATACGCGGCGGCAACCTTCGTCTGCCCGGCACTCTCCGTGCCCTTCTCCGCGAGGGGCTCGAACACCTTGATCGCCTCGCCGCGTCCTATCACTTTGATGGCGTCGAGCTCGCGCCAGGTGAAAGTATTGCCTGTCTGCGCGACAGTCATTTCTGAAGCCATGATTGCGGTGCCATAATATTTGTTGGCGCCTTCGAGCCGCGAGGCGACGTTCACGGTGTCGCTCATCACGGTGTAGTTGAAGCGGCGGCGGGAGCCGATATTGCCGACGACAGCCTCGCCGCTGTTGAGCCCGATGCGGTGCGACAGGCCGCGGCCGGCGAAAGCGGCGCTGCCGGCGTTGAGCTCCGCCAGTTTTGCGTGACATTTCAGCGCGGCATGGACGGCGTGGCGCGCATGCGCGGGATCGTCGGCGGGCGCGCCGAACATGGCGACAATGGAATCGCCGATATATTTGTCGACATAGCCGCCATGGCTCTCGATGATGTCGGTCATGGCCGACAGATATTCGTTCATCAGCGTCACCAGTTCGCCCGGCGTCATCGTCTCGGCGATGGAGGAGAAGCCACTCAGGTCGGAGAAGAACATGGTGACGTTGCGCATTTCGCCGCCGAGCGCCGGCATCTTGCCGGAGGCAACCATGGTGTCGATCACTTCGGGGGCGAGATAGAACGCAAAGCTCCTGCGCAGGAAACGCTCGTCGCGATCGGCCAGCACGAAACGGTAGCCGATCATCATCGCGAGCGCGGCAAGGCTTGCGAGTGCCGGCTCCGTCAGCGGCAGCGCCAAGGCATGGACGAATGCACCGACAGCCACAGCGGCGTATACCGCGGTGAGGCCGAACCATGCGATCAGTGCGCCACCCGGTGCGAGCACGCAGGCCGCGCAGGCCACGATCGCTGCGAACACGATGGTGAGAATGCTCCGCAGTGGAAAGCCGAGCTCGGTCACCGCATCGCGTTCGATCAGATTTCGCACCGCGTTGGCATGCACGAAGACACCGGCGATGTCGCTGCGGGCTTTTTGTTCGGTGGTTGCCGGTGCGGGCAGGGCGCATCTTGCGGCCGGCGTTCCGTCATAGCCGCCGGAAAGACGCATCGAGGTGATCTTGCGGTCATCGACATTGAGGATCGTGCCGAGCACCACAATCTTGCCACCGAAGGCGCGGCGGAAGAAGTCGCGGTCGTTCTTCTCGACGCAGGCGTGCAGGTCTGCGAACGAATATGTCGGCACGTCGCGGCCGAGCCCTCGGAAATTGAGCGTTAGCGTGTTCGGCACCGCGCTCGGGATCGTATAGCCGGACAAAGCAGTCACGCCAGAAGGCGCGGTCTGCGGTTTTGCGCCGAGCGCGCGGGTGGCGAGTTCGACGGCCATTGCGGAAGCTCGCATGTCGCCGACAGGAAAACTCAGCGGCATTCGCCGGATTACATGGTCGGTGTCGGTATAGACGTTGAGGCCGCGGACGTTATTCCCCACAGCCAATTGCTGTGCGCGGTCCGGATGATCGCTGCTGAGGACCTCGCCCAGCACCAGCTTGCCGTCACTAGAGAGTTTCCGCAAGGCGATGAGATAGTCTCGGTCGAATCCCTTCAGTCGCGCGCCAAGCGGCGCATCGCCAAAGGGAATCTCCGACCGCTCGATCGAGCTCGGAAAGATGACATCGAAACCGATCACCTTGGCGCCGCCGTCGGCAATGCTGCCGAGCACCCGGGCGATCTCGCGCGTCCAGGTCAGCGTCGGCGACCCCTGGAACGGCGGAGTGTCGTAGGTCTCGCCGTCGATGGCCACGACGACGACCGGTGATGTCGCGGGATCGCGGTGGTCGCCGACGAGCTTGCCGCGCAGTGCCGTGAGGACGTCGAGCGACAGGCCCTGCAGCGTCTGGAACGGCGGAGACGTGACGACGGCGCCTGCAAGAAGCGCAATCAGGATCGCTGCAACGATGTCCCGTCTGCCGATCCGCCGCATCGCCCCGTCGCTAGCTGCCTATTCGAGCCGCAGCAGGCGTCCCACGATCGGCGTCGGCGACGACGTGGCGCTGGGATCGACCTGGAAGGCGTAACGCTTGGTGCCGAGGATGGCGAGATAGCTGCCGCCCGGCGTCAGCGACTTCCCGGCCTTGGCGAAGTCATAGAACTTGCCTCCGACCATGGTCTCGCTCTTGAGCGGCACGCTGATCGTGGGCTCCTTGCCATCGGTGCGCTCGATCACCAGGGTGCTGCCGCTCTTGGCCTGCACCAACGGCGCGACACCGTAGAGCGTCGGCAGCTTGGCCGGAGCGCTGCCCTTGGCGTCCGACCGCATGGTGCGGAAGGTCGTCGCGGCACTCTGGTTCGCCTCGCGCTCCGACAGTTTTGCCGCGTTGGTATCGCAGGGGACCTTTTCCCGCTTGACCTCGCCGAGTTGCACGGTGCTCTGCTCGGTGCCGACCATGACGACGCCTTCGCTGATGGTCTCGCGCTGGCACGATTTGAGATAGCTGAGCGTAATGGTTGCCTTGGGCCCCAGCTTGATGATCTTGCCCGGCACCACATAATCCATGAACGCGACACCGTCGACCTTGCCTTGCACGTCCTCGACGATGGCGGTCGGGCTCTCCGCCAAAGCCGGAGCAGCAAGACAGCATGTGCCGACAACAGCGCCGATCAGGCTTTTCATGGCAATTCTCATCCAATTCGACCAATATTTGCCGGTCCCCATCCAGGCCCGATGCTTAGCAGCGAAACGCCCAGGCAAGTGTGACCGGAATCACTCTTTGATATTGGTGCACTCTATCAGGAAGAGGTTCAAGCCGGCGACCCGAGAAGACAGTGCGCCGGCAAGTTGGATGGATAATTTCAATCGGCTGGGACGGCCTCAACCGGGTGGCTCTCCATATCTATGATGGGCGCGAACGTAGCCTCGGTCTTCTGATACGGCGTCGCCTGCTGACCGGCGGCGATCTCGACCACTTCCTCCCGCGTGACAGGCTAGCTGTCACGAGCTGGCTGGAGTTGATAGCGGTTATATGCGTGCTGCAAACGAGGTCGGCACGCCGATCGTTTTTAGCGCGGTATGCAACGAGGTCCAGCTCCAGCTTTCTTGCCCGCCGCACGGGAAGCATGCGCCCGCGTCGCTGCGCCTCGGCGTCAAATTGACGAGTTGATTTTGCAGGGCGTTAACCGTGGCGGAATGCTCCCCGCGCGGGTCATTGTCGCGCCCCAGAGTTGGTTGCAAATACGTTGGAGTTTTACGGTGGATGTTTTCATGCTGAGAGACGGCAAATATGCGGCCTGGTTCAGGACCCCGCGCGGTCAGGGCACGGGCGTCGTGCATCTGGCGGAGGGACGAATCTCCGGCAGCGACAGCTTCTTCACTTATGGAGGCTCTTACCGAATTGACGAGCAGCGCTTCACGGCGGTTCTGACCACGCGGCGTCATGCCGAGGGGCCGCCGACCGTGTTCGGGCTCGACGAGGTCGAGGTCAAGCTCTCGGGCGTGTGCAGCGGTGCGATGGCGACCTGTTCCGGAACGGCCGAGCAGGCCCCCGATGTGACCTTCGAGGCGACGCTCATCTACAGCCAGGACGAGGTGCAGGCCGTTGACGCCCGAGGTGCGGTCGTGAAGCTCAACGCCGACAAGCTGCCCAAGGGGCTCGACGGCCGTTCGCGATCGCGCCATCCGTTTGCGCCGGGATCGCTCGGCTCAGAACGGAATAGACCATAAGGCCACGTCTTATCCCGCCTGATCGACTTCGAGGATGTTGTCAGAGCTGCTTAAGCGGATGAGCCCTCTGGTGCCAGGCCCAGGCGGTGCGGATTACAGTCGGCAGATCCGAATATCGCGGCACGAAATTCAGCGCTTTTCGCGCTGCGGAGGGATCGGCGACCAGATAGGTGGGATCGCCGGCGCGGCGCGGTTTGACGGTGTGGGGCACCTCGCGCCCGGTCTCCTGCCTGATGGCGGTCAGGATCTCCCGTACCGAAAAGCCGGAGCCGGTGCCTAGATTGAAGCTGCCGCCGGCATGCCCTTGTTCCAGCAGCTTCAGCGCCGCGACATGCGCTGCGGCGAGGTCGGTGACGTGGATGTAGTCGCGGATCGCGGTGCCATCGGGCGTGTCGTAGTCTTGACCGAACACGGCAAAATCGACATGGCCCTGTAATGCCATCATGGCGCGCGGAATGAGATGGGTTTCATTGTCACGCAATTCGCCGATGCCGCCGGCAGGATCGGCGCCGCTGGCATTGAAATAGCGCAGGCAGAACGCGCCGAAGCCGTAAGCGGCGCGGTAATCGGCGAGCATGCGCTCGATCATCCACTTCGATGCGCCATAGGGGTTGATCGGCGCGCAGGGGAAGTCTTCCGGCAGTTCCTTGGAATCGGCATTGCCGTAGACGGCGCCGGTCGAGGAGAACACGATACGATGGCAGCCCGCATTGCGCATCGCCTGCAATAGCGACAGCGTGCCCTGCACATTGTTGATGTAGTACTTTTGCGGGTCGGTCATGGACTCGCCGACGAGACTCGCCGCCGCGAAATGCATGACCGCCGTGATTTTGTGCTCGGCGAAGGCGCGCGCCAGCGTGGCGCCGTCGAGCAGATCGCCTGTTACCAGCGGGCCGGCGACGAAGCCGCGATGACCTGTCGACAGATTGTCATAAACGACGGGCTGATAGCCGGCGGCGGTCAGGGCGCGACAGGCATGCGAGCCGATATAGCCCGCGCCTCCCGTAACGAGGACAGTCGGTCGGTCGGTCATGTCTGCTTACCTCGAGGTGAAATCAACGATCATCCATGCGTCCGCGGCCAGCACCAAATCGGCACCCGGCACGAGCACCGCAAGCGTCAGCCATGCGGGACGTTTGCGGAAGGCGAGGACATGCCGCGTGGCGCCACGGGAGACGACATCAATCAAGGAGAGGGCTTCCGAAGTGACCTGTCCCAATGCGATTGCCTCAGTTCAATAGTTGATCGATCTGGTGAGCATAGATTGATCTTCGCTGTATGCAACCCACCGGCGGCTCGGCACGATCGTCCTTCTTCGTTTAGCTCGCATTGACCCTATCGCTGCGAAACGGTGGGCGCGCGCATCGCGGCAACCGAAGCTTTAAGAACCAAAATTAAGCTGATGGCGAGTAAAGGAGTGACTGAAACATGGCACAGATCTGGATGACCTATGACGAACTCGCCGAGCTTAGCGGCTGCACGTCTGCCGAGGCACGAATGCGGGCCATCCATTTGTCACTTGACCGCCGCAAAAGCCGCGACGGCGCAACCCGCGTCAAGCTCGATCTGGCGCTGACGGCCAAATATTTCGCCTCTGTCCGGGACGCCGATTTTGATCTGGACGGCGCCATCGAGGCGCTCCAGGCCACCCATCGGCAGATGGCAGAACTCCTGACGCCGAACCAGTTCCTGGGCCGGCGCCGCTCGGCTTAGCTCCCGCACGCAATCCATCAGGCTCCGGGTATAAGGAGCCGAGATTCTCGCGATAGTTGTTCCGAATCAGGCATAAATCTCCATCCGGAATTTTCATTGCTGGCCGGGGTTCAACCGCAGCGGGCCGTAGAGCAGGAGAATGCCATGAGGAACGACAGCGATCGAGGCTACGCGACACTGTTGGCAGCGGCGATGCTGGGTGCGCTGATCATCATGACAGCCGCAACGGCAAATGCAGAGCTCGTGAAGTTGCAGGCCGATTTAAAAGGCAGCAATGAAGTGCCTCCGAACAACTCGCCTGGAACAGGCAAGGCCGAGGCGACCTACGATACGGAGGCGAAAACCCTGACCTACACAGTCAGCTTCGCCGGCTTGACCGGGCCAGCCATGGGGGCACATTTCCATGGCCCCGTGGAGGCCGGCAAGAACGCCGGCATCGTGCTGCCGTTCAAGACGGTCCAAAGCCCGATTCAGGGGAGCGCAACGCTCACCGAAGCTCAGGCTGCGGACCTGCTGGCTGGGAAATGGTATGCCAACATTCATACGGCCGCGAACCCGGGCGGTGAACTACGCGGACAAATGATAAAATAAGGACGGTCACTTCCCCGATGCAGACGTGCAGGCCATGCATCTGCTCAGGAGGGCGGCCTCGGTAAGAAGGCCAGGATTGTTTGAGCGAGGAGGACCCCGACGGTCCCGCCTGCTGCTTTTTGCAGCACGTCCAGGAAACCCGGATCACGATCGGGCGTCATTGCTTGCAGAATTTCCAGCCCCATTGCGACCGCCACGACAAGCGAGCATGCGAGGGTGAGCCGACCGGGCAACAGGAAGGACAAGAGAAATCCCAGCAACCCGTAGGCGCTGAAGCGCTCGATCACGACGACCCAATAAGCGTCGTGATGGCCAATAAGCACGGGTCTCCCCGCCAGTCTCGCAAGCGTGGCATAGACGATGAGCGCGAAGCAGACGCCTGCGGCTGCGATAAGGTGGTTGCGGCGCATTGAACGACCATAGCCGGACCGGAGCCAGGCCGCGTTGAAAGATGAGAGTATCGTTAAGGCTGATTGAGCAAGGGGCGCGGCGCGGCGCGTTTGCCGTCCCGGGTTAACGGCTCAATCCTTTCAGGCCACCAACGCCGCGTCGGTCGGCAATTTAGCGCTCTGCGCCAAGCAGCGTGACTCGACCAACTCGTTGAATCGAGGGAAGGGCAGTGGGGCGGAGACCAGATAGCCCTGCCCCTCCTCTACGCCGGATGAAATAAGCGCCCGGACCTGCTCCTCCGTCTCGATGCCTTCCGCGACCACCGTCATTTGGAGGTCCTTCGCAAGTGCGACCAGCATCTCCACGATCGTGGCAGTCGATGCGTCCACGGTGATCGTGTCGACGAAAAATTTGTCGATCTTGATTGTATTGGCGCCCAGGCCCTTGAGCCGGGATAGCCCGCTATGACCGACGCCGACGTCATCGATGGCGACGCGAAACCCGCAGTCCCGCAATTCGCTGACCACGGCTGCGGCGCGTGCGAGGTCGTCGAGCTCGTCGCGCTCGGTCACCTCGATGACGATCTGGCGCGCGGAGACTTGCGCCGCCATGACCGTGCGGCGGAGCGTTTCAATGAAGCCCGCACTCAAGAGATGCTTTGGTACGACGTTGAGGGAGAGCTTAAAATCCTTGTTCGCTTTCAACAGCGGCTGCAGATCCGACAGCGCTGATCGCAGGATCTGCCAGGTCATGACCTGGATGCGGCCGCTGGATTCCGCGAGCGGGATGAAGTTCATCGGAGGCACGACCGATCCGTCTTTGAGGAGCCACCGAGCCAACACCTCGCAGCCTTTGATCCGACCGGTCTTGAGCTCGAAGATGGGCTGGTAGTACGGCTTGAATTCGTTCGCGGCCAGCCCGCGGTCGAGATCGGCAACGGGCCCTTCCATGCGGCGGCTCCGCGCGAAAAGCCCGCCGAAAAGGGCGCCGATTGCAAATGCTACGGCCAGCGTCGGCCAGTAAGCCTCGTTGTTCCACGTCGAGAGGATGCCGCGTTCGAGGCGAATGGTCGCATGGAGTGGGAATCGAGCTGAATTTTTGTCGAGCTCGATCGGGGCCTGCAAGGCTTTGTCGGGATCGAGCAGGAATTCGCCAAGTTTCTCGCCGTTGCTCAACGCGAGGATCACTTCGCTGTGGGCGCGCAACTCGGCGGGCATGATGTCGAACAGGCTGGCGTTGACGCCAAGAATGGCGACCAATGCGGCATTGCCGTTGATGTCTTTGAGCACGCCCAGAGCATCGCCGCCGAATTGCTCGACACGGAAGAGCGAAAGGCTCTTGTCGTGGGAGGGAAGCATATCGCGGCGGTCGATCCATCCCTTGTCGAATTCCAGCGTTTCGGAATAGGCCGAGCAGATCACCGAGCCATCCGGGTTGACGAGGCGCACATCCTTGATCGCGGAACGTTGGTAGACGTGGAGCCGGATCGCCTGCAGCGTCGCGGGCCCACAATCGGCAAGATCGCGCCGCGCGAGTTCGCCCAGGCTCGCGCCGGCAAAGTCGACCGCAAATTCGGCGCGACGCAGAACCACCTCGGTCAATTCGTCGAGCTGGTGGGCCTGCTGGTACCGAATGAACGAAGTTGCCGCAAAGTGGCCAGCCACGCCGAACGCGGCCGTGCTCTCGAGCACGAACGCCGCAAATACGAAAGTCGGTCGCTGCAATCTCATTCGGCCCGGCGGAACAGAGGGAAGCGTCGGCCGATCCTAATCAGGACGCGCTAAGATAGGGTTTAATGCGCGGGCGAGGCATGTGGAACCGGCCTTTGGGGGTGGGCAGGCGAGGGACCCGTCTGCCCCCGGACCGGGGGACCCTATCGAAAATGCTACTTAACCTTCCGCTCCCAAGTTCTGGCGGCCCATTCGATGGCGGAGGGAAGCGGGTGCGGGATTGTAGGGCGCGATGGAAGCCTGCCGAGGGCTGCCACCATGCTGTGGCCGGGTGGCTCGCAAGCGCAAGACCACGAAGGCGATATTGATAGCCAACCAGACCAGAATGACGGAAATGGCAAGATGGGCCACGGCCAGACCTCGCGATGGAGTTGGAGTCAACGCGAGCGCGCTGGTTCGGTTCCCTGGCGAACCGGGCTAGAGCGCATCTATTTCATGTAGCCGGAGTCGAGCCTTCGGGGCGGACGGCGACCTCACCTTGCCTTGAGGTCCTTGCTCTACTCCGATCAGCAACACGACGCATTCGTTCTTCGTCAGAACCGGCGATCGCGCGCCCGCGGCCATCATGACGTCGTTGGCGGAACGCCGCCGCACGCTCGCTTAGGCCTTTTTTCTCGCCTTCGTTTTCAACGAAAGACCAAGGCGCAGGGCCATGCGCTTGATCGCATCGGGCGATCGTCCGAGCTGTTTCGCCGCCTCCTCCAATGAAGCCGAAGACTTAGCCAACTCCATCAGCCGGCGGTCTTCCTTGAACGACCAGGGCTTGCGCGCCATAACCGAAATCATCCTCTCGTCGCGACAAGGACAAAGCCGCCAAGCGGACCCATGTCGCTCGACGGCTTTGCTTGGGTGGGGCCGAGCTTGGGGGAGCCCGGTGAGACGATGGGATAAGTGATTAGTGAGAATTCGCAACAAACAACGCGGATTAAGCTAACCGCTCAACCTTAACGCGTCTAATCCGGCTTTGTCGCTCCGTACTATCACGGAGGTGTCAATGCTGATCAGCGGCGGCCGTTACCGCGCTTTGAATGGCTGGAAGCCGAATTGTCGGGCGCCGGTTCTGAAGGCTGCATGGACTGCGTGAACCCCGATTAACATCCGGCCGGATCCAACTTCAATCAGTGAGACGTTTTGTCATTCCCCGGCCCGCGGCTGTCCGGCAACGACCAAACTTCAATCAGCTCCTTGCACAAATTTCGTCATCGCCTGGCAAAACTTTCAGCGGTGCCGATCTTGAAGTCGTCACAACGACAAGATGAAATGCAATGGGAGGAACGCGCCGAAAAAATGGGACGTTCAAATGTTGGCAATTGTGATTTTGGGTTCGATCTTCGCGGGCGGTTTTGCTTGCGGCTATGGTGCGAGGGCGTGGCGCTCACGCAAGCGATCGGCAAGATATCGTCTCTATGCGCCCTATACTCCCGCAACAGGGGCGGGACGAAGTCGGTCGCCCTCCTAATGATGGTATTTCGCGCCTGGCCTGTTTGCCGAGCGATCTCTGTAGCATTATCGAAATAACCATGTGCGGTTAGGTTAACTTGTCGCAATTCTTGAGAGCCTAGCCAATGCCACCTAGAACATCTCGATTCACGGCGGAAGCTTAGCCGCCCCGATTTTTCCGTGGCCCCGCGTTAGGGTAGGCGTAAATGACGTATCTGATTGCATTGCTAGGCGCGATAATTTGCATCGTTATTTTGATGGTTTTCGTTCGCGCCTATGATCGACACCTGAAAGATCTTCCAGGTCCTTGGATCATGGACGAGGCTCATTCGAATGACTGAAAGGCACAACGCGCCCCGCAGGTATTTCGTTGATGCGCAAGGGAAGCGGGTGCTGATAGGGCTGTCGCTTCCGGAAACGGCGGAGTTCGAAGCGCTGGACATCACATCGGGAGAGACGGTTCAAATCGGTCCGGGCGATGGGGCCGCCGCGGCGCACGAAGCTCGATGGCTTGAGCTTTATTCGAAACACGAAGGAGCCTGGCGGGCGTGGATCGTACAAAGCCAGGCGGAGCAGCCACAAGATTCAAGCTTTGTTAACTATGTCTGACCGATGTTAGCGGTCCAAATCTCGAACGTGGGATGGCCCAAATGTTTCAGCTGTTCCTGAGAGCGCGCGCACACAATTTTCTCAGCTCCCGCCGTGAGGACAAAGGCTTCAAGGCCCGTACCATCGAGCGCGATGCGGAGACGGACCGCGTTCGAATCGATGCCGTCATGGTCGCGATCGATACGGCATTGCGCGATGCGGAGAGGGAGCAGGTCGGCCTCGGACGACGTGTTGATGACGCACTCGCGCGTGCATCCGTCACTTTCGGAAACGGCACCGATGAATATCTCGAACGGGAGCCGATCGACAGTCATCATCAAGATCTCTTTGCCGCCGACATCTCCAACGGCCAGCGGCGGCTCAAGGAATTGGCAAACACCATCGCTCATCTGAGGTTTATCAGGACCGCGATGCTCACGCGCTTTCCGAACCTGAAGCCGCCGCAGCTCAATAGCTAGGATCGAGGGTTTGGCTCGGCACCCTTCCGTCTGCTAAACGCAGCAGGTTTGGGCACGATGGATATCTCGGTCCGAAAAGCATAATCTCTCGCTGAACAGCTTTGCCACGGGACAATTCGGGCGCCGCTTTGCCGTTTGGCTCTTCTGCCGGTTTTGATATGGTCCCGTCCAGCGTTCTCGGACGGATTGAAGGAGCGAGCCAGGTGATCTCCAGAAATTTGCAAAGGTCTATGGGATTGGCATTTGTTTTGGCTATTGGCGCGCCAGTAACGGCGTCGGCCGTCACTGTAGAAGTAGCGCGTGCATGCGACGCAGCTTTGGCCAAGGCCTTTCCTCCAAAGCAAATCGGCAATCCCGCTGCCGGCAGCGCAGGGACAGCCAAGGAGCGGCGCGATTATTTCAGCAAATGCGTCACGAACAACGGCAAGGTCGATGATGCGCCCGCGGATGCGCCTAAAGACGCCAAGGCCAAGAAATAAACGGAACGCGTCGCGCCACTTTAGCGTCGCGGCGGGCAGGGGGAGTAGAATGCGCCGTTCGTTGCATTGATGCGTTCGACGCATTGGTTGGGATCAGTCGGCGTCCCGGCCACCGTGAAGTCATAGCCCATACCTTTGACGACCACGACGTAGCGACCCGGCGAAAGCGTAAAGCCGTCCTGCTCCGGCTGCAGCGATAGCATTCTCGGCTGATCCTCGACCGGACCTACTTTGTAAGGGAAGGACATGCTGCGGATGACCCAGGTGTCGCCGGCAGAGACCATGGCCGCTTTCCCGGTTGCATCGACGCCCATCGCTCGGGAGACTTTTGCGACTACTCGAACCTCGGTCCCGGTTGCATCGACACCACCGTCGGGCCTGAAAACAATGAAGCTGACATCTCCGCTTGTCAGGGTCGTCGCGCTCGGTGTGGTGATTGCTGCTGAGATCGCGACACGACGATCCGGAATCTTCCCGGGGACCGGCTTGAGCTCCTGGAGCTGGCCCTGGCTCAGGGCGTAGACGCCGAAGGTCGTTGGCAACGGCATCGAGGGTTGCGCAGGCGTCACCGGCTCCTTCGGTTGATCCGGTGTCCGTTCGACGCTCTCACCGCTCGATGGAGTCACAGCCCCGGTGGGGTGAGGCTCGGGGCTTGTGGAGGTGCGCTTGGACAGCGTCGCGGACTGCCACAATGCGAGGGATTGTGTCCTCAACCGCGGCCAATAAGTAACCGCCGCGCTGGCACCGGCAATGACGACCAGGATGGCGGCTAATCGGATGAGGGAGTTGAGGATGCCGCTTCGCCGAGATTGGTCGGGCGGGCTTGGCGGTGCGACAGAACCGCGCCCTGTTTCCGCAGGCTTCGGGACGGGCGGCGAGGGCGGAACGGGCGCCAGATGCGGAACGGGCTGAGGAGCCGGGGGACTGGGTGGCGACTGATGCGAAGCGACGTCTAGCGCCAACTCCGGCGCTTTGGACAGCGCGTCGCGCTCGCTACGGTCAAATGAAAGCTCAACCTCCCGGATGGCGCGCTCAAGCACTTGCTGGAGCTCGCGGGACTCCCGTGCGTCGCCATGCGTTAATTGTTCCAGAAGCTTGATGCGAGCCAGCTCGTATACGATTTCGCGGATCTGCCGGGGGTCGCTGGATATGTCGCGAATCCGCCCGGACAGGAGACGCACAAACCCGGCCTTGATCGCGTGCATATTTGGCGCGCCGGCGGCGGTGTCGCTGGGGTCGGTCATCAAGGCCGATCAAGTAACCCGGAACAGGCTCTTTCGCTAGGCTTTTCCGCGTCAAAATCCTATCTCGGCGAAAGCCGCTCTGATCGCCAGCCTTGCAAGAGCCCATGGTCGAACAGCTTCGGGGGCTTGCTTTTGGGCAGAAAGCTGTGACAGTTCGACGAGCTCCTCTTTCCGGTATTTTGATCATGCGCGACGGTTTCATAGCACTCACGTTTGTGGCTCTCCTGGTGCAACCTTCTTTTGCACAAGGGACCAAGGACAAAGCCAATTTGACGAGCACCAGCATCGTGACCACCCCTACGAAGAAAACCCAAACGGCCCAGAGCGCCTCACGACCCACAGCCACCCGAAACCTGGCGCCGGGCAAGCTGCCGAGCGGGATGGCGGCTCAGGGGGTCTGGAGAGACGGCAAGTTGATCGCCGTGCCTCGGCAATGACGACCCAAGCAACCGTGAAGGAACGGTGATCGCCTCCCGATGTTCTCGCTTGGGAGACATCTTATGAAACGATTAGTCCTGACCGCGTTTACGCTTCTTGTGACGGCAAGCACGTGGGCCCTCAGCGCTCGGGCCCAGGGGGTCAATGATCCATCGACCCCCGATCGAAATGTAATTATCGTCAATCCCTCGCAGCCCGCGCCGAGCACGGCTACGCGGAATATTCCGAGCCAGATTCAGCCGCCTCTGGTCAGTGGAGGGCGCGCGCGCCCCTATTACGGCAACAGAACGCGGACTAGTGGGTCGAGCAGGCGTTAGTCTGGCTACTGTACGTTGGGTGTCATTCCGCCGCCGGCGGGGAAGTTGCTGGATTTGAGCGCCATCCCACTGACGCGAAAGCGGACATTTCCTGCCAGATACAGATAGTCCGACGTCGTGCTGCTGACGGTCCGCACCTCGACATAGGTCAGTGTGATCGAACCCACGCTTGGGGTTACCTGGGTGATGTCGACAAACCGAGCTCCCGGGAAAAGCTTCTGGTCCAGGCCATAGAAGATCTTTTCCCGCTCCGACCACAGCACGAAGTGACCCCCGGTCTTCTGATCGACGGCTTCGTATTGCGTATGGATCACTTGCGGGTATTCGATCTGGCCTGCTGTCGCAAAGTGAGTGCCTAAAAAGATCACCAGAACCAGGAAAGTAACGTTGCGGACCACTGGTCAATATCCTCGCGAGCTAAAGCACGAAGCTTGCCCGCGATTTGGCTTTCGTGCAATCGGCAAACGTATAGATTGAAGGGAATGGACGAGAAGTTTCCGGCCCTTGCTCGTTCTTCTCGCTCTGCCCTGGAGTTACAGCGTGCCAACCGCGCGACCTCACACCTTTCTAGCTCATGCCAGGCGGCTTGGGCAGCTGGCCGGAGTGGTCCTGACCGTTGCCGGTGCAATCGACTTCGGTCTCGCCAATCCGCCCTCGTGTTTTGCGCAGACCGAACCGGAGCCCTCGGTCAGCGACTATCTTCCACCAAGCGAGCCGGAAGTCAGCCGTGACGAGTGGCGTCAGCGTATCGAAGATGCGCGGCGACGAGCCAAGGAGCTCTCGCGCGAGCGGCGGGACCATCCAGAGCTCTATAAACCGGTCCCGGAGGATCCGGACCTTGTCGCGACCGAACGCCTCCTCAACGACGACAGCCTGCAGCGCGGCGACATCGTCTCGACCAAGAAGGGCATGTTCGTCTACCAGGGGCGACCGGATCAACCGCGCCGTGAGCGGGATTTCGTGCCGATCGCACCAAAAGCGACGCGCTGAAAAATTGACTGCAAGCCAGCAGGCTAACTCGCGCTCGAACTTCAGTACCGCCGCAAAATCTGATTGAACTTGGGATCGGTCCCCTGCGTGGTCTCCAGAAGCAGCGACTTGCCTTGCGGCGTGGCCTGCAGGTAGGCAGCGATCAGGAGCTGCTCGTAGCGAGAGCGGTTGGCAAGCGCCGCGCGGACGTCCGATTGCGCCAGCAGCTTGATCTCTTCGTCGGCTGCTGCCGCGTTCGATGTGACGGTTTGGAGCCGTGCGAAGGCGACGGCGATCGGCACCGCGCCGGCCAGGTAAGACATTTTCACTGCAGGCGTCGCCAGCTCACCCGCCTGCGTCTTCAGCGTGCCGAGCGTCAGCCAAAGCGCGGGCCGGATGGGCGATACTTTCAGAGCCGCAACAACGGCATCCTGGGCAGCCTTGTTCTCGGCGGCCCTGCTGTTCACATCGGCTGCAGGACGGTGAAGAAAATCCGCGGCTTTGGCCGCCGCATAATTCGCCAGCAAGTCGCCGTCGAATGAAAGGGGCGCCAGAACGCCCGAAGCGGCTACGTTGACCTTCTCGGGCGGAAACTCGCCCAAGAACAAATCGCTCGCCCGAAAGTTCGACCGCGTGAGATCGCCGTAAAACCCCAATGCTGCGTAAAGCAGCAACATCACTGCGATGCAGGCGCCAATGATGCGAAGCAAGGTCATGCGGCTCATGATGAATTTCGATGCCCGTGTGGAAGGGCGCAGGAGTTGGCCAGCAACTCTGCAAAAGTCCTAAATTGCGAGCAGACTATCGCCCTGGATCGTGAGCAAGGTCAAGTTGCCGGTCGCGTAAGCGCCGGTGTCGATATTGATCCGGTTTGAGCGGATATCCGGGACGCTGACCGGGGTATGGCCGTGGACGATATATTTGCCGAAGCGTCTTTCGGACTCGAGGAATTCCTCGCGGATCCAGAGCAGATCCTCCTCCTTCTGACGTTCCAGGGCTACGCCCGGCTTGACGCCGGCGTGCACAAAGAAGAAGTCGCCACACGCGAAGGACGGGCGGAGCTGCTGAAGAAACGAAAGATGCTCCCGCGGAAGCGCCTGCCTCAACCCTTCGATCAATTCAATCTGCTGCTCCGGCGTCGGATTCATCGTCGGGTTGATGCCGTATGAAACAAGGGTCAGCAGGCCTCCGTAGCGACGCCATTCCTCCAGGCGCGCCGGGTCCTTGAGGACCTCGAGCAGGAACACCTCGTGATTGCCCTTGAGGCACACTGTCTCATGCGACTTCGAGCGCTCGATCAGGAGATCAATCACAGCGCGCGAGTCCGGGCCCCTGTCGACGTAGTCGCCAAGAAAGACCTGAATCGCTCGTTCGGGAGCGGAGCGGGCAAGGTCGGCGTCGATGACAGTTAAGAGCGACTGAAGCAGGTCGGCGCGTCCATGCACATCGCCGATGGCATAGATCCTCACGCCGTCGGGGAGCCGCGGCTTGACGTTCTTACGAAAACGCTTGGAAAGGCCCATCAGCTGGTCGAATCGGGTCTGGCGTCATGAATGGAGGGCATGGTCGCTCATAGCAGAACAAGTTACGCATCGGTATTCTTAATTGTTTCTGACGGAGTCGCAGCGGTTTTGATTAAAGGATCGCTCGGCTTTTGAGCCGGATTTCAAGACGTGTCCCGTAGCGTTTCCCCAACAAGAAATGGGGAGCGCGACATGCGCAAGACTTTAAAGTTCCTGGCGATTGCCGCCGCTCTGTTGGCTGGGGCGGCTCAACACAAGGCCGAGGCCGCCTTTGTCGGTGCGCCGTCGGCGTTGCGCGGCGCCATCCAGTACATCAAGTTCGACCAGCCGACCCTGGCGCCGATGGCTTTCACGCTCTTTTGCCTGAAGTACGAGGGCGAGTGTAAGCCGCGACCGCAGCAAATCGTGTTCAGGGGCGGACGTCTCAAGCTCACGGCCGAGCGCATGGCCCAGCTTCAGGAGGTCAATCGGCGGGTCAACAGCGCGATCCGACCCGAGCCTAATTTGGAGGGGCTGCGCGGCGAGAAGTGGCTGCTGCATCCCACCAGCGGCGACTGCAACGACTACGCCGTGACAAAACGCCACGATCTGATTGCCAAGGGCTTCCCGGCGCGATCGGTGTTGCTCAGCGAGGTCGTGACGACCTGGGGTGAGCATCATCTTGTGGTCGTGGTGCGCACGTTCGCCGGCGATCTCGTGCTGGATAACCTCACCGGGCACATCCTGCCCTGGTCGAAAAAGTCCTATCGGTGGGTCCGCATCCAAATGCCCAAGAACCCGACCTACTGGGCGTCACTGGCTGATCGCGACGTCTAACGACGAACGACTAATGACCCGTGCCGCGTGGGGACTGGGTGATGCTTTGGGACAAGCCGAGTCCCATGATCGTTGACAGGCAAAGGATTGCTGCCGGATGCAGCAGTCCTGAACCGGCGAAGCCCTCAACCAGCGCGAAGACAAGGCAGGCCGCGGCCGCCGCAGGGAAGAACGAGTCGCGGCCGCGCTGCAAAGCCCCCAAAAACAAGCGGCCCAAAGCCAACATGCCCGCCAGCAGCGCGGCGGAAAAACCGATCCATCCGGTATCCGCGAAGATGGCAAAAGCCGTCGAGGGCGCCATCAAAGCCGCGCCGGAATCGCTTTGGTAGATCCTGCCAACGGCAGAAAAGGTGCCTGCCCCCGCACCGAACCACCTGGTGTCGGCCAACATTCGCTCCAGCGCGGCTCTGGTTTCGGCCCCCACCTCCGCGACGAGCCGCAAAAGAATCGGCCCTGCATTCTTTTCGAACAAGAAGCTCAGGACAATGATCGCTCCGACCAGCGCGGCTAAGGACAGCGCGCCTGCGGCCAACGGGGATAGGTCGATCCTTCGAATGACAAGGATCAGCAACATCAACACGAGGCCAAAGGCCGCGGCGATCGCGCTGTTCGTCCCCGACAAGCCAAAAACCGCGACCGCGCTGGCCAGAGCGCCCACAAGGCCGCAAAGGCCGATGGCGACCGATCGAACGACCGAGTGGCGCGTTTCGGCCCGCTCGGCGGCCAGCTGCATGACGGCTATATTAAGCATGACGCCAAGACCGGCCATCGTTGTCGCCAGGTCGGAAGGAACGGCGGTTGCAAGGGCGGATGAGAACGGACGCAAATCCAAGGTCAGAGCCGACACCGCTGTTACCCCGCTCAGCACGAACAGCACCAGTTCGGCACGGCTGCGGTCACGGACCACGACGATGGTCACGCTGAGCAACGAGATCGCTGCGAGGGCTTGAAACAGCGCATTCAGGGTGAGGCCGAGATCCGCCGTCACTGGCCCAAGCGACAGGCCAGCCAGAGCATCGTGGCTGCTCGCCCAGATCGGATGCGCCCAACTCAGCCACAGCGGCACCAGCTGAGCCGCGATACAAAGGGGAATGCCGATCAGGATCCAACGGCCCCAGACCGTGGCACGCAGATAGTGCTCGTAGTCGGCCTTTCGTGCGCTGAAGACCGCTGCAAATAGCCCCAGGGCCGTAGCCGTCATCCCGAGCTGTACGCCGAATTTGGCGCCGGCAATGTCGAGAGCGGATGCAGAAACAAGGCAAACGATGAGGGCAAAATAAGCGAAGGACAAACGTGCGCCTGGAAGGAATCCTGAAAGGGTCAGTCACCATACAAGCCGGAGGCTGGTTTTCAAACAGAGCTCTGCAGCCAACAGCTCCCAGCCCCACCTCACATCAACGGAGCGTCGCCTGCGGGGGGTCAGGCGGCCACAGAGGTCAGCGGGCGGTCTTGAGCGGCCGGGCAAACACGCGAGCGGCACGACCAGCGGCGAGAGCAAAGCGGGTGGCCGAGCCAAAGAGATAACCGGCTTGGAGCGCGATGGCCGCGAACACGACGCCCTTCAGGCCGTCAAGAAAGCCCAGATTGGCGATCCAGCCGACCGGGATCGCAGCGAGCAGCATGACGAAGGTCAGCGGCAGGAGCACCAGGACGCGAAAACGCTGGCCCAGAACTGCGCCCACCAGAAAGCTGAAGATCAAAAGCTCGGTCATCCGAAACACTCCGTGCTCCGGACCTTAGGTTCCGCACCCTAAAAAGACCCTTAAGTCGTATGGCTAAATTTTGTCTATTGGCCGCAACTTGCCTGCAGCGAGTTATAGGCTTCGCGGAGCCCGTTCAGGGCCACCACGCCTTTGATCTCGCTGTCGCTTTCCTTCACCACCACGGAAAGCGAGGGCGTCGTCTGCCACTTTCCGGCGGCAAAGGCTGAGACCTCGTCCGGTAACAGGACTGCGGCCCCGGCCGCTGCCATGCTGGCTTCGACCGTCACGGTGCCCCCCGTAGCGGAGGCGATCGTGACCTTGGGGCGGCTCCGTGGCGGGAAGGGGCGGATCAAGGCCACCAACACGTCGATCTTGCCTTTGGGAGCGCAGCGGACGATCAGGCCGGCGAACTCCGGGTCAGACTGCATCGTCTCGGCTGTCTTGGAAATGGAAGCGAAGCTCTCGCCCTCTTTGGGGCCTTGGGTGCGGGCGAATTTCCAAATCGAGGAGGATGGGCCTGCGATCTCAATAAAGGGGCGCCCCGGGGGGTCGTATCCCGGTCCGGCGAGCAACCATCCTGTCAGCGCAAGGGAAAGAATCGACAAGAGCAACGCCGGAACTCCTCATGAGACGGCCGGAGCAATACCAGACATACGCGGGTGTGAGAACGCCTCGCCCATCGGTTGAGCGGTTGCCTACCGATCAGGCACACGAATTACAACAAACAGTCACAAAGGGTTAGCGGGGTTCCGAAGTAGTGGCGCGGGCGCAACACCGGCGGATTCATTGCGCCATTAACCATCGGTTTCGGCCTGGAACCCTTGTCGCGCCGTCCGCTAGCCCGTACCACTTTGAGGTAATTGGGACGATTGGGGCCGCGTTGATGCATTCCTTTGCTAAGACCTATTTATTCAAGCCCGTGTTTTTGGCCGTGGCACTGGCGCTTGGCGCCTGCTCCACCAATCCAGGCTCCGGACCGTTAACGGATGACGTTAACAACAAGATCCAGACTGAGAATGCACCGGCCTATGCGCTGGTGCCGCTCAATCCAGCCACGGTGAAGATCCTGCACACCCATGAGCCCAAGGGGCTGGCCGGGGT
>NZ_JADPJF010000132.1:0-27739 GCF_023073295.1 Bradyrhizobium sp. 23 | reverse complement strand
CCTGCCAGCATCGTGTTCGGCATCGGCGACGTTGTTGCGGTTACCATCTTCGAAGCCGCGGCGGGCGGCCTGTTTATCCCGGCGGAAGCCGGCGTCCGTCCGGGCAACTTCGTCACCATTCCGGATCAGTCGGTCGACAATGACGGCTTCATCACGGTGCCCTACGCCGGCCAGGTCAAGGCCGCGGGTCTCACGGCCGTACAAATTCAGCGCGCTATCGTTGAGAAGATCTCCAACCGCGCCATTGAGCCTCAGGTCGTGGTGGCGATGTCCTCGCAGCGGACCCAGCTCATCAGCGTGCTCGGCGAGGTCAACGCGCCGGCGCGTTATCCGGCGAGTGCGGCAGGTGCGAAGGACAAGGTGCTCGACGCGATCACTCGCGCTGGCGGCATCAAGGGCCAGGGCTTCGAGACCTGGGTCATGCTGGAGCGTGCCGGCAAGCGGGCGACCGTGCCGTTCGAGAATCTGGTCATGAGCCCGGAGAACAATATCTATGTTCGTCCGGACGACAGCGTCTACGTCTATCGCGAGCAGCAGAAGTTCCTGGCGTTCGGTGCCAGCGGACAGAGCGGCGAGTTCAACTTCGACGCCTGGCGCATCAACCTCGGCGAAGCCGTGGGCAAGGCCGGTGGTCTCCTCGATGGTCAAGCCGATCCGGCTGCGGTGTATCTCTATCGCCGCGAGCCGCGTGAGGTTGCTGCCCAGCTTGGCATCGACGTCAGCAAGTACACCTCTGAGACGATCCCGGTCATCTTCAACGTGAACTTCCGCGATCCGGGTGGCTTCTTCCTGGCCACCAAGGTCATGATGAAGAATGGCGACGTGCTCTATGTCTCGAACTCGCGCAACGTCGAAACTGCCAAGTTCCTGCAGTTCCTGCGTGTGATCATGGCGACCGGCAGCGATGCCGTGAACCTCTCCAACGACGCCCTGATCTTCCGCAACAACATCAAGCTGGCGCCGTAAGGCGGGGCCAACCTGATCCACGAAACGATGGCACCGGGGCTTTGTCCCGGTGCCATTTTCGTTTAGCGAAGGCGACGCAGTTCGGGTTATGGATCAAGGCACCACTGAGCAAGGCGCGCCGGTCATCGGTCACCCCGCAGTGTTGCGAGGGGCGTCATGCGCTTTCGACGACGAGCATTCTGGTGTTTTCTGACCCTCATCATCGGGGGTCCTGTTTTGCTCGAGCAGGCTGCCGGTGCGGCGGGGGAGTTCGGAGTACGCCACCGGATCGATGTCGTGGTCTCTGCCGAGCCCGACGCGCCGATCTTTCAGCGCCTTCGAGGTGCCAAGGGAGAAGTTTCATTCGCAGTGCGCCTGTCGGCGAATTCCAAGGAGAGCCGGTTCTTCGGGATGCTGCACCCCTCCTTCTCGGATATCGTTGTGCCTGAAGGAGCGGGCAAACCTCTCGTCCCACAAACAAAGCTATGGGAGGAGGAGGTCTGCCATCAGCGGCGGGGCTTGCCCAAGGTGACGGTCACTCAACTCGCCGGGCATTTCGGCGAGGAGGGGGGGCGTATCGAGATATCCGGCATTAATCGCCACATAGGCAATCTGGTGCCACCCGACGAATTAACCCCTGGAATAAAGCTCGATCAGGGGAGTGATAACCTTGGGCTGTTCTACGGTTTTCGGGCGCAGACCCGGATCAGCCGCTTGAATGTGGATCTGAAGATCTATCCGATCGATTGCTTCCTCTAGAGCTAGAGCCGAGGCCGGCGAACCGACGATGCGCTTTCCGCTTCCCCGTATAAGTTGGTCGTGGAGCTGGCCTGCGACCTTCATCCTGTTCTTCGTCGCCGCCGGCGCGCCGTTCCCGTTCGGCTCGACCAACGACCTCTCGATCGGGTTCTGGTGCCTCTGCCTGGGCCTCGCCTTGATCGTGGCGCCGACGCGCGACTTGCGCCGGCCCCATTTCTGGATGATCGCGGGCATCGGGCTGATCGTGGCCGGATACGCCTTCGTGCTGCATGAGCAGCTGTCCGATCATCCCTGGATCGCGCCGTTCAATCCGATCTGGAAGCAGGCGTCCGAACTCCTGGGCGTGCCGATTGCGCCGTCGGCATCCATCGTCAAGAACGAGGCGTTCTTCGCATTGGGTGCGCCACTCGGCAATATTCTGGCGATCCTCCTCGGCATCACCGTCGGTGCCGAGCGTGAGCGCGCCCGCCGTCTGCTTTGGGTCATCGCCGTCTCCGGCAGCCTTTATGCGCTTTATGGCGTCGCTTCGTTCCTGATCGAGCCCACCATGATCCTGTGGCGGGACAAGACGGCCTATATGGGCAGCGTCACCGGCACCTTCATCAACCGCAACACGGCCGCGGCCTATTTCGGTTCCTGCGCGGTGATCTGGATGCTCTTGATCCTGGAGGATGTCCGCCGGCGCTTGCCTGAGCGGCACATCGAATGGAAGCGCGTGTCGCGCGACGTGGCCGAGATCCCGCCGCGCCAGATCCTGCCGCATCTCGGAGCGCTTCTGATTTGCCTGATGGCGATGTTCATGACCGGCTCGCGCGCCGGCGTCAGCCTGTCGCTGCTCGCGATGATCGCCTCCTTCACGGTGTTCCTGCGCAACGACCTGCCGCCGCGGACCGGAATCTGGATCTCGCTCGGCTCCGGCCTGGTGGTGGCGCTCGGCCTGATGCAGCTGCTCGGCGGCCGCGTCTCCAGCCGGTTCGACAGCCAGGGCCTGGTCGACGAGGGCCGCATCGAGGCCTGGAAATCCACGCTGAAGATCATCGCCGACAATCCCTGGTTCGGGACCGGCATGGGCACCTTCCAATGGGCCTTCCCGCCCTACCGCAGCCCCAACATCTCGATTCGCGGAATCTGGGATATCGCGCATTCCACACCGCTGGAGCTCGCCTCCGACGTCGGCATCCCCATGGCGCTTTTGGTGGCGGCCGCATGGGCGGTCATGCTCGTCATCCTGGGCCGCGGCGTGTTCGCCAGGCGGCGCGACGCCATCATCCCGCTGGCAGCGGCGGCGACCGCGAGCCTGTCGCTGCTGCATTCCTGCCTGGACTTCACGCTCCAGATCCCCGGCTATTCCATTCCGTTCTTTGCGCTTTTCGGCGCGGGGCTAGCGCAATCGTTCCGCTCGAGCGAGCCGGCGCGGGCGCAAGGCGAGGCGGTCGCCGCACCGGACCAGCAGGGGCGCCGGACGCAGCCTGCGCGCGGCCGGCGCCGCGCCCGCGAGCTTCACAAAACTGTCTAGTTTTGAAGCAGTTGCGCCGTTTACGAAGTCTTTAGAATAAGTGGACAGCGATTTGCTCTTCCGCTAGGTTCCGGCACTACACAGCCACTTGCCCGGGCCGAGACGTAAAGTGGGCAGACGTTTTTTGGAGGTTTATTTATGAGCGTTATCAAGATTGCGCTTCGCATGGCTGCGGCCGCGGCGCTCGCCGCGACGATTCACTCGGCCGCCAGCGCCGCCGTTTACCCGCCGCAGCGCCAGCTGCCGGCCACCGTCATTACCGATTTCAAGGCCGCCCCCAGCAGCCTGTTGCAGCAATATCCGACCGGCGGCCCGCAGCTGATCTCGCGCGTGCGCGATCTCGGCGCCTCCGATCCGACCACGCTCCCGGGCCTGATCGCGCTGCTGAAGGATCCCGCGACCACCAAGGACCAGGTCCGCGCGATCGTCGGCGGCCTCGCCCAAATCGCCCGCATGGCGGCCTCAAGCGACCAGGCCTTCGCCAATGAGATCCAGGCCGCGATCGCCAACACCGGCAATGCCGACGTGATCGCCGCCTACCAGGCCGCGACCGGCGACGTTGCGATCGCCGCGACTGGCGGCGGCGCGGGCGGTAGCTCGGGCTCGGGCGGCCCGATCGGCAATCCCGGCAATACCGGTGGCAGCGCTAACGGTGCGCCGACTTTCGGCGGCTTGCATTATGCTACCCAAGTCAATTCGAACGCCGGCGCCGGCGTGGGCGGCACCACTAACGCCGCCAATCGCATCAGCACGCGCTGACCGTATTTGCCCGGAGGCGGTAAGCCTCCCGGCTGCCTCGTTCGCTATCTAGTCAAAGCGGCGCGTCATCGCGCCGCTTTGCGTTTCGCCCGTTAAGCTTCCGCGCAAATTGTCATGTGCATGCACCGTTGCGCTGCATCAATTGGGTTCAGCCGCGTTTCGTCGCGTGTTATGTTCGCCCGCAACTGCCGGTGCTTTTTGAGTGCTTTTGCTCGCGCGACTTTCATTCCCCCGGTGCCATCCTCCAGACCCGGTCGCTGGACGATTTCAGGAATTGCACAATGCTGCAGGTGAATAAGCCTTCGTCGGAGATCAACCGGCAGGCAATTGAGGTTGAAACCTCTCCAGCGCAGGCGCTGAAATCCTATCTCGAAACCATCCGGCGTCAATTCCCGACCATGATTGCCATCGTGTCGGCCTGCGTGATCCTGGCGCTGCTCTATCTTTTCACCGCCGCCCCGCAGTTCACCTCCACCGCCTCGATGGTGATCGATACCCGCAAGGTGCAGCTGTTCCAGCAGCAATCCGTGCTCGGCGACATTGCGATCGATTCGGCGACGGTGGAAACTCAGGTCGAGATCCTGAAATCTGAGAACATCAGCCTCGCTGTAGTCCGTGACCTGCATCTGACTGATGACCCCGAATTTACCGGTAGCGGCGGTGGAGTTCTGGGATCGCTTGTCAGCTTCATTTCCAACCTCCTTTCGAGTGGGCAGCCGCCGACGGAATTCGAGCTGACGCGCAAGGCGCTGGGGGTATTCGAGAAGAACCGTACGATCAAACGCGTTGGTCTCACCTACGTCATGGAGATCGGCTTCACCTCGCGCGATCCGCAGAAAGCTGCAAAGATCGCCAATGCAATAGCCGATGCCTACATCGTCGACCAACTCGAGGCCAAGTACCAGGCTACCCGGCGCGCAAGCGTCTGGCTGCAGGACCGCATCAAGGAGCTGCGCACCCAGGCCTCCGCCGCGCAGAAGGCGGTGGTGGATTTCAAGACCGCCAACAACATCGTCGATGCCGGCGGTCGTCTGATGAACGAGCAGCAGCTTGCCGAGGTGAATAGCCAGCTCATCATGGCGCATGCGGCAACCGCCGAGGCCAAGGCGCGGATGGACCGCATTAACGACATCCTGAAGCAGGAGATTCCGGACGCCAATGTCGCGGACGCGCTGAAGAACGACACCATCGTCAAGCTGCGCGGTCAATATGTCGACATGGCCTCCAAGGAATCGATTTGGGCGATGAAGTACGGCGCGGATCACCTGGCCGCCGTAAATCTCCGCCGCCAGATGGCCGAGATCAAGAAGAACATCATAGACGAGCTGAAGCGCATCCAGGAATCCTACAAGAGCGATTACGACATCGCGGTGACGCGCGAGGAGAGCATCAAGTCGAGCCTGAACAACGTCGTCTCAGAATCGCAGCTCACTAATCAGGCACAGGTGCAGCTGCGCGAGCTAGAAAGCAGCGCGCAGTCCTACCAGGCGATGTACGATAATTTCCTCCAGCGCTACATGGAATCGGTGCAGCAGCAGTCGTTCCCCATCACCGAGGCCCGGGTGATTAGCGCGGCGACGACACCGCTGATCAAGAGTTACCCCAAATCCTTGATCATCCTTGTTGCTGCTCTGTTCGGTGGGGCTGTCCTAAGCTTCGGTGTAGCAATGGCGCGCGAGTTTACTGATAAAGTATTCAGAACTACGGGTCAGGTAGAGGAGATATTAGGGACGAATTGCGTCGCGATTTTGCCGGCGCTCGGCGGCGCCTCCTCCAGATCAAGGCTGGGTGCTGAACCCGCTGAGAACAATCCGGCGCCTGATCTCTTGCGCTATGTAGTCCAGAACCCATTGTCCCGCTTCGCGGAAGCCGTTCGCTCTTTGAAAGTGGCGGTGGATCTCAATTCCATCGTGCGCGAAAACCGAGTCCTCGCGGTAACTTCCACTCTACCCAATGAAGGCAAGAGCACGCTCTCGACCAACCTCGCCCAGCTGATGGCGCACAGCGGAGCCCGCGTAATTCTTGTGGACTCTGACCTGCGCAATCCGTCCCTCTCACGCGCCCTAGTACCGGACGCCAAGGTCGGCTTAGTCGACGTGGTTGCGCAAAAGGCGCAGCTAGAGGAGGCATTGATCCTCGATCCTGAGACCAAGCTCTCGATCCTGCCGACAGGCATGACCTCGAAGTTACTGCATACCAATGAAATCCTGGCGTCCAAAGCTATGCATGCCTTGGTCACGCTGCTGCGGTCTAAATACGACTATGTCATTCTCGACATGCCACCGATGGCTCCGGTCGTCGATGTGCGCGTTACCTCGTCGTTCGTCGATTCTTACGTCTTTGTGGTCGAGTGGGGCAAAACCAGGATCGACGTCGTGAAACACAATCTGCGGGGGTCACCCGAGATCCATGATAAATTGCTTGGTGTCGTTCTGAACAAAGCCGACACTAAAGCACTGGCGCGCTACGAATCCTATCACGGGCGCTACTATTATCAGAAGTATTACGCCCGTTACGGGTATGTGGAATAGCGATCGTCTACCAAGCGGAGCATTTTTACGCGCGCTACTGCTGCTGTTTGGCGTGGTCGGCTCCGTTTGGTCGTCGCTTGTCCTGCCGTCGTTCCAGTTGACGGCGCCGGCCCGCAACATCTCTGCGCGTATAATCGCCGACGAATCTTTCAAACCGGGGGCGCTCGGAGAAATGCTCTTGCGCACCAACGCCGTCTCAGAACCGCCCATGATACAGCCAGAATTCTCGCAGTCCCAAGCCCTGATCACACTCCGCGCTGCTGAGGAGGCCATCCTACGCAAGACTCCAGAGGAAGCTGACCATGAAATCGAAGCAGCCCAGAATAAGGTAAAGGCTGCACTTGCCGTTGCGCCAACCGATTCGTTCTTATGGCTGATGCTCTATTCAGCTGAGATCAGCCGCAGTGGCTTTGACCTTCAGATCGCTCACTACTTGGGCCAGTCTTACGCCGCCGGTCCGCTCGAAGGTTGGATATCCCTTCGACGCAACCGCCTCGCGCTGGCGGTCTTTGCAATGCTCAGCGAGGTCGTGCAAAGAGCCACTATCTCAGAATTTTCGAATATGGTGAGCTCTGGCTTTGTCGATCAAGCAGCTACCAATCTAGCCACCGTAGGCTGGTCGAACCGGGATCGTCTGCTGGCTGCCCTGACGCAAGTGGACATCACAGATCGCCAGAGTTTGGCCAAGCAACTCTTGAAGGTTGGCGTTAACGTCACGGTACCGGGCGTGGAAAGAGAGGAAAGGCCTTGGCAATGAAGTCCTTCGGAATGGTTGATGGCTCGATGACACTGGTGCTTGCGTTCTCAATGTACCTAGTCGACGCGCGTGCGCCTGCGGAAGCTCAGGCTTTGAGCGGGGCAAGGTTGACGGTACAAGCTCCTGCGGAGCAGTCTAATTCGAACATCGTGCGAGATGCCTTGAATCGGCCGTGCCTAGACGTTGAGGCAGCCGCACGAGCGCATGTTGTAAATCCCGATCTCATTGATCACGTTGTGAGCGTCAAGAACAACTGCCCCAGGCTCATAAAGGTGAAAGTCTGCTACTTCAATTCACAGCACTGCAACCCATTTGATGTTGCGGGCTACAAGCGAGTTGACACCGTACTTGGCACGATGACTCGCATTAGAATGTTCAAATACACAGTTTTCCAGCACTAGTCGCGAGATTTGCTCTTGTATCAGCACCAAGTCATGGACCATCCAGCTGGATCCGTACCAGGATTACTAGAAGGTGGTGTCACGGCTGTCATACCGACCTACAACTCAGAACGAACAATTGCTAGATCTGTACGATCCGTATTTCGACAGGATTGCGGTAAGCTGTCGAAGATCCTTGTGGTGGATGACTGTTCAACCGACCGAACCGTTGACGTGGTTCAGGAGATCGCAGGCGAGTCTCCGCGGAATATCGAATTGGAAATAATCAGAAACCCGAATAACTCAGGAGGAGGATTTTCCCGGAACAGAGGTATCGATCTAACCGAAACGGAATTTGTCGCATTGTTGGATGCCGATGACGAGTGGCGGCCGAACCACATATCCGCGTCATTAGCTTGGCTTGCCGAGCATAGGCTGGATCTCGTCTTTGGAATGCCTCAGCAGTTCTCAAGCGGTCCTCGGTACCGGCGTAACTTGTCACCTGTAGAGTTCATTTTTGTCGAGGGGGGTATCGCCCAAACTAGTAGCTTTGTCTTTCGAAATCAGCCATTGCTTCGATTTGACGAGAGGCTGCTTAAGCATCAGGATTTCGATTTCATCATGAATGCCTTCAGCAATGGGCTCGCCATTGATCAAATTGGCCAAATCACGACCCTGTATCACGATGCGAGAGAAGTTCGTTCGCGGGTCAGCAAACAGCGACGACCAAAAAGTTCGAGACTTTTCCTGTTAAAGTGGCGAAGACAAATGTCAGCCGATGCGCGTTTATTCTTTCTGATCCGATTTCACTTCTATAATCAAGGCCGCGTAGATCTAGCCACGGCTGCATGGGCGCTCGCTCGAGTGGCTCGATCCGGAATGGCACCTTCGGTCAAGCTTCGGCTTTATCGTAGCGCAGTGAAAGCTTTAGTATCTCGGTAGGGTCCACTGATGTCCATAGACTTTGCAGCGCTCCTGGTTGTCTCTCTTATGTTGGCTGCGCTGATCGTCGGCTGGGGAATTTCTTGGGTCGTCCGATCGCCATCAGGCAGGTATTGGCCTCTCGACATTCATGTTCTGAATTCTGCTTTTTTTCTGCTGTTGGACTTTCAGTTTTTGTTCGCCTCACAATACGTCTCCTTTCGCATAGGCGAGCAGACCTTAAACTGTAGCGACTCAGTTTTGCTGACGCTTCAAGTGGGCAATGCAATTGTATTCTGCTTGTATGCAACCCTTTTGAAGCTGCTCGCGGCCCGAACAACCGCGAGCGGGAAGCAGCACATAAGCTCTCACAGTCGATTGGCTTCCCTTCTAGTATTCTTGATCATCGCATCTGTCGTTTGTGGAGTCCTAGCTTGGAGTATTGTTGCGCTCGGGATCAGCGGACTCATAGAACTTGTCGGAGCGCGTCAATACAGGAACGAGTTCGTCTTTGTCATTCTGAATGCCTCCCCTTTCGCGATCGTGGGCTGTCTGTACGTGATCTTCAAGGCGAGGTCGCTGCCTTATAGTTTGGCCGCAGTGGTAGTAGCGGGTGGAGTGGCGGTACTCTCTGGGGGGCGCGGCAATATCGTTTCCGCGTTCCTGCTCCTCGTTTGCGCGTGCCTCGCCAATGGTCGTCCCCTTAACCCCTATCGGATGCTGGTGTTCGGCGTCCTTCCACTTATCGTAGTTCTTCAGGCATACACGATGTATGTTCGGTACATCGGGTTTCAGAAGATCGAGCGTGGAGATATTTGGTTTGGACAAGTCGTAGAGTCCGAAACTTTCGCGATCTGGAAGAGTGTCTACGCAGTATCAGAAACCGGCTTTAGTCTTCCCTATCCATTTTACAGTTTGTCTGCTTCTCTTTTCTTCCCAGTGCCGAGATCAATCGCGGAATTCAAGCCCGAGCCTCCCAGCACAATGTTCACGAAGATCGTAAGTCCTGTTCGCTTCGAGAACACCGGCTCCGAGATTACGCTCTCTGGTTTAGGTGCTTGGATGGCGGAGTTCGGCCCATTCTCGGGAGCCCTGCTATTCGGTGGATTTCTAGCTTTGGTATCGTCTTTCCAATATCGGCTGTCCATGCAGCATAACCGCCAGATAGAAGCCTTTGTTCTCTACTTCTACACGTTCTCTCTTTGGAGGTCTGATATGTTTACGGCATCACGTGTCCTCTGGACTTTTCTTATTGTGACCGCAGTGTTTCTTGTGCTCCGGTTGGCACTCTCTCTACTCGTCCCTCAGTCCTCAGTGCGTCTGATTGCCTAAAAATTTCACGGCCTCGCTATCAGAACTAGAATTCACAACCTTGTTAGGAATGGCGCTACCTTTCACGATGCAGTTTGCGGCGCCTGAAAGCACAACCAGCCTGTCTCCCGTAAGATAGGAATTGCTGATTATGTTGTTGCTGCCCCCAATGCGGGCGGCTTCAGCGGTGGCAAGCCCCTCGATCCGAACTTGATCCACATGGTTATCGGAGACATCGCCCTGTAATCGGGGCTCAAAGGCAATTCCGGTAGCGGCGGAGTTGCCGTGAAAGCTGACGTTGCGCACTTGATTGTGCTCAACTCGAGCGACGCCAGTGTCGAACGAGATCATGGCCCCTCGTGCTTGTTTGCAGAGAATCTTTCCATCAAGCAGAGCGCAGTGAGAAGAGGGGCCAAACCTCACCACGGGAGCGGTTTTTGTGAATGCATCTGCGTCAACGAAGAAGTTTCGGACCATGCAGCGCCTGGCAGACTCCTGTATCGCGATGATTTGATGGGTAGGCGACTCTAGATCGCGGCTCATCTTTGCCTTGAGATTTTCGACAAGAACATCGGTCGAATTGCATGCCAGTTCGATCGCGAGACGATCAAAGGTTAGATCGATATTCTTCCAGACGCACTCCTGGAACAAATTGCCGTAGATCCCAACTCGCGATTCGATAAATAGGTTCGTGAATCGACATCCTCGGGCCGCAGTGTCCCCTGTCCAGAATCCGTTCGATCTGATTGAGAGGTTTTCGAGCTTGGCATCGATGCAGACGAAGCAACGGCTGGGATCGCCTATGCGTCGCCATGCGACCTGTCCATCGGCTGGGGCCACTACTAATGGGCCACCGAATACAATGGGTCGGTCTACCAAGATCTTGCCCGAGTGAGCCGCTAGAACCCGACATATTAGAGTGAAGGAAGATATTGAAACGGTCGGCCGTGCGGGGTCATAGTCTTGGGATCGCACGAACACCGTCTGGTTAGCGGCGTATCGTTTATTAGGATTCGCAATTTCCAGAGTATTGGTGCCCGGTCCGATTAACCTAGCTCTGTCGAACTCAATAGTATTTAGGAATTCAGGATGATAGTTTCCTGGAAGGATCACCGCCTGATCCATAAATGTCGTGCTTTCCCTTCGATCGTTGTAGAGAAGGCTGTTCGGGCCTTCACCTGCGATCGTTACGTTTGAGCGTAGGAATAATGGTCTGGTTAGTCTCCAATACTTACCTTGTGAGGTGTCGCAAGGAGGTAACCAGACAATGCCGCGCGCGACTGAAGCCTGCTCGATTGCTCTTTGAATTGCATCAGTATCATCATGCCTGCCATCTCCCTGCGCCCCGAATGCCCGTACATCGAGAGTGGCTGCTTGTGCTGCGGATCCAGCAAAGAGTGCTCCGGTGGCTAGCGGCAGGATTTGGCGACGCGTCGGCACAAACGGTGGCATGGGTTGTTCCTTCGGCTGTAAGTCGTTCCTATTCCCCCGTTTTTTGGCTACTCAACGTTACGAGGTCGGGCGACTTTGCAGGTTGTTTTCTGATCAGAGCGAACAAGTTCTTCGATGAAAAACCCCTCTAGTACAGCTATTTCGAATCTCCGTTGGGTTGGAGTTTCGCAGATCTGCCGGATCACCATTTCTGTTGGGAGTATGACCATCTTTGCGCGCTTGTTGCCCGCCGATGATTTTGGCCTACTCGCGATGGCAACTGTTGTCACGAATTTCGCGGCAATCTTGCGCGATATGGGGACTGCAGCAGCACTCGTACAGAAACACGAACTGAGCCAGGACCTCATCGATACGGTGTTCTGGTCGAATGTTCTCTTCGGCCTCGTTACCGGAGGAGCGGTAGCGGCTTCCTCGCCATTGTGGGCGTTTCTTTTCCACGTGCCTCGGCTGGAAACAATTCTACTGGCTCTTTCGTTATCTTTTCCGGTGGCCGCACTTGGTGCTTCGCATTTAGCCCTTCTCGAGAAGCGAAACAACTTTCGAAAAGTGGGATTTATCGAGGTTTCCGCGGGCGGTATCGGCGCACTAGCGGGCATTCTCTTCGCGGCGGAGGGTGGGGGGATATGGGGATTGATAGTTCAAACTCTCGTCACGGCGGGAATCTCGACAGTGCTACTTTGGACGCGCGCTGATTGGCAGCCTACATTGCGCTGGAGTTTCAGAGAGTTTAAGGGGCTTCTGCGCTTCAGCGGCAATTTAGTTAGCTTCAATGTCATTAATTACTTTGCTCGAAATGCCGATGGATTCATTATAGGGCGATATTTGGGCGCATCAGAACTTGGCCACTACAACGTTGCATATCGTCTGATGCTTCTTCCATTAAGCAATCTGACGTTTGTGGTGAATCGCGCACTATTTCCGATCTACAGCACCGATCAGAGCGACCCCGTTTCGCTCGGTCGGAAGTACGTTGAGACGCTGCGGCTTATTAGTCTGATCACAGCACCTCTAATGCTCGGGCTATGGGCCGTCCGAACACCATTCATAGAGTCATTGCTGGGTTCGAGATGGCTAGAGTCTGCAACGATCATAGGTTGGCTCGCGCCGGTCGGCTATCTCCAGTCGATGGTCTCAACAACGGGGGCGCTATTGGCGGCGACGGGGCGTACGGATATCCTTCGAAATCTGGGGCTAGCTAACTCTGCCATGTTCATCGCTTCTTTTGCGCTTGGGCTTAAGGGAGGCGCTGTTGGCGTTGCGCAGGCCTACTTTATTGCAAACATCATCGTGGCAACAATAACACTGCACGTAACGCTGGGTCAGGTTAGACGAACGCTAGCGGATTTCCTTAAAAGTATCATGCGGCCGTTTGGTTGCGCGATCGCGATGATGTGCGTTGTCGCCCTTGCCGACGCTTGGCTGCCGATCGAGATTCCGCCCATCATAAAGCTAATGTGCCTCGTTAGTACAGGTGTTCTGGCATACTGCGCATTGCTACTGGTGTTTCAGCCAACGGCACTTGGAGATGCCAGCAAACTTTTTGGAACCGCAACGGTAAAATCACAGGAATAGAGGGGATAAATTGCGCAACCGTGAATCTTGGAAGGAAACAAAGTACGTCCTACGAAATGGAAGCCTGTTTGCTTCGAATGATCCGAATGACGTCAGTGTCGCATCGAGACTGATGGCAAATTTGATCGCCTCAAATTTTCTTCCCGCTTTGAAGACGCATGCTCGGGGCCGGCTGCTCGATCTGGGGTGCGGGAGAGCCCCCCTCTACGGCGTGTACAAAGATCTGGTCACCGAGGTTACCTGCGTTGATTGGGGAAATAGTTTGCATGAGACGAACTACTTGGACAAAGAGGTTGATCTAACCAAGCCAATTGATTTCCCAGATTCTGCCTTTGACACAATAATTCTTTCCGATGTTCTTGAGCACATTCCAGTCCCGCTCGACTTGTGCAAGGAGATCGCGCGTCTACTCTCTCCCGGGGGGAAGCTTTTAGTAAGTGTGCCGTTCTACTATCCGCTGCACGAAGCGCCGTTTGATTTCTATCGGTATACCGAATTCGCGTTGCGCCGACTAATGTTGGAGGCCAAATTGAACGTGATCGGCCTCGATCCGCTGGGTGGTAGCTTTGAAGTCATTGCCGATGTTTTGTCGAAGAATCTGCTGTTGCTTCCAGTCATTGGGAGCTCTTCTGCGAAGCTCCTGCAAGCAATTAGCTGGAGTTTCGCAAAAACCGGGCTCGGTAAACGCTTGACCAGAAAGACGTCTGCACAGTTTCCGCTAGGATATTTTATGGTTGCTACACGATAGCCGCGCTGCGCACTGATTCATCATAGGTTAATTCCAGTTCAGCAGTGAGCATCCTGTGGTCGAACGAACTCGCGATTGAGCTAACGCTTGCGGAGGATATCTTATCGACCAGCTCATCGTCGGTCAAAAGCGTAACTAATTCAGAGGCCAGTTCAACAACGTCTCCTTCAGAAAAACAAAGGCCGTTCATTCCGTGTTTAACCGCCTCGCCGACTGCTCCCCGGGCCGAGGTCACTACCGGAACGCCGGATGCCTGCGCTTCGAGAATAGAAATTGGTAGGCCCTCAGCATCGCCATTTGCGGCAGTCACGCTGGGCAGACAGAACAAGCGAGCGCGATCGAGTTCATGCCTGACATTTTGGTTCGGCAAGCTTCCGAGAAACTCGACCTGAATGCCTCGCAGGTCGGCTAGCCTTTCGAGAGTCTTTCGGAGAGGTCCATCTCCTGCGATCACTAGTCGAGCGGCAGGGACGGTTTTTTGAACTACAGCCATTGCCTCGATCAAGCAAGCGCAGCCCTTCTTTTCCACGAGGCGTCCGACGAACAAGACGCGCGGAGCGCGCCGGCTTACTGGTGTCGGACCAGGGGAAAACTTGGTTGTATCTATTCCTATATAGCGCACCTGAACCTTCTCGCTCGGTATTCCGAATTTGACGGCTTGATCCCGAATAGATTCTGACACCGCGATGAATCCAACGCGTGGGTGTTTGGACAATTGAAGTAGACGCCGAGGATAAAAGCGCATCCGAAGGCCGGCATTCCCCTGTTGCCACCATTCTCGATGCACACGTATGTCGTATCCGTGCAACGTTACTATCATGGGCACCTTAAGGGCTCGAGCGATCGGCCAAGCATCCAGTGCGTCTGTACCAAAATGCGCGTGAATAAGCTGGGCGTTCTCTAAGCTCAACGTATGGATAGCATTGCGGGGGACTATGCCGGCCAAACGCCTTGCCTCCGACGCAAGCTTATTGCTTAGGGTTGGCCGTGCGGAGGCGAGAAGTCGGAGCGGAATTCCTTCCAGTGGCAGCTGATTTAGCAGCCGCCGCCCAACCAGGATCGGTTTCCATCTTCGAAGGGCCAGTGCCTGCTCCTTAATGAAAGTTTCCGAAATTGGTAGGAGTTCGTTTCTGTAAACGAGGACTGTCTTGCTGTGATTATGCGGTGACATGTCGGCATCAACCGTCTAGAGCGCCGGGGGTAAACAACGTGCGCGCCCTCGCTCTTTCGGCTCTGTGTAGCTCGGAAGCCCGATCTGCTACAGACGCGCGTCCGCTTGCGCACTTGCGTTCAGATAGGTTCTGAAGCCAGGACAGCGCGTGAGGAATGAACGGCAGGTCTTGAGAAATCACAAGCCCATTATCCCTTACTTGGGACGGAATGCATCCGCGTTCATAGGTCAAGATCAAGTTTCCGGCGGCAAGCGCTTCGTATATAACGGTTGGCTGAGCTTCATTGACGTAAGTCGTCGGGAATGCAAAGACGTCGATCGACTCGTAAAAGCTGGTTTTTTCGTCGCCGTAGAGAGGTCCGACATAGTGTAGTCGTTCGCCAAGCTCTCTTTCTGCCGCGTCGAGAGCGCTTCTGTCATCTGGGTCGCGCACCGGTCCTGCGAGTGTTCCTTGCAAGCTCAAGCCTTGATCGCGCGCTGCGCGTAAGAGATCAAGAAACAGGTAGAGCCCCTTTTCGCGATTAAGGTTGCTGAGCAGTCCAATTTTCAGGGGCGTTCCAGGTGAGTTGATTGTTTGATTCGCCTGAGGTGATACGAACGCGGCGTTCGAAATCACGACCGATGTAGCCGGCTTCCAATACGTTTGGCTAAACCGTTCCTGCATGCGCTCGCAAAGAAAAATGTGAACTACTTTCGGGCCGCCCGCTTGGAGAGCGACCTGCATCATTCGGCGCCTCTCGTTGATGTATCCGAAATTGTGATGATGGAGGTAGGTCGGATACCCCAGGAGCCGGGCCAAAGCCAGGAGTTGGATCGTATAGACTAGCCCGAAATCGCTCTGACAAGGCATATAACAGAGGCGGTTTTCTCGGGATGCATTGTAGATCAGGTGCAGCGAGGCACGCAGCACTGTTACGGTTCTCGACAGATGGTAAGCAACGCCTCGCTTGGTAGCTTTTGGCGAGATGTCTAAAACTCTAACGTCATGATCTTCGCTCAGAAGCTTGACGTATTCCGACGTGATGTACGCCAGCCCGTCCATGGGCGGCGGAATCTGCCCGATCACCACGATGAAGCGTCGATTGGGCATGGGAGCGTGAAGCGATCCAGGGCACAAAATCAGTATGCGGAGCCGTGGAGCACGCCGAATGCTGTCCGTAGCATGATCACAACATCCAACCACAAGCTCCAGTTATTGATGTACCACAGATCATACTCCACGCGCTTCTGCATCATCTCGAGCGCGCGGGTTTCTCCGCGGTAACCATTAACCTGGGCCCAGCCGGTGATGCCGGGCTTGACGTGGTGGCGGTAGGCGTAGTTGCCGATGATCTGCTCATATTCGGTGTTGTGGGCGGCCGCGTGCGGGCGGGGGCCGACCAGCGACATGTCGCCCTTGAGCACGTTGAAGAGCTGCGGCAGCTCGTCGATCGAGGTCTTGCGCAGCCATTTGCCGATGGCGGTCACGCGCGGGTCGTTCTTCTGCGCCTGCACGATTTTGGGACCGTCCTCGAGCACGCGCATGGTGCGGAACTTGTAGATCTTGAAGGCGCGGCCGTTGAAGCCGTTGCGGGTCTGGCGGAAGAACACCGGCCCCTTCGAGGTCGCCTTGATCAGCACGGCCGTCACCAGCATCACGGGGGCGAACACGATCAGCGCCAGGGCCGTGCCGGCAAGGTCGAGCGTGCGCTTGAGCGCGCGTTCGTTCCGGGACAGCGGGGCGCGGCGCAGCTCCGCGGTGAAGGTGTTGCCGGTCGATTGCAGCGGATAGCGCAGGAAGCGCGCGGCGTGGGCATCGGGCACCAGATGCACGGGAACGGGCAGGATCTTCAGCGCGTCCAGAATGCTGTCGATCGCGTGCTGCCGGCTCCAGCTCATCAGGAGGAAGATATGCTCGACCCGGTTCTCGCGCGCATAGGCGATCAGCTCGTCAAAGCGCGGCGCGATCGCCGACAGCAGCAGCGGCGAGGCGAGGTCGGCGGAGCGGATCTCCATGATCCGCATCAGGCGATAGCCGTGCTGGGCGAGGTCCATCATGGTGTTGGAGGCCGCCGGCAGCCCGAATTCGGCGATCATCACCGCGCGGCTGTTGGCGAACGCGCCGGTCGCAAGCGCCCTCGCGGTCCAGCGCCCGGCCGCGAGCTTCCAGGCCAGCAGCACCGTGAGACCGACCAGGTAGAACGAGAGCGTGGTGCCGCGGGAAAACTCCTCGCTGACCTTCATGGTGAAGGCGAGCGCCAGCAGCGCCCCGAACAGCCCGGTCCACGTCGTCACCGTGGTGCGGAACGCGCGCGACAGGCTGGTGATGTTCTTGAGCCGATAACCGTGCTGGACGGTGGTCAGCAGGATGAAGTTGATGGCGACCAAGACGCTCGCCGCGGCGTAGACATTGGCCTTGCCCAGCGCCGATTGGGTGTAGAGATGATAGGCGACCGCGCAGCCGATGCCGCTCAGCACCACCAGCACGGCGTCGCCGACCATCACCAGGCGTTCCACCACCAGAGGACGAAGAAAGCTCCAGGCTAAACCTTGAGGTGCCGGCGAACCTTGCTCGAGCACACGAAGTTCCGCAACGGAATCAGGCACCGAGGCCGGTCGTGGTGATAGAATTGTCATCGCGCTAAAAGCTCACTTACGATCAATTCATTATCCGAATACACCGTGCTATCGGGCAGAATCGCAATTAAAACAAGGCGAAGGAAAAAGTAACCTTACCCCAATGGATTGATTGTAGCGCATTTGCCCTCACCCGATATGTTAAATCTCACAGCCCGTTAGGAAGCCTTCAGTGCCTCAGACCCGGTCCCGGCGGCGATCCAGGCGAAGGTTCAGCCGGTATGTGGCGATTGGCCTTGCGACCGTTGCCCTGCTGGGCTTGGCCCTGATCGCGCTGCGCCCGGATTCGTTGCCGCTGCGGCAGGGGGCGACCCCCGCGGCTTTGGCGAGTCTGCTCCTCGACGGACCCTACGCGGCGCGTTTCGCCGGCGAAATGATCGCGCTCAGGCAGGGCTTTTTCACTTCGCAGATCGCGTTGCGCCCGCACTCGGACGACCCGAACTTTGTTGAAACGATCGCACGCGAACATGCCATGGGCGTGACGAGCGGCCAAAAGTTTCTGCTGGCCGCCTGGCGCGGCGTCCCCGTAACGGCGTTCGCTGCAAGCTTCCTCGACACCTCGATTGCGATCTTTACCCTGGAAGGATCCGGCTTGCGCCGGCCCCCAGACCTGGTTGGCAAACGCATCGGTTACCGCAGAGCGAGCGAAGGAGATGTGATCTTCGATGCGATGATGGCACAGTTGGGCCTGCCACGCAGCCAGGTGACAAAGGTTGCCGATCGCGACAGCTTCGATGCCCTCCGCGCCGGCGAGGTCGACGCCATCATTGCCGCCATCGATGACCAGCCCAGCCCGTCCGGTGCGGGTTACGTCCGGCTGAATATGATAAAACCGCAGGACTATGGCATCCATGTCCCGGGGCTCGTCTATTTCGCCAGCAACGATCTTATTCATGACCGTCCATCCGTGATCACCGACGTGCTCCAAGGCCTTATCCGGGGCTGGCAGTTCGCTTATAGCGATTATGCACGGAGCGTGCCTGTTCTCGCCAGCTTTGCTCCCGAAAGGCTGATCTCGGATCGCCTGAAAGCCGAGTTGCAGCAGCAGCGCAGCCTCATCTTGCCCACGGGCGGGCGCATTGCCGACTATGATGAAAGTCGGTGGAGGACCCTTCGGGACATTCTGATATTCGCGAAGCTGGGTGAGGAGGAGGTCCCTCTCGCCCAAGCAGTCAACTATCAGTTCCTTCGCGATGTTTATCGTCGCTCGCCGGACCTTGGCGCACCGGGCGCCTGGAACGGCGAGAACTAGGGCCTAGAAGCCACAGTTCTGCACCATATTGCTCCAAGCTTGAATCCGATGCGTCGGAGCGGTTGCGTTCCTCCGTCGAGCCTTGGTAGTCTGGCGCAGCTATTTCAGGGCGATTTCTAGGGTTGATAGATGGATCTCAAGTGCTGCCGAACGGTCCCCGCGAGGGGCTGAATGGCTTCACTGGTGAGTTCCGTTGGGGCAAAGGAGCTTTATGATGTTCAAATCGTTTGCGCGGGTCAGTCTTTTGGCATTGGCCGCTTCCTTGGGGGCAGCGAGCAGTGCAAGTGCCGGCATGCAGATGTCCGCGAGCGCGGGGCTGCTTACAGGCGCCGCTCAGGTAACGCCGGTTACCTTTTGGGCACAGCCTTACCCGTACCGTTATGTGCCGTCGCGTCACTGCCCGCTGGTTCGGGTTGAGACGCCCTATGGCTGGTATATGGACCGGGTTTGCGCGCCTCTCGGCCCTGTCCTGCGCCGGGCCTACTGAGATTGAAGTAACCCGAGCGGCGCTGCCGTTTTAACGAATTTCAGGGCAGCCGCGCGGCCGACGCGGCTGCCTTGCTCGTTTATATTTCATTCTGTGCCAACCTTTTGTGCGCGCGGCGCGGGTTCACCATGAATATCTTCCCGTAGTCTGGACAGGCTGTCGCATGATGAAGATTGTGTTACCTGTCCGGCGGGGCTGCATCGGCAGCGTGATTGCGTAATGCGGCGGTCGCGAGATCTCACAGGATGAGGTTCCTGCGCACCGAGCTTTCGGTAGAGGATTGCGATGACAGGGGCTGCTACCTACGAACTCTCCGGCAAACGTGTCTTTGTCGCGGGTCACCGAGGCATGGTCGGATCAGCTGTCGTCCGCAGGCTTGCGTCAGAAAACTGCACCGTGCTGACGGCCGACCGGCGTGAGCTGGACCTCACGAAGGAAGAGCCCACCCTAAAATGGCTCGAGGCCAATCGCCCAGAGGCCGTTGTCCACGCCGCTGCAAAGGTGGGCGGTATAGCTGCCAATAGCAATTTCCCGGTCGATTTTCTCTGCGACAACCTTGCGCTAGAATTGAACGTGATCCGCGCAAGTCACATGGTTGGCGTGCAGCGCCTGTTGTTTCTCGGCTCGTCTTGCATCTATCCCAAACACGCCAATCAGCCGATCGCCGAAAGCGAATTGTTGACCGGTCCCCTGGAGCCGACCAACGAGTGGTATGCCATTGCCAAAATTGCCGGCCTCAAGATGTGCCAGGCTTATCGTCGGCAGTATGGTGATGATTTCATCTCGGTCATGCCCACCAACCTCTATGGTCGTGGCGACAATTATCATCCGGATCATAGCCATGTCCCGGCGGCACTGATCCGGCGCTTTCACGAAGCCAAGATCGCAAAAGCACCCAGTGTCTCCGTATGGGGCACCGGTACGCCGCTCCGCGAGTTTCTCAACGTGGACGATTTCGCCGATGCCTGCGTCTTCCTTCTGAAGAACTATTCCAGCGATCTGCCGATCAATGTCGGCAGTGGCGAGGAATTGTCGATCGCCGAATTTGCAACGGCAGTCGCGGAGGTCGTGGGCTATCAAGGCGAGCTTGCGTTCGATACGTCGAAGCCTGACGGGACGCCGCGCAAGCTGCTCGATAGCTCGAGAATTCGAGGGCTTGGCTGGCGGCCGAACGTTGCTCTGCGGGCCGGACTCGCGGCCGCCTACGCAGATTTTTTGAAGGGCTACGGACGTCACCTGGAAGTCAGCGCAACGCGCTGAGTAGACGATTTGGGCTGTAAGAAAAATCTTTTATTCTGAACTTTGATCTGGGCGGGGCTCTATGCGTGTTCTTTTGGTCGGCATCAATTATGCCCCCGATCTGATCGGAGTGGCGAAATACAATAGCGAGCTCTGCGAAAGCCTTGTCGCCGAAGGTCACGAGGTCAGGGTGATCACGGCTCCGCCGTATTATCCCGCCTGGAAGATCCCGCACCGCTTTAGTAGTTCTTACTTTAGAACGAGGCATATCGATGGCGTTCGGGTCACGCGTACGCCGATCTATGTGCCCGAACATCCGTCAGGGGCAAAGCGACTTATCCATCATGCCTCTTTCGCACTCTCGAGCGCAGTGCCGGCCCTCGTGAATGCGCTCTCCTGGCGACCAGACGTCATGATTGCGGTGGCCCCGTCTCTGATGTCGGCTGCCTTCGTCTCGTTCGTGGCTCGTCGCGTCGGCGCCAAATCGTGGCTGCACATTCAGGATTTCGAGGTCGATGCGGCGTTCGATCTTGGTCTGCTGCGCAACGGTTTCTTGCGCAAATGGATGCTTAGGACCGAAGCGGCGATCCTCAAATCCTTCGATCATGTTTCGACGATCTCTCAGCCGATGATGGATCGCCTGATCCTCAAAGGCGTGGGCCTCGATAAAGCCGTTGAGGTTAGAAATTGGATTGATACCCGGGCGATCTGCCCCGCTTCGCGGATGACGAAATATCGCGAGCAGCTCAAGCTTGGCGAGACCGACATCGTTGCGCTCTACTCCGGAACGATGTCGAACAAGCAAGGACTTGAGTTCGTGATCGAGGCCGCGATCGGGTTGGAGCAAAGCCATCCACATATTCGGTTTATTCTTGCCGGCGACGGACCAGATAAGACGAGGCTCGAGCAATTGGCCGTCGGGCATCCCAACATCCATTTTTTCGGGCTTCAGCCCAAGGAAAGCTTCAACGAGTTGTTGGCGACTGCAGATTTCCACCTGATCCCGCAGAAGGCGGAGGCGGCCGATCTGGTGTTGCCTTCCAAGCTTGGCGCGATCTTCGCGTCCGCTCGGCCAGTCATCGCCATGGCCGAAGAGGGTACGGGGCTTGCGGCGGAAGTCATCGGCGCGGGCCTTGTGATTCCACCTGGAGATTCGTCCGCTCTTCAAGCCGCAATTTGCGAGCTTAGCGAGGCATCCGCGCTCCGCGAGCATTACGCGGAGGAAGGAAGAAAGCGTGCCCTTGATCGGTGGGACCGACAAACAATTGTTCGTCGGTGGTCGGAAGTCATGGCGGAGGAGCGCAAGTCGACAGAACCGAAGGGTATCGGACCGACAAGCGCTAACGACAACATTGGACTTCCAGTGGAGGATGCGGTTCGCTTGCCCTGAGGCGTCTGACCGCGACTGCGGAGAGATGACGTCGGCTGACGAACAAGAGCAGCCAAAGGTGAGCGTCGCGATGAGCGCTTACCTCGTGGCCCCTCGTTGTGACGGCTGATCTAACTCGGGATCACTCGTGACGCGGAAAGTATCTGAATCCGTGCTGCTTGATCAGTTCGTCCCGCTTTGCCGATTCGAGGTCTTTCTTCATCATTTCCTGAACCAGCGTTTCGAAGGAGGTCGTTGGCTCCCATCCGAGTTTCTGCTTGGCTTTCGATGGATCTCCCAAGAGAGTCGCGACCTCTGTGGGGCGGAAATAGCGAGGGTCGACCGACACGATACATTTGCCAGTAGAGACGTCATAGCCCTTCTCATCGACGTCGCTGCCTTCCCAGCGAATCCTTATTCCGACTTCGCTGGCCGCAACATTGACGAAATCTCTCACGGAGTGCTGTACGCCGGTAGCGATCACGAAATCTTCGGGCTTCTCCTGTTGCAGCATCAACCACTGCATCTCGACGTAGTCGCGGGCGTGGCCCCAGTCGCGCAGCGCGTCGAGATTGCCCAAATACAGGCGCTCCTGCAGACCCAAATGGATTCGCGCGAGTGCTCGCGTGATCTTTCGGGTAACGAAGGTCTCACCGCGAACAGGAGACTCGTGATTGAACAGGATGCCGTTGCAAGCATACATGCCGTACGCTTCGCGATAGTTCACCGTGATCCAATAGGCGTAGAGCTTGGCGACTGCGTAAGGAGAGCGCGGGTAAAAAGGAGTGGTCTCCTTCTGCGGGATTTCCTGAACCAGTCCGTATAGTTCGGAAGTCGACGCCTGATAGAAGCGCGCCGTCTTCTCGAGCCCCACGATGCGCATCGCTTCCAGAATCCGCAGCGTGCCCAGCGCATCGGAATTCGCGGTATATTCAGGCTCCTCAAATGACACGGCCACATGGCTCTGCGCCGCCAGATTGTAAATCTCGTCTGGCTGCACTTGGCCGACGATCCGAATGAGGCTGGAGGAGTCCGTCAGATCTCCGTAGTGGAGGCGGAACGGCGGATCGGGCTCGTGCGGGTCAAGGTAAAGATGGTCAATGCGATCCGTATTAAAAAGGGAGGTCCGGCGCTTGATGCCATGGACTTCATAGCCCTTCCCAAGAAGTAATTCGGCCAGATAGGCCCCGTCCTGGCCGGTAACACCAGTGATCAACGCGCGCTTTTTGGTCATAAAAATCTCATCGCCATGGATGCGTGTTCTTACCCAAAAGCCCGTCCCGAGGCTACCCGCGGTGCAGCATTTTGGCCCGGTTCGTGCGCTATTATTAACGAGCCGGGCGCATTGCGATTTCGCAGCGGAAGGACGCAGCTAAGATCTCGTGAGTCCGCGGGTCCAGAGCTGAGGGTTCAGATCCGATTCCGTGCGCAAGAAGACGTAGTTGTCCAAAGCCTCACCCAACTGGACGATAATGCCGCTCAGATTGTCCAGAACGAAAAGCGCTCGTCCTTCTCGAACGAGCAATACCAGATGATGTTCTCCTGTCGTGCGGATAGCGACTTCACCAAGGAGCAGAGACGAGCTCGGCCAGCCCGATCGCAGCAGCAGATGGCGCTTCGTTACAGCATTTCCCACAGTTTCCGGCGGAGGGGAAAATCTGCCAGTCATAGTCATTCCGGCTTGCGGATAGACTCTCTGGCGCGATACCAGAATTGACCGTCGAGTTGATCAGGTTGAGCTCGCGCCAGCGCTGTCCTCGAGAGCGAAACTCCGTTATGCGGCGGTCTCGCTGTTCCTTTCAGTCGTCGGGATACTGGGTACAACACAGCATGAATGACAGCGGAGGTACGACCTCCTGCAGTTCAAGAGTGGAGTAAGCGGGCCGGCTGCAAACGCAACACGCCAGCACCAGCATGTCGGATCATCGGATCGGCCTCATGATGGGCTGGACGATCCTTATATATTGCGACGCAATAATGAAAACGCCACATCAAATGTGAGGCAGTAGATGCCTCAATCTGCGCCGTTAACCCAACTCAATCTGTCGGCGTGAGGTCCACTGGGCGGATCTGACGTCCCCGAAAAGCCGAGAGCGGACTTTGCTGAATCAGATCAACCAGACTTATTTGTCGCTGCCGCGGCTGGATGATGAACTCGTCACGCAAGCTGCCGCAGCATCAATCAGAATTTCTCATTTACAATTGCAACGTATGCAACGTGAAGGGTTATTGGTGATTTTGAACCATCCAATATGACGCGGAGACTCCTGGGATGGTATCCAGCACCAATCAGCGTTCCGGTTTTGCCGCACAACCGTGGCCCCGCTGAGGGCCTTACCTCGATGCGAGAGCCAATCGTAAATTGGCCTTCATTGTAAGTGGCGCTTCCATCGCTCGTGCCTGCACCAAATCGGTGCTTCCGGGTCCCGAAGAGCGTGGTTTGCCGCTTCATCATTAGGTCATGTCCAACAAAGATTCCTCGCCAGCGGCTTTTGCCCCAGCGGCCGCTATACGTTACCCAACAACCGTGCTCCCACGTTTCATGTAGGCTCGCGAGCCGCCGCGATGTGAGGCCACTCATTAGCAGGCGTACCGTGCGTCCAGCCTGCATCCCTTCTCAGCGAATTTGGCTTTGGCGGGTGGGTTTTGCTGGGCCAGCGCTGCCGATGATTAGAGCGGCGCGACGGTTGAAATCGCGAACAGAGTTAGGACTGCGAGCATGATCGATTTCATCGCAGATACCCCTTCTTGACCCGACCGAATTTGTCTGCCATTTTAAATGCACCAAATTTAAATATACTCATTTAAAAATAGCCTCTTCAAGAGGTATTTTCAGGCGTATTGCACCCATTCATCGGGATAAAAGATGATCGACGAGAAGCTTGTTCGTTTGCGCATTTATCGAAAGAACGTTGAGCGGTATTTGGGCCTGCTTCAAACTACGCTGACTGAGATTGAACGGCAGTATGTTGAGAGGCGCCTGACCGAAGAACAATCAGCCATGGAGCTGCTGTCTGCCTCGTCGTTTCAGATAGCCGTCGAGGCTAATGGTGCCAGACAAGCATGCAGCCGCCAGCCCGGCTTCAACGCCGCAGAAAAGAGCTAACAACGGTCAACCGAGATCCAATGCGCCACTGGTCCGCAAGTGGGATGCACAGAGATCACCGCGAGAGCGAATGCACCTACGGGCCGATATGCAGATCAATGCTGGCATGGCCTAAATTGGATCCAGATCTAAAGGCCGGCATTCTCAATCGTGGGAGAACGTATCGGCGACGCCCTCGCGCCAATGCTCTGGACCTGCTGTTGCTGTCTGCCCGCTTGATCCGGGACTTAGGTCAAACTAACTCTTCGACGTATCTCGTAGCACAATTTGAACAGCTTTGCGGATTCGCTCACCTTGGCTAGGGTCGAGCGCTTCCTCCAAGTGATAAATGCGGCATAGCAGGCCGTTGATACGCCTTACAATAAGGCTGTTATTGGAATGCCGGTTGCGCGCGTGCACTAGTTGACGGCGCACCTCGATGAGGTCCATGCGACGAAAAGTTCTCGGTTGCACCATGCGAGTTGGACTCTGGCGGTGTGTCCGGCTGGATGCGGGACTATTCAGATCAACTCGTCCCGCCGCCGTACACGTATTATCGCGCCACACAACGCGCGGGCGCATTGTTGCGCGTCGAACGATCAACAGACTTCAAACCAATACAGCTTTGCCTGCAAAAACGCTTTTCAGTCCGTCGATCGGGTGTTATTAACATTAAATGTGATTAATTAGCAAATTTATTCATGGGGTCGCAGATTTGAATACCCCATTAAACCCAATGCTTGATGTTGCTGCATCTGAGGCCGCGTGGGGGTCCTTTGGCCTCCTTGAGCCTGGCCCAACTGATTCACTCATCATTCCGGACGCACATCTCTTATTCTCGGGCGAATATGCACGTTCGGGCCCCGATCTCATCATTTCTGATCCCAACCATCGGGTCTCGATTCACAACTACTTTCTCGGTGAGAAGCGTTCGCCGCTCATTTCGGCAGACGGCGCGCAACTCGATGCGAGAGTCGTCGAAGCACTGACGGGCTATCAAACCTTTGCTCAAGCCGGAGGAAATGCGGCGCCTGTAAAGGTCATCGGCCATGTCGCCACCATAACGGGAAGCGCCAGCATCGTTCGCAATGGCGTTACCATCGAAGCGAACAACGGGGACGTGGTCTATCAGAACGACGTTGTGCAGACTGGAAGTGGCTCTACCATCGGCCTGGTTCTAATCGACGGCTCAACGTTCAACCTAAGTGCAAACGCTCGCTTCATGTTGAACGAATTGGGGTATGAAGGGCAGAGTAGTGCGAGCGGTACCTTAGTCAGTCTGACGAGTGGCGCGAACCATTCGATGTTCACTCTCGTCCAAGGCGCGGCCAGCTTCGTCGCTGGCCAGGTCGCCAAAACGGGTGACATGCAGATCGCGACGCCAAGTGCCGTGATTGGAATTCGCGGTACCGCAGTTCTTCTTAACGTCGATGCGGTGGATGGGCAGGTCTCGATCTCGGTTGCCGATCAGCAAGATGGTCAGATTCATTCCGTGCAGGTCTTCAAATGCGTCCCAACTAACTTGCTTCAAGGCGTTTGTACCGCGGGGGATCCAATCGGAATAGTTACCAGCGACGGTCCATCGCTGACCATCACGCCAACTGCCAATTTCGAGGTGATCACCCAAGCCATCAGTAAGAGCCCAGGCCAGGTCGCGCAGGAATTCAGCGCTTTCCAGCAGGTGTTGACGACCTACGATATCGGCAAACAGATCGCCCCAGACACTCCGGCACCTAGCGACGGCAAGCGAGGAGATGCCGATACAAAGTCGCTGCAGAAGTTCGCTGGGAGTCCTCCACCATCACCTACCGAAGCCTCGACCACCGTCATTGCAGACGACGTGAAGGGCCAAGCGGGTGGCGGATCGATCACTCCGGTTTTTGTGACCCTAGCTTCCGTCACGGGAAGTTCTGCGTCCGCATCGAAACCGCTCGTCCCCGTTTTGGATACGCCGCAAGCTGTTGTCGCGACTTCGTTCGGACCTGTAATTATCAGCAGCGCAGGCGGTCCAATCAACCAAGGAAGTCAGACGATCAGCGGAACTGTTGATGCCGCTTTCGTTGGAAGCACGGTGACGCTGTATGACACTTACAACGGTGTCACCACGCAAATTGGAACGGTTACTGTCCGCTCTGGCGGCGTTTGGAGCATAGCAGTCACGCTGGCAGGTGACGGCGACCACAGCATCGTGGCTTTGGACCCTAACGCCAACGTTACTACGAGCGGATCCGTTGTTTTCACCCTCGACACGGCGGCGCCGACGGTTGCCATCACCAGCACCGGCGGACCGGTCAACCAGGCCAGCCAGACCATCACCGGCACGGTCGACGTCGCCGACGCCGGCGCCAGCGTCACCATCCTCGACGGCACCACGCCGATCGGCACCGCCGTCGTGCAGGGCAATGGCAGCTGGAGCACCACGGTCAGCCTCAACAACGGCAGCAACTCGCTGACCGCCCGGGTGAACGATGCCGCCGGCAACACCGCCACCAGCAGCGCGGTGGTCTACACGCTCAGCACCACCGGGCCGACAGTGACCGAGACCCTCACCGTCGACACCGGCGCCTCGGCCATCGACCACGTCACCGCCAACCCGGCGCTGAGCGGCACCGGGCTTGCCAACACCGTGGTGCACTTCACCATTGACGGCACTCCGGTCGCGGCCACGGCGACCACCGATGCGCAAGGCGCGTGGTCGTTTACGCCGAGCGGGCTGGCCGATGGATCGCACACCATCGTCGCAAGCCAGACCGACAGCTTCGGCAACACCGGTTCGGCCGCGCTCAGCTTCACCCTGGACACGGCGGCGCCGACGGTTGCGATCACCAGCGCCGGCGGACCGGTCAACCAGGCCAGCCAGACCATCAGC
>NZ_JADPJF010000130.1:0-3588 GCF_023073295.1 Bradyrhizobium sp. 23 | reverse complement strand
ATCGGTTACCTCAGCCCTGTTGAGTTCGAGCGCAAGGTGGGATTAGCTTAACCCGGTGTCCATCATACCGGCAGCAGCTCAATCAATGGAGCATGTACTCCACTGTGCGCTTACGCCGGGCGTCCTGCGCCTCCATCACCAGCGTTAGGAGTCGCAAGGGCCTTGTTGCGATCTAAATGGGTGCGTTGCCATCCTCAGTTTGAGCGCGGCCGTGGTTGCGGCGTTTGGTCTCTTCCTTAATTCGACGCGCGATATAAGCCTCAATGCTGCGCCACGTGACCTTGCGGGAGGATCCCTCTAGGTAGCTTTCGAGCTCGTTTGCATTAAGAAGCTCATAGGTTTTTGCCCGTCCTATCTTCAGCGTAGCCATAGTCTCGTTGACAGTGGCGACAAGCGCCCGCGGGTCGCGATCCGAGCCGTCACAAGTGCTGGGCATTGGATATTTTTTCCGTCGAAAGAGTCGAGACAGTTGCACTAACTTTCAACTCGTGCAAAATACGTATTACGTTTTTAACGCGGGCGCAAGAGGTATGTCAGATTACACGCTTTCCGATCTGTCAAGGGTCGCCGGGGCAAGGCCTAGGTCCGTTCAGCTGTGGGCAGACGCCGGTATCATCAAAGCCGCCTCGGCCACCGATCGGGCGGGTTCAGGGACGCACCGCCGGTTTAGTAGGCAAGAAGTGATCATAGCGTGCATCGTCGCAGCATTTGCGGAGCAGAAGATCGCTATAGGCGGTCTGACCCAGATAGCAAATCGCTTGAGAGCGCTGTCTGAGCTCCGTGACCGGACCCAGGGTAAGATCGATTTCTTGGAGGAAGCCCTTCGGGGAATAAGAGTATTTCTTGTCGTGAAGTGGGGATTGTTGAAGGGCAAGACCCAGATTGTTGGCTCGCTACTGGTGTCTGAAAAGGCGACTCCAACGATGGAATTCTTCTCCGCGTTTCGCTCAGCTGAAGAAATTTATGTCCACGGCAAGTGGGTGACAGTACCAATCAAAAAGTTCGATGTCGTGTCCATCACTGAGTGTCTGAAAGCACTTGGTCCGGCCGAAACGTGAAATCTTCAAATGCAAAATTTATGAGGGTGAACAGTGACTAAGCTAGCTGATGATTTGATGATCGGCGCAAAGCCGATTGCCACAGAATTAGGTGTGCCACTCAGGCAGGCCTTCTACCTGCTGGAGACGGGCAAAATTCCAGGTTTCAAAATCGGCGCCAAGTGGGCCGCTCGCAAATCCACTCTGAAGGCATTTGTGGACAACCTTGAACGTGCCGCAAAGCGAGTGTCGGATAGTGCACCACCCTAAAAGGCGGAATCTCGCCATCGCACCACACGAGGAACCGGGTTCAACAATTGAGCAGCTCGGTGGTCAGCTCAATTTTCGCAATAGCCACGTGCCTGGCTACATTCAAGGCGAAGCGGTGGAGCCTTTCGAGCCCGCCTGCCTCAAAGCGATGACCGGGGCTGAGCAGCAGCGCCGTCACAGACAGCGCAAGGTTAACACAAAACGTAATGCTCAATCGAGTAACGATCGCAGCTCGACTGTCGAAAAGAGGCAACCCGTTGATAATACGATTGCCCGGCTCTCCGAACACATTGCGGAGCCTTGGCAACGCATTGTCAACGCACCCTTAACGGTCGTTACGACAGCCGCTGTCCCGTTCGACGGCGAATGTCTTCCCAGTGGGCGAAACTCTCTTCGAGACATTCGTCAAAGAGGACTCTCGCCTCGCGGTCGAGCTCACCTGCAGGCGCATTACGCAATCTGGCAGACATCGCGCGTCGGTGGCGGAAACGACGTTGTGGTGATCCCGGGTGAGCGCATGATGGAATTTGTTGATCGCCTCATGGAGGCGGTCGGCATCAGCTCATCTCGTAGGCAGTACCAAAAATGAGCCCTCGATCCAGACAGCAGGGGCGCTATGTGCGTTTGCCAGAATACATGCTGGCAAGCCCTGCTTGGCGCGCCCTCGACGGCAATTGCCGCGCCCTCTACGTCGAGCTGGCGAGGCGCTACAGAGGTCCGGGATCAAACAACGGAAAGATCCCGTACAGCGTCAGGGAAGCAGCCACAGAGCTCGGCATTGGCCGGAGCACAGCACAAAGGTGCTTCGAGCGTCTCCAGGCTCTGGGGTTCATCAAAACAGGTAAACGAAGCGGGTTCAACATGAAGGGCAGGGTAGCCACCGAGTGGCTGCTGACCGAGTTCGCTGATGATCGGCACGGGCCCATTCGTGACGTATTCGGCTCCAAGGATTTCATGAGGTGGACGCCAGAGAATTCATTTCACAGTCCCACCACAGACATGCGAAGTCCCACCTGAGAGCCAGGTATGGTCTCCGGATGGGACCGTGTTGCCGGAGGGCAACGTTTATGGCTCTCTCATGGGACTCTCAGCGTCGAAATCCAAGCCCCACAGTCCCAGCACAAGGACACTACTCAATATGCCAGGGGGTAGGGGAGCTCTGTGTGTACCTCACCGTCTTGTCGAGTTGTGCATTAGGAATTGCGCCGTCAACACTTCGCACGAACTTTTTGGTCCTCGCGAGATTTCAAGAGCGGGCGCGCTTAAACGCGCGACCGCGAGCAAGCTCATCTCTCACCAAAGACCCTCTTGCCGACTCCCCGACGCCCGGTGCTCCATAGGCCGCCTTTAAGCGCCCGCAGGCGCTTCAAAGTGGCGCCATGTCAAAGCATGGGCCGGTCGGAAGAAAAAACTCGGCAAAATGTTAAGGTTCGGCAGCAACCAAGGGATTTCACAGCTCGGCGCCTCGTCGTTGCAGCATCAGCGTTAACCCCACCGTGAGAGAGCCATGTCGCACGGCGGGCTGTGGGCGGCGTGGTGGCGCATTTGTACGTAGCGGGAATTTTTGTAACGCGATGCAAATCGGAAGCAGTGTACTTGTGAAGGCGTCGCCCTGATCATGCATCCAAATACGGGATCGATGCATGGCAGATGCGGCACATTTCCTAATTGCAGCGGAAACTGAGCGCCTGGACGGCCGCACGCGATACGCTAAGCGTTTGCGCGCGCTCGTCATGGGCTTGCTTGAGGGGCTCGGTGGGCCACCTACGGTGGCCGATCAACTGCTCGCGACGCAGATTGCGACGCTGACGGTACGGCGCGAGGCAATTGAACGGGCCATGGCTGCCGGTGAGACTGTGGACGGAGTCGAGCTAACGAAGCTCAGTGCGGTGATAGTGCGCTGCCTAGCAGCGCTACGCGGGAAGGCGGCCGCACGAAACGGGAGCGGGAAGAGGCAGAGCCCCTTTGACGTCCGAGACTTAATAGCGTGACTAACTCGAAGGCTCAGCTGCCCGCTAACATCATTGCGGCGGTAACCTCGCCTTCGTGGTGGGGGCCGTGGTTTCCAAACCCGGAAAGCTGGGCGGCTTGGTTCACCTTTTGGCGGACGATCTTCGCGCTTCCGATGAGCGCTGAAGATCTTCGTCTTTTCCAGCAGTGTACTGGGCGAGATCAGCCGCCATCAGAGCCGCCTCGCGGTAAGCGCGAAGCCGATACCCTTGCTTCAGAATTCGAATGAACGTGCGAAAGAAGCCTCCGGCTTGGACGGAGGTTTCGGATG
>NZ_JADPJF010000080.1:0-1299 GCF_023073295.1 Bradyrhizobium sp. 23 | reverse complement strand
TGAGCGGCCCGAGACATAGGTGACAAAACGTACCGGACACATGGGTTACACTTTCCGCTTTTGTTCTGCGGGAGGTGTGGATGCCGTGGAAAGCGAGTTCGGTCATGGAAGAACGCCTTCGCTTTGTGGCCAGGCTTCTGGATGGGGAAGCCATGACGGATGTGTGCCGGGAGTTCGGCGTATCCCGCAAGACCGGCTATAAGATTTTCGATCGCTACAAAGAGCAGGGGCTGGCCGCCCTGAGCGATCGGTCCAGACGGCCGGTACGCTATGCCAATCAGCTCCCGGAGCAAATCGAGGATCTGATTGTCCGCCTCAAAGCCGAGAAACCGCACTGGGGCGCGCGCAAGATCCGCGAACTGCTGGTCCGGCGGCTCGATGGCGATGTCAGGATTCCGGCCAAAAGCACCATCCATGCGGTGCTCGATCGCCATGGCCTGGTCAAGTGTGGCGGCGGGCCGCGCCACCGCGCGCGCGGCACGCCGCTCTCCACGGGTACTGGACCCAATGATTTGTGGTGCACCGACTTCAAGGGCGAGTTCAAGCTCGGCAATGGCCGCTACTGCTATCCGCTCACTGTTACCGATCATGCCTCGCGCTTCCTGTTGTTGTGCGAAGCGCTCGATTCAACGCGTGAAGACCCTGTAATTACTGCCTTCGAGCGTTTGTTCCTCGAGCGCGGCCTGCCGCTCGCCATTCGCTCCGACAACGGCGTGCCCTTCGCCAGTCCCAACGCCTTGTTCAACCTCTCCAAGCTCTCGGTGTGGTGGCTCCGACTTGGTATTGCAATCGAACGCATCAAGCCGGGCCACCCGCAACAGAACGGACGTCATGAGCGCATGCACCTCACCCTCAAAAAGGAAACCACCCGGCCGCCGGGCGGCAATAGCTTGCAGCAGCAGGAACGCTTCGATGCCTTCGTCCGCGAGTTCAACTCCGAACGCCCGCACGAGGCCCTCGACATGAAATGTCCTGCCGATCTCTACGTCGCCTCAGCGCGTTCCTATGCCGGCCTGCCGGAGCTGACCTATCCGTTCCACGATCGCGAGGTCCTTGTAACCGCGTGCGGCCGCCTTTGCCTGCACCGCAAGCGGATCAACATCTCAACCGTGCTGGCGGGCCAGAAGCTCGGCATCAAGGAGGTCGACGAGGGCATTTGGCTCGTCAGCTTCATGCACTATGATCTGGGATATTTCGACCTGGAGCAGAAAACCCTGCAACCTCTCGACAACCCGTTCGGCACGAGGCTGTCACCCATGTCTTAGGTACGTTCCGTTACCCATGTCTTCGGGCCGGACA
>NZ_JADPJF010000140.1:44243-51636 GCF_023073295.1 Bradyrhizobium sp. 23 | reverse complement strand
CTCAGCAGTCGGCCACAACTTCCGCCGTATCCTCGCCTGGCTCAGAGAACTCTTGTGCCTCTTCCTGATCCAGCTATCGCATACACTTGCCTGTCCGCTCCCGCTCAATTCGGCTTCTTAACGGACGACTCTTTAGCCGCTCGATGGCGGGTCGCAGCAACTGCCACCCGCGCAATCCCAACCGCCGTTTGCAGGCGAGCAGCCACCAACGACGCGATCTCGTGACCGCCGGGTCCAGCTTTGACGCAACCGCCAAAAGGCGCTCCGATAGTCCGACGTCTCCGTCATTGAAGGCACGGCTCGCACAATTGATCGTGTCGAGCGCCAGATGGTTCGTCAGCCAGGACCGAAGATCATCGACGTCCGGAAGCACCCCGGCGCAGCTATCAAGGAAGTGCTCCAACGCCAGTTTGCGTTGAAGGAAGTCCTGCTCGGCAGAATACCCGCCCGACATGTTGGTTGAATGTCGTCGATACACAGCCTGGATCGCATCGATGAAGCCGACAGGGCCATGCGCGGCGAACCGCAACCACATCTCCATATCGCCGCTGTGCGTCAAATCCGGTAAGTATCCCCCCACCTTCTTCTGCAGGCTCGTCCGCACCATCACGCTCGGCGCCAGAACTATGTTTCGAGAGCCCCCCATTTTGATGAAATCGCGGCCGGCCAGTGTCTTCGTACCAGCCCCAAGTTCAGGCGGCAGCGGCACAACCTCCTCGTGACCTTGGTGAAGCGCGACTGCGCCTCCAAACGTGAGGCCGACGGAGGGATTGTCATCCATCAGCCTCACCGACCTCTCGATCGCACCCGGCATCAAGTAATCGTCTGCGGAGAGCAGAATCATGTAGTCCGCAGCGGCCCAGGCGAGCCCCTCGTTGAAAGTGGAGATGTGACCGTGGTTGACGGCATGCCTGCGAAACTCGACCCGAGAATCTGCACGAACCAGTTCCTCCGCGACCTGGGGTGTATTATCCGTCGACGCATCGTCAATAATCAGCAGCCGCAACTCGGGTCCGCACTGCCTCAATATGCTGTCGGCGCATTCCCAAAGGAAATGCCCATACTGATAGCAGGGAATGATCGCATCTACGGAACTCACGGCGCATCCATTCCCGCCGAAGGCCTCTGGAAGGCGCTTTCCATGCTTCTCGAGCCCCGCATCCCAATGTTGATTGTCCCCGATCCGCGCCGGCTGTTCATCAAGTCATGAAGCGACATATCTGATCGGATATCCAAAACAATGATCGAGATAATAATGCCAACGATTTAATTGGATTTCTAGTTCGGTGCAATATATATCTAATCCTTAATTTTCAGTTTACGTATCCGCATCAGGAGATCGGGACGGACGAGCATTCGAACTCATGAAGGGTATCAGCCAGAACGACCTTTCCTTACGAGGGCGCGCGACGCTTTGGGCACAACGAAATTCCTGGCGACTGCCGCCAAGCCTGAGACGCGTCGGGAAGAAACTGCTCATCGGCAGCCGGTTGGCTTCCGGAAGCGACGGTCTCGTTGACGACTGGTCGAAGCCGCTCATGCCGTACGATGCGACAGTCGCGCCGCATGCACCGGCGGCGCCCGCCTCTATTCCGACCAGCAGCGTGTCGAATCCCGACGACTTTCTCGTGTCGCCGGGAAGTGTCCATTGCCTCATCGTCACTCCGGTGCTCGACGCCGGCGGGCTGGATGAATTTGTCGCCTTTCTTGCGCGTCGCCTCCCCCATTTCGGGCTTCGCGTAACGGTCATGTGCGCACATTCATCGTCGGCGCCCGTCGGACAACTGTTCACGACCTTGCAGAGGGAAGGCACGGCGGTCGTTGCCGCCTCACCAAGCGACGCTTGTCTCTGGATCAAAGCGAACCGTCCTGACGTTATCAGCGCGCACGATCCGCCGGGTTGGCTCTTGCAGGCGGCCAAAGACGCCCGCGTTCCGGTCGTGGAGACGCTCCACGGCATTCCAACTCCCATAAGCACCAATTGGACGGAAGAACGTCAGAGATCGGAACACGTCACCTGCTTTGTCGCGGTAAGCGAGCTCGTGCGGCGTCAGTACCTGTCGGGCAATCCGGCCTATTCCGATCGTGCGGTCATCACCATCCCCAATGCATTCAACCAGACACATCGCCCGCCGGTGAACCGGTCGAAGGCCCGGGCTTGGCTGGGCCTCAATGACGAGTTTCTCTTTCTCTCGCTCGGTCGTCACACCGTCCAGAAGAATGCATACGGCCTGGTGCGGGCATTCTCCGAAGTCGCAGAAGATCATCACAACGTACATCTGCTGATCGCCGGCCGCCTGGACGATACTGTGTACACGCGTCAAGTCTGTACGCTTCGCGACAAGATGCCTTGCAAGGATCGAATTCACCTCCGGCATTCGTTTCCGGATCCGTCCATCCTGCTGGCCGCCGCCGATTGCTTTGTTCTGAACTCCTTCTTTGAGGGATGGTCATTGGCCTCCATGGAAGCGCTAAGCGCGGGTTTGCCCACAATCGTGAGTGACGTCGGCGGCGCGCGTGAGCAGATCGGTCTGGACGGTAGCCGAGGCTTCGTGGTGCCGAACCCTGTTGGCGATCCTGAAAGCGCAAATTGGCATAGTTCGAGCCTTATGCGATTTCAGCCGCAGAAGAATATGGATGAACTCGTCTCCGCCATGAAGTCAGTCGTTGCCCATCGCGACTATTGGTCCGGGGTGCGCGAACAACTGTCGGCAGATTCAAAAGGCCGTTTTGATCCCGTCATATGCTCCAAACGGCATGCCGAGGTCCTGCTTGGGGCGATTTCACGATCTATGCTCGAAGGTGAATTCGCGGATTGTCCCGCCCGTAGTTGACGCGCCCGACGGCCAGTGCGCATCTTAGGGAATCGGAGCGGTCCGCCTGACGGCTATCGCTCCGCTAGCTGATCAGCCGGTTCTTCTTCCAATTGATTTTCGGCTGCGCGATCAATGCAGTGGTGAGCTCACCCGCCATAATATATTGCTTTGCCAGGTGATGGGTCAGGCCGCCGAAGGTAAGTCTATCCAACATCTTCGATTTTGGACCTTCAATGCCCGTGATCAGACCGTCCTTAACGACCAGACTTGAATCGTTGAGAAGCTTGACGGCGGTGCCTTCGACAAAGAACTTAAAATGGGTTCGGTCAAGAATTCCCGAATCTGTGTATTCAAATCGACGCCGGAAGAGCAGCGGAATCGTCACGCTCAGATGTGCGATGTTCGGAACAGAAACGATTACGCGCCCACCATCCATGAGAAGGTTTCTGGTGATGACCTGAAGTGTGCGCGTTGGATCCGGAACGTGTTCAAGGACATCAAGCAACAAGATGAGGTCAAACTTGCTACCGACTCCTGATACCAAATCGTCGACGTCTCCGATCATCGCGACATCGGCGTTCTGTTTCAGGTCGGCTTCAAGTTCTTGATTGAGCTCGACTCCGAATGTCGTAGCGGCAGGGTAGATCGACTTGAGCCAGGCAAGAGTGAAACCTGCGCCAGGTCCCACTTCGAGGATCCGGGAGGCGTGGTTGGGCAGCAACGACCGTATCTCGCGGCGAGAGCGGGTGTAGTAGCTTTGCGCAGCAGTGTCCTGCGCAGCACCAGCGCGTCCCTGCATGTCGTCGATCTGGATTCTTCTGGCAGCCTCCAAGCTCATTGAACGACGTTCCTTCTGGAAACCTCCATTTGCTCCATGCCGTGATCCTTGCGAAGGAACGGCCTTAGCGATTCACGCCTCGTGGCGGTCGCAACAAGGTCGGGCGCCAGCACAGAAGACAGGAATTTCAACTTCGGACTGGCGCGATGCGGAGCGCGCCTCTCAATCTTCTCGATCGCCAGACCGGCTTGCGCACACCACTTCTGAATTTTCCCGGCTGTCGTGTCGTGGATTCCCACGGCATCGAAGCTCCCCCAGCGTCGAAAGACGCTGCTGGATTTCGCGCATTCCCAGGCGTACCGAAGAGAGGGGTGGTTTGGCGCGCAAATGATCACTCGTCCATCCGGAGCCAGGAGATCGGCAAACAGATTGAGGAGATGCGCCGGATCACGAATGAATTGCAAGACATCAACGAACAGCAGTCGGTCAAACCGCTCCGCTGCAATTTTTGACCTCGCCGTTATGACGTCCCCTAACACCACCTCAGCCCCAAGCTGGGCCAGGCCGCTACCCACAACGGGGTCGAGGGGAATAGTCACCACTCGGTTACCTCTCTCCAGCAGTCGGCGTTCGTTTGCAGCCGAGCAGGACCCGATCGACAATACGGCCGCGCTTTGCGGTACAGCGGACAACACCTCGTCCCTGGCCGGCTCGTAGTAGTCTTTCGAATACATGCCGTGCCAGAGCCTGGTCTCGGCGCTGAACAGCGGAACGGCATTGTTCCCCTCACGCGCGATCTGCATCAGGACGGATAGTTGTGCGTCCAATTGTGGGCGATCGACGCCGAGCCGGTTGATATATTTGTTCGGTAAATGGTGCGCCGAGAAATCATCGATATGGGAAATTGGTATCAGCTTCTTGAAGCCACACTGGGTGAATGGATCGGTTGCAGCGGTGCAAGGCAGGTCGTACTTGCCTTCGTGAGGCCCGACGAAAAAACCGCCGGACCCAATTGCTCTTGCAAGCTGCTGCCGGGTGAGCATATAGCTGGCAGCATGCTCGTTGGTAAAATGGGCAAGATGGTAAATTCCCCTGGACTTGACCGACGTACAATCCCAGTGGAAGGAACCGTGGGCCTGCGGATAATTCAATTCGCCGTTCGACGCTCTCTCGACGAGCATCCATCCGGCAACCTCGTCCTCATTCAACACGGAGGTCACGTCGAGAAACGCTCGAATATTTTTTTCAGTGACCAGGATATCGTCTTCGGAATAAATGAACAGATCATACCGATCAGCCCGCGCTGCAAACAACTCCTTGTGCGCGAAGGGAAGCGACCAGGGATTCTTGTTGGGAAGGCCAACGACACACTCGATATCTGCAGCCGGCTTCTTGTCAATGTTGGAGATAATGATGATGTCCACGTCGAACGACATGGACCGGTATTCCTTGATCACTCGATCCAGGTAGGCATTATTGGCAGTCCCATAGCTCGCGATCACAACCAAAAGTTGCAATGCCTTTTGGTCGGCGATCCCCGGGATCATCGTTCCAACTCTGCCCGCACCGCAGCACTCACCCTCGAGGTCTCCTCGGCGCTCATCTGTGCATAGATGGGCAGCAAGATCGACCGATCCTGGGCGAGTTCGGATTGACGCAGATCCTGTCTCTGGACAAGGCCCGAATAAGGCTGCTCACGATGGGCGCACATGATGCCGCGGCGGGTTGCGATGCCCTTATCGAGGAGATGTTGCATCACGATGCGCTGGTCGAGGCGGTCTGGAAGACGTACGCAATAGCTCTGCCAGTTGGATCTGGCCCACGCCGGTTCAGTCGGTAACCGCAACCCTTCCAGATTGCCGAGCTGTTCGGCATAATTGGCGGCGACGGCTCGCCGGCGCGCTATCAGTTCCGGGAGCCGCTCGAGCTGTTTGCGCCCAATCGCGGCCTGCATGTCCGTCATTCGGTAGTTGTAGCCCACAACGACGTATTCCTCGAAGATCACGGACGACGAATTGTGCCGCACCGTGTCGGGAACGCTCATGCCGTGCTGACGCAGGAGCTTGAATTTGCGATCAAGCTCGGCATTCGCGGTGGTGAGCATTCCCCCCTCACCCGTCGTGATCACCTTTCGCGGATGGAAGGAGAAGCAGGCAATGTCGCCATGCGGCTTGCCGATCGACTCCCATTCCCCGTTCATCCGGATCTGCGATCCGGCAGCACAGGCCGCGTCCTCGATCACGGCGATCCCGTGGCGGCGCGCTATGGCCAGAAGCGCGGCTATATCGCACGGCATGCCCATCTGATGGACAACGATGATCGCACGCGTACGCTCGGTGATGGCTTCGGCCAACCGGGCGCAATCAAGATTATATGTCTCCGGCTCGATATCGACGAAAACCGGAGTGGCTCCCTGATGTCGGATGACGTTTGCGGTCGCGATGAAGGAATGGCTGACCGTGATCACCTCGTCTCCGATGCCGATGTCCAGCGCCGCCAAGGCGAGCTGCAGGGCGGTCGTGCAATTCGAGACGGCGCAGGCGTGCGGTGCGCCGACAAGTGCGGCGAACTCGCGCTCGAATGCGGCCACTTCCGGACCTTGCGAGATCCAGCCCGACAGCACGGCTGCGCGCGCAGCGTCGGCCTCTTCCTCCGCAAGCAGCGGCGCAGCGATCGGAATCACGATGCCGCCGCCTGCCGCTGATCAGAAGCGAGCTCCCGTTCGGATCGCCACCATTTCACGAGGTCGGCGAGCCCCTGCTCCAGCGAAACCGTGGTGCGGAAACCCAGCAAACGCTCCGCCTTCCCCGTCGATGCCAGCCGTCGCGGCACCGGATTGACCGACCGCTCCGGCGCGAACTCGGGCGTCAGGCCGCGGTGTCCCATTACGGACGCAAGCGCCGTAGCCAGCTCCGTCAGGCTGGTTTCAGTGCCGCTTCCAACGTTGAAGACCTCGTCGGTGATCTTTGACCTGGCCGCAAGGATGTTGGCACGCGCGATGTCGCGGACGTGGACGAAATCCATGGTCTGACGACCGTCACCAAAGATAACGGGAGGCAATCCGGCCTCAAGGCGCCCCATCCAGCGGATCAAGACCTCGGTGTACCGCCCGTGGATGTCCATCCGGCTGCCGTAGACGTTGAAATACCGGAACGCCACATAGTCGAGGCCGGATACATCGTTGAAGGCCCGCAGTAGCCCTTCGTTAAAGGCCTTGGCGGCTCCATAGAGAGTCCGGTTGTTGTACGGATTCTGCCGCTCGGTCGTCGGAAACTCCTCGGCCATGCCATATACGGATGCCGAAGACGCTGCGATGATCTTCTCAATGTCGTGCTTGATGCACAGCTCCAGCAGGTCGTAGGTGGCGTCCACCATGACCTCCTTGGCGAGGCGCGGTTCGGCCGCACAATGCGTGATGCGGAGCGCTGCTTGGTGGAAGACGATATCGGCCGCCTTGACCAACGCTTCCATCAGCTTGCGATCGCGAATGTCGCCATGAACCAGTCTCACCGGCCCGCGCCCGAGCGCGCGCCGGAGATTTTCCGGCCGGCCTCTGACCATGTTGTCGAGGGCAACGATTTCGATGCAGCCCTCGTCGCAGAGCAGATCAACGATGTGAGATCCGATGAATCCCGCCCCGCCGGTGACCAGAACGCGTTTACCCTTGAGATCAATCAAGACGCTCTCCTGTTGTGGGACCATGCCATGGCGCTTTGTGGATGCTCCGCTCGGTCGCTGACGGCCACGCCGGCCCGCAGCGCCACTGCGTTCGTCAATGCGGCGACAACTTCGGCCGCCT
>NZ_JADPJF010000140.1:0-44160 GCF_023073295.1 Bradyrhizobium sp. 23 | reverse complement strand
TCCGGCTGCAGCTCCGGGTAGATGGGAAGGGAAAGGAAGTCGTTCGCAAGCAACTCGGTGACGGGGAGATCACCGGCGCGATAACCGAGCTCCGCATAGGCTCTCTGCAGATGCACCGGAACCGGATAGTGAATCCCGGCGCCGATTCCGGCATCACGCAATCGCGCCAGTGTGTCGTCGCGGCCCTGCAATCTAACTGCATAGACGTGATAGACGTGACGGGCGTGCCGGGGCGGCCGCGGACGCACGAATGGCAGATCAGACAGCAGTGCATCGTATCGCTCGGCCAGCGACCGGCGCGCTTCCGTCCAGCGTTCGATGTAGTCCAGCTTGACGTTCAGTATCGCGCTCTGAATTTCGTCCATGCGATAGTTGTATCCGGCGATGACGTGGTCGTATTTCGCCTCCTGGCCCCAATCGCGCAGCAGGGACACGCGGCGCGCGAATTCAGGCCGGTCGGTGACGACGGCCCCGCCCTCGCCGCACGCACCCAGATTCTTGCCAGGATAGAAGCTGAAGCATCCCAGATCGCCGATCGAACCTGCGCGACGTCCCCGGTATTCCGCCCCGTGCGCCTGCGCGGCGTCCTCGATGACGACCAGGCCGTGACGACGCGCGATCTCCATGATGGGATCCATGTCGGCCATCAAGCCATGGAGATGAACCGGCAGAATGGCTTTGGTTCGCGGCGTGATCGCGGCTTCGATCAAGCCGGGATCCATCGTCCACGTTACAGGGTCGACGTCGACAAACACCGGCCTGGCGCCGCTGTAGAGAATGGCCGCGGTTGTCGCGACGAAGGTCATGGATACCGTGATGACTTCGTCACCCGGCCCGATCCCCGTCGCCAGCAAGGCAAGGTGAAGCGCCGAAGTTCCGGTGTTCACAGCGCGGCAATGGGCCGTCCGGCAATAGTCCGCAAAGCGTCCCTCGAAGGCATTCACCTCCGGCCCGAGCACAAAGTGCCCGCTACCGATGACTCTTGCCACGGCGGCGTCGATTTCGGGCTTGATCTGGCTATATTGAGCCTTCAGATCCAGGAAGGATATCAAGATTCACGACCTTGGATTGGATTGAAATTATATCCAGCATATAAATATCGTTATTATATTAAATCAAGCATTAAATTCGGATTGGATAGAGATTAACGGTAATGCTCTTTCCGCTGCGTCTCAGACGAGCCGCCGCCGCCCAAGACCATGTCTTCAGTTGCGGACAGAACCCGAGCGGGCACGCCCGCGACGGTGGCCCCGGCCGGAACGTCCTTCGTCACCACCGCACCCGCGCCTACGCAGGCCCCCTCTCCGATCGTCACACCGCACAGAATGGTGGCGTTCGATCCGATGGACGCTCCCCTGCCGACGTGCGTGCGCTGCAGCGTCCAGTCCGACGCCTGTTGAGGACGACCGTCCGCGGTCGTTGCCTTCGGGAATTTATCGTTCGTGAACATCACGCCATGACCGATGAACACTTCGTCCTCGATCGTAACGCCTTCGCAGATGAAGCTGTGCGACGATATCTTGCAGCGCGCACCTATCTCCGCCCCCGCCTGGATCTCGACGAAGGTTCCGATCCTGCTCTCGTCACCAACGGTGCAACCATACAGGTTGACCAGGTCCGGATGCAGGATGCCGACATCGCGACCAAGCTGGGTCTCCTTTATTGGCATGTCAGTTTCCCTGTCTCCACAATCGAGCAAAATCTCTACAGTACCGAGCGTGACGGGCGCAGCCTGGGCGCCACCTCGACGAGACCCGCCGCAGCTTGACGAAGGTGCTGCAGCAGAGGATGCCCTGTTACGATCAATCCCCACCACCAGCAGAAGGCGGCGACCACAAACGCTGATATAAGGCCTACAACGAAATTGAGAATTCCTGCCTCGATCAACAGCGCGCATGCGCCTACGCCCACCGCGGTCACCATCGTGACGACACCGCTCTTGAGAACGGCACGGCCAAACTCGCTTGGCCGCAGCGCAAGATGCCGACTGAGATAGTATATCGCCACCACCGCCTGGAACGGCAACGTCAGCAGTGCGCACGCTGCGACCGCCTCCACGCCAAAAAAGGACGCGCCCAGAAGGGCAAGGAGCGACGGCGGCAGCGAGATGAAGGATGAGACAAGCGCGTCGCGCACGCGTCCAACCGCCAGGAATACAGGATAGGTCAGGCACGCAGCGAACAGCGCCAGATTTGCAAGGCAGAGAATCCGCACCAGCGGCACGACCTCCAGCCAGGCTCCACCAAGCCAGATCAAGACGATCGGCTCTGCCATGATCGCTACGAAGGTGAGAAATGGCCACTGTACGGCGGAAAGCAGTTGGACCGCGTCCAGATACACGCCCTTTAGATCTGCCCCGGCTGCACGCCTCGACACGATAGCCGGCATGATGATCGGGTTCAGCACCTGCGTGACGAGCCTGTCGAATACCTGAGTCAGGTTGATCGCCCGGCTATAGAGGCCCACAGCCGCAAAATCGAGAATCTTCGCGAGAAAGAGCTGGGGTGCGAGGTTGTAGAAGATATTGATGACGCTGACACCGCTGGAATAGAGACCGAACCCGAGGACGTCGCGGTATTCGGACAGCGAAGGGCGCAACACGCCGAAATCCCGATACGAGCTCAGCAGCAAGGCCGTGAGAACCATGCTTCCTGCCACACCACCCCAGATCGGAGCCATGTAGCTGAAGTTCAGGAGCGCCAGCCCGATCGAAACCAGCGCGACCGTCATGTTGCTTGCAAGATTGCAGATCGCGAGCGTCCCAAACTGCATGTCACGACGAAACAGGGCGGCCAACGTTCCGGAGAACGGTAGAAGGACAAGGTTCAGCGCAGAAACCTGGATACCTTGCCTTAGGCTGTCCTGCCCAAAGAGTTGCGATACGATGTCGGCCCCAGCTGACAGGATCAGCGCAACTGCCAGCGAGATGATACAGGTGATAGTAAACGCCGTGCGAATGGTCCCGCGCGACAGCTCATGCTTCTGAATCAGATAGTTTGCCCCTCCAAACTCCTGAAAGGCGGAGGCGATCACGGCGGTAAGTGCATTGACGACCGCAAAGACCCCGAACTCGCCCGGTGTCAGCAGACGCGACAGCACTGCGGTCGAGACAAGGAACAGCACAAGGGCGGCATAGCGGTCCACCCCGGAAAACAGAACTGAACGATGCACTGAATTCATCGAGACTCCGTCCCGGGGCTCGGCTGGCCAACAGCCACGGCCAAGCCGCCCATCAAGCCGTGGCCCGGGCTCGCTCCGGTAGCATCCGCGGCAATTGCCTGATCGGGATTGGTTTGCCCTGCTTGGCGATTGATCGAGAAGCTGCCTCGAGCACCTCGATCACCCGCAGCCCGGACATGCCGCTGGAGATCGGCTGCGTCCCGGTGCGCACGCAGTCGATAAAGTGCTCGACCTCCGTTTGCAGCGCCTCCTTGGGCGAGATATGCGGAGCCCACATGTCACCAGCGCGATACCCAATCCGGAATTGATGGGCACTCTCGGGAGGCCTGTCGAGCGTAATTCCCTTGTCATAGACCTTGATCTTTTCGGTCGGTTCGAGATCATCATAGACGATCATCTTCTTGCTGCCGCCAATGAACGTCTGGCGGACCTTGACAGGCGAGAGCCAGTTGACGCTGACATGGGCCACACATGCGTTGGCAAAGAACAATGTGATATGCGCCATGTTTTCCGGCGAACCGACGACATGGCACGACCCTGTTGCCGATACCGCAACCGGCTCCTCATCGAAGATGTGATGAATGATCGAGATATCATGCACTGCCAAATCCCAGATCACATTTACGTCTTTCTGGAACAATCCGAGGCTCGAGCGTGTGCTATCGTAGTAGTAGACGTCTCCGAGCTCGCTCTTCAGCAACAGCTCACGAATCTTCTGAACCGCCGGGGTATAGAGAAAGGTGTGATCGACCATCAAAATCAGTCCGCGCCGATCCGCCTCGTCGATCAGGCGCATCACCTGCTCTGAACTCGGCGCAAGGGGTTTTTCGACCAACACGTGCTTGCCAGCTCTCAACGCCGCCATTGCCAGCTCGTAATGCGTGTGCACCGGCGTTGCGATGGCGATTGCATCGATCGAGGCGTCCTTCAGCAGATCGTCATATCGCGCGGTGGTCGCTACCCCCGGGTACTGCTGCCTGATGGCGGCGAGCCTGCCTGGATCAAGGTCGCTCACGCTGACGACGCGGGCGGCGGGATTGATCGAGAAATTGCGAACGAGATTGGGCCCCCAATAGCCGTATCCCACGACCCCGATTCCCAGGTGACTATCTCGCATACTGACCTCGATCCATTCGGGGAAACTACGATTCTGCACGTTAGGTTCGCGCGGGCATATCCTGCCATATGCCTCGCGTATCGATGACGTCGAGGTGCCGGCGCTCCGCCAACGGCACCATTTTGAATTCGTCATGATCGACGAGAAGAACCGCAATTTCGCAGCTCCGGAGGGCCTCATCGATGGTCACGAACGCGACGCGATAATCGGCCAACTGAGACGGCAGACGGCGCAGATTCGGTTCGACGACCTTGATCCGTTCGCCGTATTTGGCCGCGAGATGCGTGGCAATCTCCAAGGCCGGGCTTTCACGCACGTCGTCGACGTTCGCCTTGAACGTCAATCCGCAACAGGCAACGTTCGCATAGGGATGATCGTCGATCAGCGCCTCTGCGTTCTCGATGATCTTCCGGGTCTTGGCGTTGTTCACCTCGCGGCTCGTTCGCATCACTCGCGCGAGGTCGGGCGCGGAGTCGATGATGAACCAGGGGTCGACCGCAATACAGTGCCCGCCCACGCCAGGGCCCGGCCGCAGTACGTTGACGCGAGGGTGACGGTTGGCGATATCGATCACCTCCCAGACGTTGACGTCGAATCTGTCGCAAATCAACGAGAGCTCGTTGGCAAATGCTATGTTGGTGTCGCGGAACGCGTTTTCCGTCAGCTTGACCAACTCGGCCGCGCGCGCCGTCGTGCCGACGCAAGCGCCGCGAACGAACATCTTGTAGAAGCGTTGGGCGCGCCGCGTGCAGGTCGGCGTGATCCCGCCGATGCACCTGTCATTGTTGATGAGCTCGGTCAGTATCCGTCCCGGCAACACGCGTTCGGGACAGTAGGCGACGTAGATCGCTCCGTCCTCCTTGCCGTTCACCCCGATGTGCAAATCCGGCCTGCGTTCGACGATCCGCTTCGCGATGGCTTCAGTCGTTCCGATCGGCGATGTCGATTCAAGAATGACAAGATTGCCTGGCGCGAGAAGGTCCACGATATTGTCGACCGCGGCATAGACGCTTGCCAGGTCTGGACGGTTCTCGTGGTCGATCGGGGTCGGCACCGCGATGATGAACACGTCCGCCGGCTGCGGCTTTCTGGACGTCGTGAGCGCGCCACTCGAGACGACTTTGGAGACGAGACCGTCCAGATCTGGCTCGGCGATGTGAATCTTGCCAGATCCAACGGTGTCGACGATGCGTTCGTTTGTATCGATGCCGACCACCTGCAGTCCACGGCTCGCGATCAATGCCGCGGTCGGCAGCCCGATATAACCAAGCCCAATGACGTTTATCTTTTGGAATTCAGGCATGGAGAAGCACCTTCACGATCCGCTCGCTCGCGTGTCCGTCACCAAACGGATTGTGCGAACGCGCCATGGCAGCATAAGTCTCGTCATCGTCGAGCAGGCGAAACGTCTCGCCAACGATCCTGTCGTAGTTGGCGCCGACCAGGCGTGCCGTTCCGGCTTCCACCCCTTCGGGACGCTCGGTCGTATCGCGCATCACAAGGACTGGCTTGCCGAAAGTGGGGGCCTCCTCCTGGACGCCGCCTGAATCCGTCAGGACCAGATATGACATCGAGAGCAGGCTCACGAAATCCGTGTATTCCTGAGGAGAGATGAGGACGACCCGCGGGTGATCCGACAACCGAGACGCAAACAGGTCTCGGACATTCGGATTCGGATGCACCGGGAGCACCACGGCGACATCCTCCCGCTGCAGGATGGTCTCCAACGCGTTCACGATGTTGGTGACACCGCCACCGAAATTTTCCCTGCGATGGCAGGTCACCAGGATGATGCGCCGATTGCCGTGACGCTTCTTGATGCCGTCCCAGCGGCACGCCAGTCCGGGATCGGATTCGACCATGGCTTTCGCAAGGATGAGAGCGTCCACCACCGTGTTTCCGGTCACGTGAATGCGGTCGTCGGACACGTTTTCGGACCGCAACGCACGGGCCGCGCGCTCTGTCGGGGCAAAATGTTGATCGGCGATCGAGCCGACGATCTTGCGGTTCACCTCCTCGGGCCACGGAGCGAAGATGTCGCCGCTGCGCAGTCCGGCCTCGATGTGTGAGACCGGGATCCGGTGATAATAGGAAGCCAACGCACCCGTCATGGCAGTTGCCGTGTCGCCCTGGACAATAACCCTGGTGGGCTTCACCTTTTCCAGGAGGTCGCCGATTTGTCCGACCAGCCGGGCGGTCAAATGATCCAGTGTCTGATTTGTCGTCATGACATTCAGATCAAAATCCGGGACCACGTTGGCCAGCTTGAGGACTTGATCCAGCAGCTGTCGATGCTGTGCAGTCGCACAGATCGTGACGGAGATGTCCTTGTGCTTCTCGGCCTTGAGCTGGTTGATGACCGGAAAGAGCTTGATTGCCTCAGGCCGCGTGCCCAGAAGGATGAAAAAATGCTTGCGCACGCCTCAGCCTCCGATCCGGCTCGGACCCGGCGGAACCGCGCCGGGCGCACCAAGGGGGTGTCGAAGCGCCTGTCTGATGAGGGCTTGCGCCAAGACGCCCGCAAACAGGGTGTTCGTCTTGGCGTATCGCCACCACATCCGCCCGGGCTCCTGATAGATGCGATACAGCCATTCAAGGCCGAGCCTCTGAATCTGTACCGGCGCGCGCCGGACGGCGCCTGCCAGAACATCGAACGCACCACCCACGCCCATGATGAAAGGCACGCCGAGCTTATCGCGATGGGCGGCGAGGAAACGCTCCTTCCCAGGCGTCGGCATGCCGATGAAGAGACAGTCGGCCGCGCTGGATTGGACGTCCCGGACGATGTCATTCTCTTGCTCGCGCTTGAAGTAGCCGTCGTGCCAGCCCGCAAAGACGAGTGAAGGATGCCTCTCGCGCGCGTTCTGCAGCGCCTGCTGCAGCACGCCCGGAGTCGCGCCCAGGAAATAAGGTTTAAAGCCTTCGTGCGCGCATACCGCGAGCAACTCGGTGAGGAGATCCACGCCCGCGACGCGCGACGTGGCCGGAAGCCCCAGCGCTCGAGCGCCCCAAACGATCCCCATGCCGTCGAGGCCGACGATATCGCTGTTAGCGACATCGGCCGCGAGCACGGGGTCAGACTTCATATTGACGAATTTGGCGACGTTCAGCGCCACATGTTGCAGCCTTCGCCGGCTGTGCATGGCCCCGCGCGCCAGATCGACGGTTTCTGCCATTGTCAGCAGGTCAACGGGACATCCCAGAAATGAGGCGCGCATTGAAACCTACCTCCCAGAAGAACATACGACCTGTTTAAGTTTGCATTTAAGATTATTATCAAGATAATACGCACCGGATATTTAATTGCAAGGTTTAAATGGCTCGGCTCGTATCATTAGAAGGGATATTAGCACCTCTGCGCAAGAAGGCAGGCAAACAATCCAACGCCAAATAAATAGAGGAATTAACTGGTGATTTCAGTCATTATTCCACATCTCAACCAGCCTGATGCGCTGGAAGCCTGCTTACGCAGCCTGGACGCGCAGACCCTGCCTCGGCATGCGTTCGAGGTCATCGTGGTGGACAACGGCTCGGCAACGCCGCCAACGGATATCGTTGCCCGCCATCCTGGCGTGCGGCTGCAGCGCGAACCGCAACCAGGTCCCGGCCCGGCGCGAAACGCAGGCGTCGCTGCGGCCAACGGCGAGATCCTCGCTTTCATCGATGCCGATTGCAGGGCCCATCAGGACTGGCTGAGCAGCGTGATGAAGTGGTTCAGCTTGTCGCCGCCCGGCACAGTTCTCGGGGGCGACGTTCGCATTTGGTGCCCAGAAAATGGGGAGCTCGACGCCATTGCGGCTTACGAGAGCGTCTTCGCCTATCGCTTCAAGCTCTATATTGAGCGCCACGGTTATTCCGGCACTGGCAATATGGCGGCGTTTCGCCGCGATTTCGATCGCGTCGGCCCGTTTGCCGGCATTGAGGTTGCCGAAGATATGGAGTGGGGAGAGCGTGCGCTACGCGCGGGACTTCGATTTCGATACACCCCTGAGATGATCGTCTTCCATCCGGCCCGGAGCTCTCTCCAGGAGCTCTACGCCAAATGGGACCGACACATCGCGCACTATCGCAACATGGCGGAAGGCAAACCCGTTTGGCGATTGCGCTGGCTCGCGCAAGCGTTGCTCGTCCTCGCATCTTTCGCGCCAAACGCTGTGACTGTGCTGACCAGCGACCGCCTGCATGGTAGCGGCGTCCGCCTCAAGGCCATTGCCGTATTGTGTGCCGTGCGAGCGCACCGCGCCATGACGATGCTCTCGCACCTGCGGGGCCGACGAGCAGTAGCTTGGAATCGTTAGTGCACCGGCAATTCTGTCAGGCGCCGAAGGCACAGTTGTTGGTCAGCTCCGGCAAGTCAGTACGCCGGCCGAATGACCACAGGATCCAGCCCAGTTCGTAGCTACGGCACTCAAGCCGGACGTCCACGTCAGTGCCGTCGATCAGCCGGCCGCCTTTTCCGAGCCAGGCGTTCTTGAGTGCGCGCAAGACCCGCGGCGCCTTCGTTGTCAACTCACCTTTGCGAACTTGCGAGCGAAGGGACAGGCTCAGTTCAGGCACCAGCATGGCCCGGCCCAGCTGGTTCTGGCCAAGGACCCAGTTGAATCCCTTGACCAAGGCGTCCCGCGATCCCCTCTGCCCAAAGCGCTCCGCCCATTCCAGCAGAGCCGGAGCCATTCCATACTGATGGACCGAATAGACTTCGTAGAAATCAACGATGCGGCCGCTCATCGTGTCGAAGAACCAGGGCCATTCGCCTTGTGGGCCTTGAGACGCAATCAGACCGCGCACACAAGTATCGGCCATGACAAGCGCGGACGCATCGCCGGCGAATTCGCCATATTGATAGCAGGCGATCGAGAGATAGGTCTGCGTCGCAAATGTCGAGAAACGGCGCCGAAAGCCGAACGGCGCATCGAAGAACAACCCCGATTCACTATGAAAGCGGTCCTTCAAGAACCGATAGAGCGGCCGTGCATAGCGCGCCCACTCATTCTCGCCTGCCCTCGCCTGGGCCACGACTCCCGTGAGCAGCATGCCAAGATCCTGCGCACGGAAGCTCTTCCACCGGGACTCATCGGCGAGAATGGGTCTCAGCTCGCATTTGACCGGTTCCGGTATTTCGAGGCCGAGCTCGGCGGCGCTCCATAGCGCCATACCGAACGCGTACTTGCGCACCGGAAGTTTCGTGAGCAGCAGAACGTTGCGGCGGAATACTTCGGACAGGTCAATGCCGTCTGGAATGCCGGCAACGCGCGACATCCCGAGTAGAACGTTGAGGGTATAAAATACGTCGCTGCGTGGGATCGATTCATTCGGTGAAGACCGTCCATCGAGATGGTAGATATGCGACCACCGGCGGTGTTCAGGCAACCAGCAACGCTCCAGCCCGTTGAGCGCATAGTTCACCAGCGGTGAATTGTGCGCGAGCTTGCTCACCGCGGTAGGGACCACGAGCTTCACGCCACAATTCGGACTAATGATCATGTCAATCGCCATCCCAAGCCGGGTCAATATTCCCGGATGCTTTCATCCAATCCGCGCAGCAATGGATAGAGGAAATAGGAAATCACGGTACGCTTGCCGACCTTCAGTTCGGCCGTGACCGCCATCCCCGGAATCAGTTGAACACGCTCAGGAGGAAGCCGAAGGTGCGTGTCCGACAAGTCGACCAGTACGCGGTAATAGGGAGCCGGCGCACGGCGCGCTCCTTCGGCCTTCGTATCCGGCGAGAACGTGTCTTGACTTATGACTCGGACTTCTCCCGTCGCAGTTCCATACTTCTGGAAAGGAAACGCTTCTAACTTGATCCGAACCGCTTGTCCAAGCGCCACCTGACCAATATCCCGACCCTCGACGTTGACCTCCGCCTGAAGAGGCACGTCACGCGGAACCAGGACAAACAGCGTTTCCGCTTCGCGAACCACCGAGCCGACTGTCCGGTTCGCGATGTCCAGCACCACAGCATCTGCCGGCGCCTGCAGGACGATCAGCTGTCGACGAAGCTCGGCTTTCTTCAATTCCTCTGCCGCGCTGTTACGCTTCGGCACCGTCTCCACCAATTCCTGATAAGTGGTGCGACGAAACTCCTCAGCGAAGACCTTCTGGTCAGCACGGGCCTTGTCCAGCCGATGCGTCATGTCGGCGATACTGCCACGAACACGCGCTAAATTGCTCTCGACCTCGAGCCGTGCATCTCGCGACAATAGGAAGTTCAGCCTCGAACCGACTTCCTTGTCCATGAGCGTGGTTCGCATGGCTTCAATCGAACGCATCGTGTCGAGTCGCTGAAGGAGAACCGCCTCTTCGTTCTGCGCTGTCTTGAGATTGGCTTGAGCGGACGCGATCTGTGCGTCGTAGTTCTGGATCTGCGCCTCATAAGCGGCCCTCCGCTGCAAGAACAACTTGCCCTGCAGGACCTGGTCCGCGCTCGCGAGTTCCGTGACGGCGTACTCTGTTCCATTCAATTCGGCGCCCAGTCGATCGATCGACGCGTCGAATGCAGCCACTTTGCCGCGCAATTGATCGAAATCCGCCTGCGAGAACGTCGGATCTAAGGTCGCCAATACGTCGCCGCGGTTGACGCGATCACCGGCCTTGACGTGAACCTGCCGTATGACCGAGGTTTCCAACGGCTGCACGACGAGGTTAGGACGTGTCGTAGTCAATTTTCCCTGCGCCGTGACGATCATCTCAACTTGCGAAACGGACGCCCAGGCGATCGCGAAGACGATGAGTGCAATTATACCGTAGAGGGTGCCACGCGCGAGCCGCGGCGGCGCTTGCTGCTCCACCTCGGTGGCATCGGACTGGAATTCGGCGATCACCGGCGCTCGCCTCGGCGCCGGCCTGAACAGCCTTCGCCGTCGCTCGACCGTTCTGGCCACGACCAGACCGTCCGGCTTCGCATCCGTGCGTGATTGCCTTGGCTCCTTCATGCGATCTGCTTCATCTGTTGGTTCCACAAATGCCTGTAGATCGTGCATTTCGACAGGAGGTGGTCGTGGCGATCCACGTCGACGATGCGGCCGCGATCCATCACCAGGATCTGGTTTGCCTCGGCCAGCATTGACAGCCGATGCGAGACGATGATGACGGTACGCCCTGCCGCCAAACGGCGGAGATTGCGCTTGATGATCATTTCGCTTTCGGAGTCGAGGGCGCTCGTCGCTTCATCGAAGATCACGATCCGCGGATTGACGATCAGAGCCCTCGCAATCGCGAGCCGCTGCTTCTGCCCGCCGGACAGGTTCGAGGCGTCTTCCTCGAGCATGGTGTCGAAGCCACGGGGCAACCGCTCGATGAACTCGTCGGCGCCTGCGAGCTGTGCCGCGGCGACGACCTCGGCAAAGGTCGCATCACGTTTCACGCGGGCGATATTGTCGCGAACCGTTCCGCGAAACAGAAAATTGTCCTGCAAGACGATACCGAGGTTTCGGCGCAGGTGTGCCAGGTCGAGCTCCCTCGAATCATATCCGTCGACACGCAGCAGCCCCTGCTGCACCGGATACATGCCCGAGATCAGCCTTGTGAGCGTCGTCTTGCCGGAGCCGCTCCGGCCCACAATCCCGAAGATCGAGCCTGGCTCGATGGTGAAGGAGACATCATCAAGCGCCGGCGCTCCCTCGGCTCCGTAGCGGAAAGAAACACTGTCGAACTCGATCTTGCCGGCGAGATCGGGCCGCAGCCCATCTTTCCGACCGTCACGCTCAGGCTTCTGATTCATGACCTCGCCCAGCATTTTCACGGCAAGAGCAACTTCCTGATATTCGTGCACCATGGTCACGAGCTGGACCAGTGGTCCGGAGACCCTGCCGGCCAACATGTTGAAAGCGACCAGCGCGCCGATTGTCATTTCTCCAGCGAATACGTCGAGTGCTCCGACAGAAATGATTCCAAGCGTCATGATCTTCTCGAGAAAACCGGTGAGCGCCTGTGCGCCTGCGGAGATCTTCTCGACACCGAATCGCATGGTCACCGACTGCGCACAGCGGCTGTCCCAAACCCTGCTCTGCGCCGGCTCCATTCCCAGCGTCTTCACGGTGCGCATGCCGTGGACTGTTTCGACGAGAAGAGCCTGCCGCGCACCCTCCGCCTGATAAAGGTCGTAAAGACGTCGCCGGAAAGGGCCCATCAGCAGGCCGACAACCGCGCCGCTCGCGGCAGTGAAGGCCAGGACCATCAAGGTCAATTTGACGCTGTAGAGCGCGAGTACCGGCAGAAAAACAAACAGCGAGAGCGCGTCGAGGGTAGTCAAAAATAGCCGCCCGGTCAGAAACTCACGGATCCGCGCCGCTTGCTGCATGTGCTTGACCAGCACCCCCGCGGCCATGTGCTCGAAGAAGGTGACCGGCAGCCCCAGGAGATGACCGAACGTCTTCGTAGCCACGCGAATGTCGACCCTATTGGTCGCATAGAGCAGCAGGTAGCGCCGCAGAAAGCCGAATATCGCGTCAAAGACGAGTGCTACGGCCGCTCCTGCCGCGAGTACGTACAGAGTGGTGAAGCTCTCGTGAACCAGAACCTTATCGATGACGAGCTGGAAAAAGATCGGGACGACGAGGCCCAACGCATAGAGCAGGATGGCGGCAATGGCGACGTCCCTGAACAATCGCCATTGAAGAAGCAGTTCCGGTACGAACCACCGGAGGCCGAAACTCCTCCGACCATCCTGCGTCAACTGCTCGCGCTTGATCAGGATCGTGTCACCCGCCCACTGGGCACAGAAGCGGTCCCGATCGACAACCAAGACCTCGTGCTTGCGGTCGGCGAGCGGGTCGAAGACGCTAACGACCTCGGTGCCGTCAGCTCGCCGTCCTGCACCAAGGACAACGATCCAGTTGCCATTGGAAAGCCTCGCCAGCGCCGGATAGGCCTCTCCGAGACGAAGCAGCGCGCCCCAATCCAATTTCGTGCTTCTTGCGCGCAGGCCTGCATCCTTCGCCATGCGCAACAGGAGATTCAACGAGAGCGGGCCGGCTATCGCGTAGGCGTGCTTCAAACGCTCGACCGGCAGATCTATGCCATGGTGACCGGAAACCTTGGAGAGGCATTCCAATGCGGTCTGCATTGCCAATCCGGGCGCAGGCGCGTCCGTAACCTGGTCCTTCGCGCCGCCAGCGGCATCGATTTCAGCGGAAATTCGAAGAGACATTCAGAGACCGTGTGTTGGGCGCCAACGCATCACGTACTCCCGACGCACCGTCGTGCGATTCAGCTGGCTGATTCCGCCGGACCACGCCCGCATCAACCAGGCCCTGAAGCGCCTTCTGCATCACGTCGACCGAATTGGCGAAGGACTCGACCGAAAAGATCAGTCGCTGAGAAAACACGCGTTTGGGGGCGTTGTGGGCGTCACGTTCTGTCGGTGAAAGACTGACCAGATCAATGCGGACGATGGTTCCGCTGACGGTAATTTCTTCGATTCCATCGGTGTAAAGTTCAGCGTGCATTTACGTCTCCTATGCTGCTAGCTGCGGCCTGAAAACAACGTCAACGCCGTAGCTCGTTGAGTTGTAGGTGTTGGTCGGGAAAAGGCTATCTGTCCCGTACGCAAATACACCGTTGCCGCCGATAGCGCCCGAGGATGGGGCCGTCAGAGGACCGTTGGTAATCGCGTTGGCGAGCAGGCCCGGATCGGCCGCGTAATTCCCGGCGGTGTGGTAGGAGGCCACGTAGGTCGTTCCCGGCATGATCGTCACGGGCGTGGCGAAATTGACCTGCTGCCAGCCGTTGGCCGTTTCGCTGGTAAAGGTCCCAGTTGCCAGCAAAGTCCCGGTGCTGTTCCAGAGATCCGCAACGTGGGTGCCCGTATTGGTTGGCCCCTTGTAGAAGCGAATGCCGATGACATCGCCTGGGGTCGACGTCTGGAATTTGACGCCCAGTTCCACAGACTTTGGATCGTTGGCCGCCACAATGCTGGGCTCCTGACTTGCGCTGAACAGGCGCACGGTCGTCGAAGACGCAGCGTTCACATCGAGGGAGACGAGTCCACTGGCAGAGCCACCCTGGCCGTCGGAGATGGTGTAGTTGAACGACGCCGGTCCCGTGTAACCGGCCGTCGGAGTGAAGATCACGCTGTTGCTTTGGGTGTTGTAGCTTGCGACGCCGTTCACACCGCCGCTCGCGCCCGTGATCGTGAGCGTATTGCCGTCCGGATCGGTGTCGTTGGCAAGCAGTGCCGAGGCCGGGATCCCGAAGGGAACGTTCTGCGTGGCATCGAAGCCGCTATCGTTCGCAGCGACGGGTAAATGGTTGGTGCCGCCGCTCGAGCTGTTGAACACGACATCCACCCAGTAGTTGCTTGCGTTGTAACTACTGGTCGGAAACAGATTGCTTGTTCCGTAGGTGTAGACGCCATTGATGCTCGCAGCAGCCGTGAGCGGACCGTTGGTGCGAGCGGTGGTGAAGTAGCTGGTGCTGGAGGCATATTGCCCGTTGCTGTGATAGCTCGCGAGGTAAGTGGTGCCGGCCGTGATGGACACGGGAGTGCTGAACGTGACGGTCTGCCAGCCGCTGCTGCTCTCGTTCGTGAAGGTCGCGGTCGCCAGTAGCGCGCCGGTGCTGCTCCACAACGAGCCCGTATGGGTGCCGGTATCATTTGCGCTCTTGTAGTATTTGATGCCGGTGATCGTGCCGGCCACGGACGAGGTGAATTGCACTCCGAGATTGACTTGGGAGCTATCCGACCCCGATCGTATCGCCGGGGTATCCGAGCTCGAGAACAGGCTCACCGTTGAGGGAGCTGCCGACACTGCGATATTGAATGTGTCGCGGCTCGCGAGATTACCGAGATCGGCAGCGGAGACCGTGACGGTGACCGTGCCAACATCCGCGGACGCCGGCGTACCGGTAAAGGTGCGGGTCGACGGAGTGAACGTGAGCCAGCCGGGAAGCCCTGAACCGCCAGCGGCTGCGCCGTAGGTGAGCGAGTCCCCGGCATCGACATCGGTGAAGGTGCCGGCGGGTAACGTCAGCGAGAACGCCGAGCCGACCGTCACGGCCTGGTTGCTGGTCTGGATCGCCAGGACCGGCGCGTCGTTGGCGCCGTGAATGGTGACGGTAAGGGTGGTCGACGATGCGGCGCCGGCGGCGTCCCGCATCGTATAGTTGAAGACATCGCTCAGCGTATTGCTCGACTGCCGCAAGGCCTGCACGGCCTGATCGTTCTCGTTCACCGTGTAGGTGAAAGCGCCCGAAGCACTGAGCAAGAGCGTGCCGTGTGCGCCGGCGAGAGGCGTATCGAACGTCCCATTGGTCGAGCCGAAGCTGAATGCAGTGACGGTCTTGGTGTCGCCGGGATCGGGATCGGTATCGTTGGCCAGCGCGTTGCCGGTGGCGGGCGAGCCGCCAGTACTGTTGTTCACCCCGCCCTTCTCGGTGGCATCCGCCCCGTCAGCAATCGCTGTTGGCGGCGTATTATTGGCGGCGGAGGATCCGTTGAACACGACATCGACCCAGTAGTTGGAGGATTTGAAGCTGTTCGTCGGGAACGCGCTTCCGGATCCGTTGGCATAGACTCCGTTGCTGCCGGCCGCAGCCGTCAACTGGCCGTTGGTAAGCGACGTCGCGAAATAGTTCTGGGTACCGGAATAATTACCGTTGGTGTGGTAGGACGCGACGTAGGTGGTGCCTGCCGTGATCGCGATTGGGGTGGAGAAGTTGACCTGCTGCCAGCCGCTGGCGGTCTCGTTCGTGAACGTGGCGGTCGCAAGCAGGGTTCCGGTCGAGCTCCAGAGATCCGCAATATGAGGACCGGTATTCAACGATCCCTTGTAGAAGCGCAGACCGCTGATTGTCCCGTTCACGGATGCCGTGAACTGGACGCCGACTTCGATCGGACTGGTATCGCCGGAATTGGGCACGCTTGGCGCATCAGTGGTGCCGAACAGGCTCTGCGCCGAGGCCGGATAATTGACCTTGAGCGACACCTGCCCGGACCCGGTTTGGCCACTGGTGTCCGTGATCGTGTAGGTGAAACTCGCCGCCCCGGCATAGCCAGCGGTGGGCGTGAAGGCCACGGTCTGGTTCTGCGAATTGTAGCTTACGCTTCCATTGGAAGCGTTGCTAACGCTGGTGAGCGAGAAGGCCAATCCGGACGCGTTGGTGTCGTTCGCGAGCAGCGTTGACGCCGCAATATTCAGCACCTCATTCTGGCTAACCGTGAAGCCGCTGTCGGCGTTCGCCTGCGGCGCGCTGGTGGCGGCGGAGCCGTTGAAGACGACATCGACCCAGTAGTTGGAGGATTTGAAGCTGTTCGTCGGGAACGCGCTTCCGGATCCGTAGGCATAGACTCCGTTGGCGCCAGCCGTAGCCGTTAACTGGCCGTTGGCAAGCGACGTCAAGAAGTAGTTCTGGGTGCCGGAATAATTGCCGTTGGTGTGGTAGGAGGCGACGTAGGTGGTGCCTGCCGTAATTGCGACGGGGGTGGAGAAGTTGAGCTGCTGCCAGCCGCTTGCGGTCTCGTTCGTGAACGTGGCGGTCGCAAGGAGGGTTCCGGTCGAGCTCCAGAGATCCGCAATATGGGGACCGGTATTCAACGGTCCCTTGTAGAAGCGCAGGCCCGTGATCGTCCCGTTCACGGATGCCGTAAATTTGACGCCGACTTCGACCGGGCTGCTATCGCCGGAATTGGGCACACTTGGCGCATCATTGGTGCCGAACAGGCTCTGCGCCGAGGCCGGATAATTGACCTTGAGCGACACCTGGCCGGACCCGCTTTGGCCGCTTGTGTCTGTGATCGTGTAGGTGAAACTCGCCGCCCCGGCATAACCGGCGGCGGGCGTGAAGGTCACGGTCTGGTTCTGCGAATTGTAGCTTACGCTTCCATTGGCCGGATTACCGACGCTGGTGAGCAAGAAGGCCAACCCGGACGGGTTGGTGTCGTTCGCGAGCAGCGTCGATGCCGCAATGTTCAGCACACCATTTTGGCTGACCGTGAAGCCGCCGTCGTCGTGAGTTTGCGGCGACGTCTGGCCTGAATCGCTGAAGACGACGTCCACCCAGTAATTCGGGCCCTTGATAGAGGAAGCGTTGCCAGGAAAGACCGGGTTACTGCCATAGGCATAGAGGCCGTTGAGGCTGCTACCGGGCGCGGTGAGCGCACCTTTCGTAAGGCCGTCATAGTCGATGAAGTAGTAGTCGGTCGAGGAATAGTGGCCGGTGTTCGTGTGATAGGAGGCGACATACGTGACGCCCGCCTGTACATTGACAGGCGTCGCGAAATCAACCTGCTGCCAGCCGCTTGCTGTTTCGTTGCTGAAGGTGGCGCTCGCAAGCAGCGTGCCACTGCTAGTCCAGAGATCACCAATGTGGGTGCCGGTATTGTCAGACGCCTTGTAGAAACGAATGCCGGTGATCTTGCCCGACGCGGCGGGGACGAATTTGACGCCGAGCTCAACGGCGCCGGAATCGCTGTTTGAGATCACCGCAGGCGTATCGGTCGGACTGAAGAGTGTCAGGTTGGAAGACGGCGTGACCGTGTAGGTGGTGCCCGTACCAGGTGTTTCCAGGTTCAGGCTGTCGTCGACCGCCCTGGTCTTGAGACTATATGTCCCCTGAGCGCCTGTGACGAAAGTATATGACCACGTCACGCTCGCGGCGCCGACACTGCTGTTGGTTGGATGCCATGTAGTTCCACCATCCGTGGAGATTTCGACGGCGGCAATCTTTCCACCCGTGTCAGCGGCCGTCCCCGTCACCGTAATCGATTGCCCCTCGACAACGCTGGCAGCGGAGAGATTGGTGATACCAGAAGTTGGCTTCGTATTGTCGGTCGACCGGATCGCGGCCGTCAGGTTCGCTTGCAGCGTCGCTGGCTGAACCCCCATGTCGGCGAAAAGGTTAACCATCGCCTGCTGGACATTAGGGTCGACCGGAATCGCAGGTCCGTCGTGGTCGCTAGCAAGCGCCCACGGCCAGTTGATCGAACCGGCCGAGAATATCAGGGCGCCGCTGACGGGATCCCGATGCAATACGAGGTTGTGGGTCGCCGTGCCTGCTCCGAACGTGTTGCCGTAATCAAGCAGATACTTTCCGTCCACATTGACGGTCGAAGACGAGACGCTGACCAACCCGGCTGGACGGAATCCGTTGTCCGGCGCAACGTCCCATTCAACGCCCAATAGGCCAGGTACGAGCGAGGCGGTCTGTCCGGGTGCCGTTTGCGCGACGGCCGTATTGCGCCAGAAGCGCAATTGGGTCATCGAGTACGGTATCGTGATCGTATCGTACCGAAATGCGTTGACCGCGAACAATGTACCGGTCAACTCATTCGAAGGAAGAGGCGCACCAAACCGCGGGTCGGAGAAATTGCCGGTCGCCTGTCCCGTTGGATCAATCAGCGCATTTGCGTGCGTATCCTTGTAGCTGATGAGGGTGCGGTTGGCCGTTCCGCTGCCATCGATGCTGGGCGCCAACCTTGTTTTCCAGAAGATCTCATTGGCTGTGAGAAACGCAAGGTTCACGCCGGCATGCGCTGCGGCCTCTACGTTAGCGCGCTGAGCTTCGGTCCAATACTCGTCATGCCCCGCGTCCATGAAGACTTTGTGATTGAGCAACAACGAGCCGTTTGTCGCAGCATCGATTCCGGAAATGTAAGAGACATCGTAACCGTTCTGCTCGAGCCAATAGATGGCCGCAAACTCAGCCTGGAACGGAGAGTCTCCTCCCTCGGAAAAGGTTCCGGTGCCATCACGCGTCACGAGGGGACGATTGTAACTGACCGCGTAGGCTGATCCGTTGATGCCTGGGCCGTTCCCGAAATAAAGGTTGGCGCCTCCCCAACCGTTGTAGGCTTGCCAGTCCTCGTCACTTGTCTGCAGGACGATGTCGCTGTGCGAAGCGTCGTTCCTTACGACGAACGGGATCTGGAAAATCTCGGTGCCGTTGATGACGTTGGCGATATATATCCCCGAGGCCGCATCGGTCGGCACGCTCCAGGAATCGGTTACGCTCCAATTGCCGGCATCGACGAGACCGGTCGACGGGTCACTTAGTGGAGCGGGTTGGACGACCGCGGCTGCAGCCTGATGCTGCAGGCTTGTAACCAGTCTGGCACCATCACCACCGTAATAGCCCAGCCGGTAAACATCGACGCGATAGTTCGGGTTGCCGGTCAGGTTGTTGATCTTGAATTGGATCGTCCCCCCGACATTGGTGCTGACTGCGGTGGCAAATCCCTGGGTCAAAGTTGAATTGTCGCCCGGCTGGATCTCCCAGACACTTCTCGGCGTGCCTGGCTTCTGGTTTTCCAATACCGTGGGATTCGTGGGTGGATCGGAGACAATGGTGCCTCCCTGCCCGTCGCTTTTGAAATTCCAGTTCAGGTCCATCCCCGAGAACAGCAAGGTGACATTGGCCGCACCATTGCTGAAATCGACCGCGCTGATCTTCGAGCTATTGTCGTAATGGACAGTCGCCGATATCGACGACGTGAAGGGCAGATCCTTCAGGTCGATCAGATTCCCTGGCGAAAGCGGGGCCCCCGGCGAAGAACCTGCGATCAACCCATGGAAATTGGCCGACTGATCGAGGACGAGCGTACCGGCTCCCGTGTCGAACGACACGGTAATACCGGAGAACGATCCATTCGAGAACTGCCCGGAAACCGAACCTCCGATCTCCAGGACCGCATTGTCTGAAATTGTGAACGATCCTGTGCCGCCGACGTCCCCCTTGAAGTCCGCAGTAGCAATGCGATCGCCAAGAAACGCCCCGACCTCGACAGTCCCATTGTTCAGTGCATCGCCTTCGACGATAAAAGGCGCCCCCGCGCCGAACGAAAGCGTCGCGCCTGCATCAAGGACCAGACTCCCGATATCAACGCTGGCCGTGCTCGTGACGATATACGTTCCGGCTGCATCGAGGAACGCAGAGTCAGCGATCCCCGGGACACCGGCGCTCCAGTTCGCAGCGACATTCCAAACGCCGTCGCTCGGATGGGCCCAGTGAGTCGTCCCTTGGGTCGAAATCGATGACGATGTCAGCGACGACCCTTCGTGAGCCCGAGATGAGAACGTCGGGCCCCAGCCCTTATGTCCGCTCGTCAGAGACGTCGAAGACAGCAGTGCAGACACTCTCGACTGGAAAGATGCGGAGTAGAGACCCGGCAGAACGCCGCGCAGGTCGGACGGATCCCCCGAGCCGCCGCGGGACGGTTGAAGGAACGAGGCGTCACCAATGATAGGCGGCAGAGTCGATGACCCGCTTGCTGGCGGATCAGCAAACGGCGGAGCCCAGAGGCTGGGCGGCCCAAGGCCCGTGAATGCATTCCAGCACGTCGATTCGTGTGAAAGGGCGGGAATTTCTTCACCCGAAAAAACGGCCTGAGCTCCTCGGCCGAAGACGCTCGCCTTTTGAACCAGCATGGTCATACCGATTAAATAAACTTACTTTATATATTTTAATTCGATTTCATACCAACAGTCAATTAAATACGCATACATTTAACATGAACTCCAAATATTCACTGATGGGCCCTATCGCGAAGCGAATTGCGGCAGCCACGTGATTTCATTCAGATATTTGCCGTAGCCGCTCTTCTCCAACGGCTGCGCCAGCGCGAGAAGTTGATCACGATTGATGAAGCCGAGCCTGAAGGCGACCTCCTCGAGACAAGCAATCTTCATTCCCTGCCGCTTTTCCAGGGTCTGAACGAACGTCCCTGCATCGATGAGAGACTCGACCGTGCCGGTGTCCAGCCAGGCAAACCCCCGCCCCATGCGCTCAACGTGGAGCGCCTTGGCCGAAAGGTAACGCATTTGGAGATCGGTAATCTCTAGTTCGCCGCGCGCCGACGGCTCAACGCGACGAGCGTATCGGACAACGCGATTGTCGAAAAAATACAGGCCCGTAATTGCCCAGTTTGAAGCGGGCCGTTTGGGCTTCTCCTCGATCGATACCGGGCGGTCCGCCTCATCAAACGCGACCACTCCATATCGCTCCGGGTCCCGCACGTGGTAAGCAAAGACCGTTGCACCTTCCTCACGTCCGGCTGCCCTGGCAAGCAGTTCGCTCAAGCCGTCGCCGAAGAAAATATTGTCGCCGAGCACCATCGCCACACGGTCGTTTCCGATGAAATCGGCGCCCACAATGAAGGCGTCCGCGAGACCGGCGGGACGGGTTTGTTCTGCATAGCTGAGCCGGATGCCCCATTGGCTGCCGTCCCCCAGCAATTGTTCGAACTGGCACCGGTCTGAAGGCGTGGTAATGATCAGAATTTCGCGGATCCCTGCCAACATCAGCGTCGACAACGGATAATAGATCATCGGCTTGTCATAGATCGGAAGCAACTGCTTGCTGACCACGCGCGTGATCGGATAGAGGCGCGTTCCGCTGCCGCCAGCCAGCACGATTCCCTTCAGCATCGACTTCTCCTTCTCCGACGAGCTGGTCGAGACACGCTTCGAGTGAATGGCGCCAGTGCGCCAATCGAATCCCGAATACGCGTTCAGCCTTGGATGAGTCCAGGCGCGAGTTCCGGGGCCGACGCGCGGCGGTCGGAAACTCTTCAGTCGTAATCGCTTCGAGCGCTGGAATCCGCGCTCCACGACGGGAACGCTCGAGGAGGATTCCCTGCGCAAAGTCGTGCCAGCTTGTCTCGCCTTGACCGGCGAGATGAAAGATGCCCGCCGTGGCCCTGCGATCGTCCGTTACTGACCGTTCTGCGATCCGAAGGACGGCCTCCGCGAGGTCGAATGCGTAGGTCGGGTTTCCAAGCTGGTCCCGAACAACCCTTACAATGGGCTGCGTCTCACACAGCCGCAGCATCGTTCGAACGAAATTGCTGCCATAAGGGCTGTAAACCCACGAGCATCTGACCACGGTCGCGAGCGGGTGCGCGGCCAGTACGGCAGCTTCACCGGCAAGCTTCGACGCACCGTAGACATTCAACGGGGCGGGAATGTCATTTTCGTCGTACGCATCCGGTTTCGCACCATCGAACACGTAGTCCGTCGAGAAATGGATGAGTGGAACGTTCATCTGCCAGGCGACATCTGCCAACGCCGCCGCGCCATCACGGTTGATGCTGAACGCCTTCGCTGCTTCGGATTCGGCCAGATCTACCGCCGTATATGCTGCCGCATTGATGATTGCAGACGGCGCAATCGACGCGATGATCTTGTCGATCCCTTCGCGGTTCTCGAGATCCAGCTCTCGCCGCCCGAGAGCCACCGCGGGCAGATCGCGCACTGCAGCGAGCTCACGAAGACACCTTGCCAGCTGACCATTCCGTCCGGCAATGAGGATCGGGCGCCCTGTCATCTTCACCTCAGTGTTGGGTAGCCAGGAGGCCCAGACGCGAGCCATCATAGACAGCGAGGCGATCGCGCTCCCACCACGCACGGTTCTTGATATACCACTCGACGGTTTCGGCCAAACCCTGTTCGAAGGTTCTCGTCGGCTTCCAGCGAAGTTCGCGATGCGCCTTCGACGCGTCGATCGCGTAGCGCGCATCGTGCCCCGGACGATCCGTCACGAACGTAATGAGAGATCGTCTCGCTTCCGCGCCCGGAGATAATCGATCCAGCACGTCACACACCTGGGTGACGACCTCCAGGTTGGATCGCTGGCCATCTCCGCCGAAATTGTACTTCTCGCCCGGTCTTCCTTCGTGGAGCAGCCTTATCAAGCCGGCGGCGTGATCATCGACGTAAAGCCAGTCACGAATGTTTTTGCCGTCGCCGTAGACCGGCAGCGGCTTGCGGTCGATCGCATTGAGGATCGTCAGCGGGATGAGTTTTTCCGGGAACTGGTACGGCCCGTAATTGTTCGAGCAATTCGATACGATGACCGGCAGACCGTAGGTTCGAAACCACGCGAGTGCGAGGTGGTCCGAGGCGGCCTTGCTCGCCGAGTACGGCGAACTCGGCCTGTAGGGCGTGTCCTCGCGAAACAAGTCCTCTGGCCCCAATGACCCGTAGACTTCGTCTGTCGATACGTGGATGAAGCGGAACTGCTTCCGCCGCGGAAGCGGCAGACGTTCGTAGTAGGTCCTGGCCGCCTCCAACAGCGTGTAGGTACCAACTATATTGGTGCTGACGAAGGCCTCGGGTCCGGTGATCGAACGGTCGACGTGGCTTTCGGCGGCCAGGTGTATGATCGCATCCGGCTCGTAGTCGATGAACGCGAGATCCATAGCGTCTCGATCGCAGATGTCGGACTGCAGGAATACATAAGACCCCAGCCCCTCGATGCTCGCAAGCGAAGTCAGGTCGGCTGCGTATGTCAACTTGTCGATGTTGACCACCGCGGCACCGGTCTGCAGCACCAAACGGCGACACACAGCAGAACCGATAAAGCCCGCTCCGCCGGTCACCAGGATACGCATTCTACTCATCTCCACTATTCGAAAATGCAAGGAAGCTGGTTGAGCGCAGGAAGAATCTGGTCCTTTGGCGATATCTGAGCCTCTGACGGTGTGACGGGCCACTCGATCGCTAGTGCGGGATCAGCCCAATTGACGCCGCCGTCATGGCTCGGGGCGTAGACCTGATCGACCTTGTACAAGACCACGGTCTTGGGCTGCAGCGTACAGAAACCATGCGCGAATCCCTTCGGAATGAACACCTGCTCGCCGCTTTCGCTATCCAACTGGACGGCGATGTGCTTGCCAAAGTTGGGCGATGAACGTCGGAGATCAACGGCAATATCGAGAATGGCCCCATTCAACACCCGTATGAGCTTCGCCTGGGCGAAAGGCGGTCGCTGGAAATGCAAGCCGCGCACCGTGCCGATCCGATCTGAGCTGGACTGATTATCCTGAACAAAGTCATGCAGGATTCCCTTCTCGGCAAAAGCCGATCGCTGAAAGGTCTCACAGAAGTAGCCGCGAGCATCGGAAAACCGATCTGTTCGAATTAATTTGACATCAGGGATCGCCAGGGATCGCAGTTCCAGCATTGGGCACCTCCTGCCGGCCCTCAATTTACCCATCTGGGTTAGTTGCGATTGACCAAAAATATCCGACGGAATTTAATTATCCGGCCGCCGATCCGCCCCCGAAACGCTCGCATTATTCTCGATGCAAATACCGGCAGACCGCAAGTCCCAGAACATCCTCTATTTTACCAACGTCAGACTGAAAAGGCAGACTCACCGTTATTTTCAATTTCATGCCCATTAATATATTTATTTATTTAATTTGGCAAGTAGATTTTTATATGCATATAATCCCCCACCGCCTGCGCGCCCCTTAACATAGGTCTGCGGGCGAGCGGCCCCAACGTGACCCACCGTCGGACAGGTACGTGATGCTCCAGAACAACCTTCAACACACGGACAGATCGCGGATGCCGGTGAACTGGCTGGCTCAACCCGCCCAGGCAGACGGCGGAGGAATAAGCGACCTCATCAATTTCGCGGTCGGGCTTCTACGGCGCCAATATCTCGTTATCCTTGTCACTGCCGGACTCGTGACTGCGGCCAGCCTGCTCTATCTCCGGTTGGTGTCTCCAACTTATACCGCGCAGGTTCAGATCCTGTTGGCTAATCCAAGGCCCCTATTTGTCCAGCAGCAATCACTTCTCGCCGAGCCGGCTTTCGATCTCAGTCAAATCGAGACCCAGCTTCAACTCCTGAGATCAAAGGCCACTGCGGTCGCGGTCATCGACCAATTGAAGCTGGCGGACGATCCGGATTTTAATGGGTCAGGGCTTTCTCTACAGTCGCTCTGGCAGCGAATTCGGTCATGGGCACCGACTGGATCGAGGAAAGATAGCCTGCCCGACGCGAAGAGCGAACCGTCGGACACTCTCGTAGACGCATTTCTGAGTCAGCTTTCAGCAGGGCGAGTCGGGTACAGCAACGTCATTGAGATCAATTTCAGTTCGAGCAACGCAGCCCGAGCTGCGGAGATCGTCAACGCGGTAGCCAATACCTATGTTGCAGACCAGCTCAATGCAAAATTCGATGCCAATCGCAGGGCAACAAGCTGGCTTCAGGAGAGGCTGCGCGATCTCGGCGACCAAGCCCTCGCTGCACAACGTGCCGTCGATGTCTACAAGGTCCAGAACAATATCGTCTCTTTGGATGGAAAGCCCATCGACGAGCAGCAGATCACGGAAATCAACAATCGATTGGCTGCCGCACGCGCCCAGTCTTCTGAGGCGACGGCCAAGTTGGCTCGGTATGAATCTCTCCTTGCCTCCGACCCGAAGAAGCCGTCCTCGATGATCAATCTCGACGCTATCGGGGCCGATGCGACAAGCAGTCAGATCATTACGGGGCTACGCCAACAATATCTGGAACTTACGCGGCGTGAGGCCGAGTTGACGGCCAGGGTCGGTCGCGACCACATGGCCGTTGTCAATGTCCGTAATCGGATCCGGGAGTTTCGCGTCTCCATTGTCGACGAGGTCAAGAGACTTGCCGAAGTCAGCCGAAGCGAATTCGAGTTCGCCAAACAGCGGCAGGAAGAAATCGAAAAGCAGCTGTCCAAGGCAGTCTCTCAATCCCGTTCAGTCAATTCTGCTGAGCTGACCATCAAGGATCTGGAGAGCCGAGCAAAGGGCTTGCGGAGCTTGTACGAGACTTTCCTGCAGCGTTACATGGGCTCCACACAGCAGGAGACATTCCCCATCTCGGAAACGCGGGTAGTTTTTCCCGCTTCGCCGCCGCCGAGCAAGAGCAAGCCTAAGACAAGGTTGGTGCTGGCGCTCGGAATCCTCGGCGGTCTCGCGCTGGGCATCGGCCTGGCGCTGCTCAGAGACCTCATGGACCGCGTCTTTCGTACCTCTTCACAAGTGGAAACCGTGCTGGAATTGCCTTGCATATCTTTGGTCCCATTGTTACCGGCCCGCAAATCTCCGAAGCCATCAGTTCGTCCCCAGCAAACCGATGATGATGTTCAGCAACGGATAGTTTCGTCGCCGACCGCAGTTCATCGGACCGTGGTCGGGATGCCGCTATCTCGATATACCGAGGCGATTCGCTCCATCAAGCTAGCCATCGACCACAATCCGGCGAAAATTTCCTCCCAGGTCATCGGGATTACCTCGGCCCTACCGAATGAAGGGAAGACCACGATTGCAGCCTCGCTCGCGCAATTGATCGGGCACACCGGCAAGAAGGCCATCATCGTTGATTGCGACCTGAGGAATCCCTCGCTATCTGCTATCTTTGCGCCCAAAGCTGTCACCGGAATCATCGAAGTTGCGAACGGCAGCCGCTCACTCGCGGACGCTATCTGGCGGGATCCGACGACCAATCTTGCATTTCTGCCCGCCGTGCGGCGGGGACCTCTGCTTCACACCAGCGAAATTCTTTGTGCCGACGCGGTAAGCAAACTGTTCGACCGTTTGCGAGCTGACTATGACTATGTCATCGTCGACCTTCCCCCGCTGACCCCGTTGGTCGATGTCCGAGCCACCTCGTCCCTGATTGACTGCTACATCCTGGTTGTTGAATGGGGCCGGACCAAAATAGATGTCGTGCAGCACGCATTGCACACGGCACCCAACATTCACGAATCGCTGATTGGGGCGGTTCTCAGCAAAACGGATACCAAGGCCATGGCTCGATATGACGGACACCGGAGCTACTACTATCATGATAGCCACTACATCCGTTATGGTCTTTCTGGGTCTTGAGGCTGTCTCGTAGCGGCTCCACGTTCTCCGGCTAGCGGATCGGCGGAGTGGCCGCACCACAAGTTGGTGTTTACATGATCATCCGACTTGTCATGTTAGCCGAGTTAGTGGCAATCACCGCGGCGCTCGCAATGCCGGAAAGCCTGCAAATCAGGATATTGGCGTCGTTCGTACTTGCAACGGCTGCGCTGGTTGTTGCGATCGTTCCATCATCCGCCTCCCTCGGGCTCGCCAAGCTACTCCGGCCTGGTCTCGGCGTTGTGCTTGCGGCTCCGGCGCTCTGGATGGCGTCACAGGCAGTGCCGATGCCTATGGGCACACTCGGCAATGCCATCTGGGCAACCGCATCGGCGGCCTTGAACGAACCCCTCGCCGAATTAATCACAGTCGATACCGGGGCGACGATGTTCTCGTTCGCCCAGTATTGCTCTGTGCTCGCCGCTGCCCTTGTCACTGCGGTCGTCACACTTGACCGGCATCGTGCAGCGCAAGTCCTGCATATCCTGCTGTTGATAGCCACGATCGCCACAGCTATGTGGTTCGGCAAGGGAACTGCTGGTGTCGCCGGGCCCGATGGCTCAACAGTCGCAGTGCTCGGCCTCTTGCTCTCCTGCGCGACGGCAATACGCGCAGTCGATCAATATCGGCGCCGCAGTCGGCCAGGAACAATTGGGCCAGCGCCGCTCCCAGCTCTGTCCGCCGCGATCATCGCAATGACTGTCTGCATGGCCGCGCTGCTCATTCGGACCAACTCAACCGCCGTCGTCGCCTCGCTCCTCGGATCAGGAATCCTGCTCTCGGTGTTCGCAATTCGCAGGTGGTTCTTCGGTTTGTGGGGTACCGCTGGCGTTCTCGCAACCGCCGTAATATTTCTTATTGCCAGCGTGACGGTCATTCCGTTCAGGACGAACACCGATCTGACGATCGCTTTGTCAACGAGCAGCCAGATCGCGACAGAACGGATGCTACAGGACGTCCGACCGGCGGGATCCGGTGCAGGCGCTTCGACCGTTCTTTTGCCGATTTATCGGGACATCGGAAGCGGTGCGCTGCGAGAAAGGCCAACGGCCGCCGCCGCAATTGTTGTGGATATGGGGTGGGCGTTCCTTTGCGGTCTCGTGGTTGTAGCAATGCTCGGCGCTTGTACTCTGATCAGGCGGTCTCTGTCGCGAACTTACGATTACGTGTACCCAGCCTTGGGCGCCGGCGCTTCGATTACACTGACGGTACTGGCCTTTGCCGACCATGAAATTTTGGATTTGGGCGCATCGCTTTTGATCGCCGCGGTTTTTGGACTGGCATTCGGTCAAAGCGTCCCCGGCGCAGGCCGTGACGCCATATCCCCGGGATCGAAAGAGACTTCAGATTGGATGGGCGGTCCAGCTCCGGCATCTCGTCCAAGATTCGCGTCGGCGCTTGTCACCGCCTGGCCCCGCGTTGCTCTGATGGTTCTTGGTATCACACTGCTCGTGCAGGCAATTTGGATGGTCTTGCCCGCCTGGTATCTCGGTGGTCATTCTTTTTCGCCGACAGGCGTATTGACCGCAGCATGGCCGAATGCGATCTCGAAACCGGCTTCAGTTGCGGCAGCACGTGAAGACCTATGGATCCGGGGGGAACCGAGATCCAGCTGGGATCCGGCAATATCCGCGGACGAGCAAAGGACGGCTCTTCCCGTGGCTTCGAATGCTTTTGCCCGTGCATTACGCTCTTCGCCGTTTCGCGGCGACATTTGGCTCATGCTCGCGGCGGCATCGAGGCACGATTTGACCCAGTCTGCGACGGCAGCGATGCTCAAGATGTCGTACTATACCGCGCCGAATGATTTGGATCTGCTTCCGTTACGGCTATCCGTCGCGTTCGCCACAGACGCTGTGGTATGGGAGCTTGAATTCCGTGACTTGATCAAGCGCGACGTCGGTTTCATCGTTAGGCATCGGCCTGCCCTCAGGCCGGCGCTTGTGGCTGCATACCGGTTAGCCTCAGCCGACGGGAAGGTCTTTCTCGAGAACCTGATTTCGGAGCTGGATCCGTCGTACCTCGACAGCATGCGCGCGCGGAATTCCCGACAGGGATCTCGATAGGTCTCCGCGCAGTGCGACATATTAAATAGCCAAACGGGTATTTTTCACTTGAAAGTTCGGATTAATTGATAATATATTAAATATTAACTGCAGGTGTCCTGACAATGAATTTCGTGAACCGACATTTCCCCGATCGGGAGGTTACGGATCGTGTCAGTCCCGGGCCGTCACTATCCCGCCAGCACAAATGGCCCCTCCGGTACGACTCGATCGAATACGTGGCGCTCTGTGCGGATATTGCGACCATTCTTTTTGCGAGCGTCGTTTCGACGTGGCTGAGCCAAGCTCAGAGTGGATGGGCTGCAGGCGACTTAAGCAACGCACTTGGCCTGGCCCTAGTCAGCGCAACATGTCTCGTTTGCCTGTTGAAGACGCACGGCCTTTATCGGCCAGCCGAGCTCCTCGTCCTGCGAAGTCAGATGCGCGCCGTCTGGATTGCATGGGCGTCATTGTTGTTCTTGATATGGGCCGGGTACGGTTTTGCAATTGGTTCGGGCTCTTCTCACCAAGCGGGCACACTTTTCGCTGTCCTGGGCCTGGGCTTTCTTATGGCCGAGCGGTGGGGAGTGAGAGCGCTTCTCGGGAAGGGCCTGAGCGGCAGAAAATTCGCCAGCACAAACATTGTTCTGGTCAGCGACCAGCCGCCATCGAAAAACGCCGGACTGCCTGAAACGCTGGCGATGCATGGTTATTGTGTCCGAGGCCGGTTCAGCTTGCCCCCAATCGGCTTCGGTCCTGCCTGTCGAAGGCGGCTCACGGCTCGCGTGATTGACTACATTCGCAGCTCCGAGCTCGACCAGGTGGTTGTGGAAGCGAACCCGGAACGATGGCCCGAACTTCGGGCCTTCGTTGCCGACTTGCGGGTCTTGCCGCTACCGGTTGTGTTCGTGCCGGTCGGTACAACATCCGAATTGCTTCGACACCCCACGCGAAGCCTTGGAAGTACGGTTTGTGTTGAACTCCAGCGTGGGCCGCTTACGCAGCTGGACTGTGCGACCAAACGAATCATTGATCTTTTCGGCGCCGCGCTTGCCTTGACGATACTTGCCCCGTTGCTTGTGCTGGCCGCACTTGCAATCAAGCTGGACTCGCCCGGCCCCATATTCTTTCGACAGCAACGCTGTGGTTTTAATGGCCGGATCTTCCTGATCCGCAAATTCCGGACGATGCATGTGCTCGAGGACGGGCCGGCGATCCTTCAGGCCCATCGCCTCGACCGACGGGTGACGCGCGTCGGCAAATGGCTGCGACGGACAAGCTTCGATGAACTGCCACAGCTGTTGAACGTTCTCGACGGCAGCATGTCGCTAGTCGGTCCCCGTCCTCATGCCTTGGCTCATGACGGAGAATTTGACAAGCTCGTGCGGAACTACGCCCTACGCCGCAGGGTCAGGCCAGGACTGACCGGATGGGCCCAAGTCCATGGCTGCCGCGGTCCAACCCCCACAGCCATCACGGTCGAAACCCGCGTACAATACGATCTCTGGTACATCGACAACTGGAGCCTTCGGCTCGATCTCGTAATCCTGCTGCGAACTCCCCTCGAAGTGCTGCGGGGACGCAACGCCTATTAGGCCCACAGGATCACGGGCACTGCGGCGGCCATTCAACCCCAACCACCCCGTCGAACAATGCAGATCAGGTTACGCGCGCTGACGAAGCTTCGGACTTGCATCCCCTATGCGAAAGTCCTCAATTCTTCGGCCAGACTTCATCGCAGCAACCAACCACCGCGGCCGCTTGCCGCGCCCCGACCAGGTCTCGGAGGTCTGGGGGTTCCGGTATTTCGGCAGCACACGCGGATATTTGCGTCTCGCCTTGGCAGGCGGAGACACGCCCGGTCCGCTTGAGTCCGTCAAAACAGCCGCCCCGCCCCCGAGGACCGCCAAGCGCTTCTCCAGTTCGTGCTTTTCTGCCTTAATTCGGTCCGATAAGATCCCGCTAATTTCCTCATGAAGCGACCAGAGATCGTCAAGGGACATTGATTCTAACTCGAGTTTCTTAGCTGGCATGCTCGCACCCTGTAGTTGCGCCAAACTTAATATGCCCCGGATCGACATTAATCAAGATGGTGAACTAGATTTACCCAACAAAATGTGTGGAACCGTACTTAAATCGCATTCCCAGATAACTGCGTCGCAGCAATCAAGCAAGCCGAAACAATGGGCTATCCGCATAATTCAATTGCGCAGCGGGTAAATTCACACGTCAAGCGGGCAGCCGTGGAACCATTCAAGCGAACTGATATGATGGGATCACATCGAGCGCCGGTACAAGTCATCCGCGACGCAATATTCTCGATGAATATGGTTGGCGTAGGCTGTCCTTTGTTCTGGGCGATCTCGATATTGCAGCCTTCGGATATGCACGAGCGCCAACGAACTCAATGTCCGTCAGCCCAAACCGCCTGAACTCGATTTGAGCTTCAGGTCCCGAATGTCCGAGGGGCCAGCCGGGGAAGGATGCTCCGACTGTGCCGCCGAGAGAACTCGATTGAGAGACTCCCCTTTCTTGCATTGCAGCAAGTCGTTGATCCGCCTACCCTCATTTAATAAAATAACCCTAGTAATAATTATTAAATAATATACTATTTATTTATTGTAGCGTCGATTTGAAGCACTGGCTTTGGTCCATCGTTGATTTGGGCGTTCGGGCAATGATGTGCTCGTAAGCTGAGAATGACAGATGGATCAGGCGTCAGTCAAACGGTGACGAGAATGCTATGCGTCGGCAAGATCTCGAAGCCATGGACTTTGAGGAACTCTGGCTCCTTCACGAAGAGCTGACAAAGATACTTGCCGAAAAGATCACAGTCGAGAAGCGAGAACTCGAAAAGCGTCTTGCGCAACTCAACCAGCCGGATCAATTCGGTGAAGCTGAACGCCGGGCCGCCAACGCCGGTACGAGCGAGCCGCCGCGCCGCAAATACCCGAAAGTCGTGCCAAAATACTTCAATCCACTCCGCCCGACGGAGACTTGGTCGGGGCGTGGTAAACAGCCGCGCTGGCTAGTTGCCGCGCTCCAATCGGGGCACACGCTCGAAGAGTTCAGGATTCGCGAGAACGACGAGTCGTCCGATCGGAATGCCGGTGGACAAGGGCATTAACTCCGCGCAATTGCAGACATGTCGTTTGCTAAAACTGTTTGGCCTTGAAGGCGTGCGAGCGTGCTGGCTTTACACCTTTCCGACACGAACGGCGGTCGCGGCCCTCAACAGGAACTGTAAGGTGTCCGTTCTTGGCACGGACCACAATCCAGGCCGCCGCATGCCGGTTTGCCTGCAACCAGAGGTCGCCTCCCGCCGGTAGTTTCTGAGGTCCAGGACCGTCATTGCGAGGAACGGCACACGTGTGGCCGGAAAGCGCGCTTGCATTAATTGTCGCATGAACTGCAGACGAGGAATCAGCCGGGTGCGCATTGAGCGCGGGATATCGACCCCAAGCAGCGCAGCAAGGGCGAGCAGTTGGGTTTCGACCGCGTTTTTCATCAGTTCGCCCGAGACATGAGAGGCAAGTTCCTGCCAGTCCAGCCCTTCGGAATCATTCAAGTCGCGCAACTCAACCAGATGCCGCAGATCGAGTTCGCCAAGCCAGTAGCCGTAGTCTTGAAACTGATCGTGGATGATCAACATCAGCGCTCGATAAGTGGGCGTCGGGACGTACACGCGTCCCCGCCCCAGCAGCGCGGGGACGCAATGGTTCAGGGCATGTCCGGAGCCAGCATAGAGGTACGCGGGGCCTGGAGCGGCCCGTTGCAGATCGATGGTTCCGACATCCCGCGTTCGACTTAGCTCGACATACCATCTCCGGCTTTCGGGGCGCGCTTGATCATGAATTTCATAGCCAATTGCGCCCAGAGCGGCGACCGCCCTTTCAGCTTCGTCCGGCACGACCATGATGTCCAGATCGGACATCAGCCGAACTCCTCGCCGCTCGACAGGTGCTGTGGCTAGCGTTGCCGCACCCTTGAGCAACACCGGCGTAACTCCCTGGCCGTTCATCGCAATGACAGCCTCTTCCAATTGACTGGCCAACCGGTCGTTGCGCAGCACGTTTCGGCGATGGATCTGGCGGATATAGGTGCACACGTCCTCCGGCAACACCGATGCAAATTGATCGACGAAGTCAATGAGCGCAGGCGTCGTCAACGTCTGGTTTGCGAGCCCGATGACGGAGGTCCACTCCACTTCGACGGGCGGCAAGCCTCGCAAGCAGTTGCATAGGCTTGTCAGTGCCGCACTATGCCTTGTCATCGCACAAGTCCATCAGCAACTGTCGAGCCTGCGCCGATTCCGAATAGATAAGTTGGAACGATCGTGCGCCCGCAACAATCCGCTTCAAAGCGAAAAAGCCAGACTGCGACAGCTTCCCGTCTGCGGCAAAAGCGCCCTCAATGAGCCGCTTGATGGAATCAAGCTGATCCAGGGGGGTCAGCTCGACGGGGCCGCTTGCGACCCGGTTCAGAAAGATGATCCACTTGGCAGAGAGGCTCCCATTGTGCGCATCCGGAATCGGCAAATACCGCACTTCGGCGCCATCGGACCGGCGGTGCGTCACGTCGTTCCAATCGCCATACAGTCGGGATAGCAACCGCCACGATCCCTGCTTGAGGGTGAGGGCAAATGGGATGCCGCAGATCGTTCCGTCAGCCCCAATCAGCGCAACGTCATCGCCGGCATACTGAAATCCAGCGTCTACCAGTTCTAGTGCAAGAGTCGACTTGCCGGCTCCCGGTTGGCCGCACAGCAGCAAGCCCATGCCGCACTTTGCAAGAGAAGCGGCGTGGAGCGCGAAAGCCCACTGATTGCTTCGGATAAGTCGCTCTGTGATGTGAGCTTTGATTGTAGGGGCCAGAGCTGCGGCTTCACATCTATGGATGCTCCCGTCATTCCCGCGGAAGAATACTCGATCGCCGAGCATCATTGTCTCGATCGCAATATCCTCCTCCTCGCCGCTGTCGTCCGTAACACAAAATAGCGAAATCAACTGTTGCGAGAGCTCCCGATTTGCAGCCCGGACGCCGATCCTGCGCTGACCAAGAACCGTTGAGAAGGCACAATCGGCCGACATTCGCCAGTCGAGATCGAGCACCCCTCGATCGATCCAGACGTTCATCGCCTGCCACGTGAACTCGCGCGCTGCGCGCTCGCCAATGCCTAGCTGCCCGAGCTCCTGATGGACGTCTTCCAAAGAAGCGCCTTCTGCCAACTTGCACCAAATGAATGCCCCTAGCTGGTCCAACTCATAGAGTTTCTGCCTTGTCTCGCTGAAAAGCACTGATCGACCGTCCACCAGCGCGAAGACTGCACCCGCGGCGGGTCTCAACACCATCTCTGCCGATGTTTTTTCCAGCATGGCTATTCCCGATAGCAACGATATCTGTTTCGCCGCCGTGTCGACGCGGTGGCGACAACATCCTGCAATGTACTGTCCGCGGTGCGTTCAAACGAGCTGCAGTTGCCGAGGAAATTCGGCTTGATTGCCGTGCTGCAGCGGTGCAAATCCACCTTCAGTGCGGATGCACATCGCCTGACTGAGATTCGTTTCGAATGACCATACGGCCCCGGGTCACGCCGCCAGCTGACCACCCTCGTTCACCCCAGATGGAGAAATATTCAACACTTGTCCTCCGAGAAAGGTCGCCGGCGCGGTCAACCGGTGAGAGTCCAGCAGATAGCGGTAAAGTTCGCGAGCAGCACTCCGCTCTCCTAGAACGCGCTCCCTCTCGCTGATGCTCGCTAGGTTCTCGCGCATTTGAGCCAACTGCTTCGCAGCCGAGGTGGAGTTGCGCTTCTTCTGGACTGATTCCCGCATCGTCTCCTCCGACCAAAAAAATGACGAAAACAGCTTACGTCATTGACAACAATTAACAACGAGATTTATATGATCTCAATATAATCAATATTTATTTCATGTTTGAACCGGATGCAACCATTCAAATACCAAGAAGCGGGTCCTGCGTAGAAATAACAGCCTACCGAGAACAACGTCGCAGAAATCGCCGCGATGATCTTGGCCTCCTGCGTGCAGGACAGCAAAAAATAAAACTTGACGAGAGTCGCAAACCAGACCGACAGCGCAAGGCTTAATTTGCAGGATTAAATCCTAACGACGAATATTTCGCTGACGAGAGTGGAGTGAAACCGGTGATCGAATTAGCCAATTTGCCCATCACGGGCGACATGATCGTCTTCGTCGCGAGCGGCATAGCACGCCCAAAACTCACACCCGCTCAGATTGGCCCATTTTCAGTGGCGCCCCAGGAGCTTTCGAGAGACGAATAATCAACGCCCGCGCTGTCGAGCCAAAGAGCGGCGGCGTCCAAGGAATCGCTCAAGCAGCGATCCGGCCGGTTGGAAAAACGTGGTCACGAGCAACCCGCCCTGCTCGAACAAGCACTCCCAGTGTGCGATGCCCCCCAAGTAACCCACACTGAGATGACGACGCACTCCAGCCGGCCGGTTCTCTTTCGTTCGACAACGAATAATAATTTCCTAGGGAGGCTCGCATGGGAATGATCATGGTCAAATGTCCGCAAACCGGTCGCGCGATTCCTACTGGTATTAGGTCGGACCGTGAGGCTTTCCTGCGGAGCGTTGTGTTTTATGGCAATACTCGTTGCCCGGTCTGTCGCGCCAATCACAACTGGTTCGCTCGCGAGGCCTGGGTCGATGAGCCGGTCGTGCGGCCCGGGGAGATATTCGAGGAAGCGCCGCTGTGCTGATGCGTAGCGGGCTTCGGTACAGACGCGGAGCCGAACTGACTAGCATTACACGAGTTTGGGCCGACCGCCTCATTTGACGCCCCGTGTGCGGAGTTGACCTGTTGCGGCATGGTTGCCGCACCGACTAGTCTTGGTACGGGCTGGATGCGCTCAATCATGGCGCAGCGTTCATCCAGATTCCTGTCTTGGCGGCTATTTCTGCCAGGGCTTACTGGAGGGATGCGAAATATTTTGGCCTATCGCCGTAAAGCGAACTGACGCCCTCATGAACCGTAAGTTAAGCGTCACACCGGCAGGTCGGCGCAAACTAACGCTTCCGATCGCTGATCCTGCAAGGGCCTGTTTGGGGGTATTGTAGTGAGTAGTGGGGTTTGCAGCCGCTTGGCTGTTCTGCGTCAAACGGCGATGGAGCTCGTTAGCCTGCTTGCCCAATTGCACAGGCTACGAGAGCAAGTGCGAAGGGCGGAAGGGCGAAGCCTCGGAGAAAGAGCGAGACTAGGGCCGGCGTCACGGATGCGTAGGCCCCGGTTTGGGACGAGTTGCCGCACGCGGATTCAATGATGGCGAGCGGCGCGCGTAATTTCAGCGAACTCGAAGACGATCGTTTCACGGATCGACCTTGAAGCCTCCGATAACCCTTGCACAGCTCCAAGCCGCCCGATCGCTCCCCAATGAGGCGTGCGCACAGCGGGGTTTCAAGGCAGGCCGATGCGAGTGAAGGCTCTGTGTCGGGAAAAGTGCTGCACTTGGATCCGGCGTCCCTTTCCGGCTCTGACCGAGATCATCCACGAGCGGCATGCTGCGGATCATGTCCCGCACCTGAGTTGGTTTAAGCCTGACTTTTTATCTGTTTTAGTCTTTTGAAGCTGCGCTTCATCTGAAAGACAATTTGAAAGCAAAGCCGAAAGTCGTTCGCGTCAAATCGTTTCGGTAGTCGCGCCACGGAAGGCAAATTTGATTATCCGGTATAATCATAATCAATATGACGCAAAACAGAAAATAAGGTGGGGAAAAATAATGGGAGGAGTGGATGGAGACCGTACGCCGCTTGCGCGCGATGGCGTCGCTGTGCCGACAGACTTCTGCGCATCATCCAGATCGAAGCTGGAAGCTTCTCGCCGAAGCTGAGTTCTGGGAGCACTTGGCTAATGACATGCTTCGCGAGCATTTCGAACAATGCACGGCTGGCTCCTCGCTCCGACCGATCGGACGTGATCCGAATGCCGCGGAATCGAGCGCTCGCATAACCGCGTGAATGCTCTCGCCTAGCCCAAATCCCACTCGGCCGTGTGCCGGGCGTCAGTCCTCTTCAAGGCGCCCCATGGAGAACCAAGCCCTGCCGGCGCCTTCGTCGGGCGGCGCGCAGACCTGAGCAGGGACGCCAAAGCGCGCTCGGCTGCCCGGCTCGGTCCGCTCAGACTACCGAGTTCTGTTTTCTGAGGCGGGAATGCGCTTATGCGAAACTGTCGTTCGCCGTTGGACTTGCACTTTGGCGTCCAGCGGCGTCCAGCACTTTTTCCCCAGTTCGTGCGGCGCGCGGCCGGCTCACTTGGTCCGAAAGGCTGGAGCCCCTACCAACTATTCCAGCGATATTTCCGTCGACCTTCGCTGCCGGTATTTTTCGGTTAGGTGACGGTCCAACGATCATCTGCTCCTCGTTGCTCGTGCCGGTGCCAAAAGCTCCGATCGGCAGACCATTTTGAGCGTGGCCAGCGCAGGCAGTTCTCTTGGCCTCGCCGCCGCCCGCGACTTCGACGTGGTGGGTTGAACGTCCGGGCTGTTGGTTTGACTGGTGCGGTTCAGGTTTGCACCGGTACCAACGTCTCGTGTCCCTATTCCTGGAGGCGCCGATGGACCAGGGTTGGCGCTGCTCGCATTTGTACCCATGCCGGACGGAGCTGACCCACTAGTGTTGGCGCTGCCCGTGCCCGTCCCAGTGCCGGCACCCGCGGAGCCCGCCACTGCGCCGCCTGCTTGGGCCAGGGCCAGTACAGCTACGCTCGCGATAATCGCAATGATCAGCGAGGGGAGTCGGTGCAGCATTGGACGATCTCCTTCTCAAGCGACCGGCAGCATCGGCCGAACATTTAATTGGCGATAAATGATTGAATAAAATAAAATATGGTTTATTTTTGCCTGAGGGTAAATTGAAATTGAGAAACGGATTGACGCATTAATGTCGCGGATGTGGGCACAAGCGTCGATGCAGGCAGGGTCGGGCCTTGGATCGCCCGTTCGCCGCGCAGACGTGTGGATTGCCTCGGATTGTGTTCGTAGCTGTGCGCGCACCTGCGCAACAAGGTCGGCGTGGGTTGCACCGACTGTCCTGACGATAATATCGGTTTTGACCATACCCGTTCTCGCGCAGCAGCCAAATCGGCCGGCGAGCGACGCCCATGTCATGGCGACGCACTTGCGCGGCACGACCGGCTCGGGAGGGTGGCGCGCGGCGCGGCTGAAACCATCTGCCGACACGACACCCCTGAAGCTCGCACAAGCCACAATCAGCAATACCGAGCGATCGCGGCAAGTGCTCGCCACAGAACAGGAGAGGATACGGGCCCTTGCTGCTGACCTTCGAACATGCCGACGGGAGCAGGATACCGTGCTGGGGCTGTTGCAGCATGCACGCGAGCAATGGACCAGCATTGCGGAGGCCACCGAGAATGAAACCGATGAGCTCCAGAAATCGCTCCGGGAGGAGCGCTTGCACACGCAGCGTCTGGAACGGGAACTTGTCAAGGCGCGCAACGATTTCGAAGTGCAGGCACGGCTAAGCCGCGAAATCGGCGCAGAGGGTCGCGAACCCGAACGCCGGGCACAGAGCGATCCGAGAGAGCTGCAACAGGCTGTCGAGCGGGAGAAAGATCGGGCAAACCGGCTGGAGCAGAATCTGACAGCCGCTCATCACGACCTGGAGACCCAGTCCGCAGAGGTAACCAGACAAGCCGCAGAGATCAGTGCAAAAGAGGCAGCGGAGGCTCAGGTACAGGCAAGCCTCCGACAGGAGCACGATCGTACCAAACAGCTGGAGGAGACGCTCGCGACGACGCGAATCGAGCTCGACAACCGATCCCAGCAGATCGCGAAGGCAACCGAAGAAACGGTGCAGACCAAACGAACGGCGGAGAATACCTCGGCTAAACTGAAGCTCTCATTAAAGGAGGAGCACGAAAGAGCAGATGCGCTGGCGCAAGAGCTCTCGTTGGCTCGTTCCACGCTGTTCGCCTATGAAGCGCAAGCCGCGGCAAACGATGATCGAGCCGAACAGTTGAAAAAGCGGCTCCGGCGAGAATGCAACCAATCCGGCCGAGATGAGCAAGAACTTGCCGCAGCGCGCCCGAGTATCGGACCGTGGCTACCCGCCGGGGTGTCGGGCGAAGGCGGAGCCGGCAATTCGCCAACAAGGGAACTGCTCCGAACACTGCTGCTGGGATCGCCGCAGGCGCCGCCCGCGCAATTCGCGCGAGAGCTCGTGGTCACAGCAGCTGAGCCGAAGGCGCCATCCCCGGTTCCCCGGAACGAAAACGCCGCCGAACTCGTGCGATTGATCGCTCGCGCAACCGGATTGCTTCGACAAGGCGATATTGGCGCGGCACGAGTTGTCCTGGAGCGTGCTGCTGAATTAGGGAGCGCACCGGCAAGTTTCGCCCTCGCGGAAACGTATGATCCGAGCCTGCTTGCAAAATGGGGCGCGAGCGGAACGCGCGGCGACACGTCCAAGGCGCGAGAGCTTTACGCCAGAGCAGCAGCCGGAGGGGTCAAGGAGGCAAGGGAGCGATTCGACGCACTTGGTCATTAGCAGCATCGGTGCAGACAAATGGTCGTGCGCTGTATCGACAGATCGAACTTAAACTTACGTGTCGAAGTGAAGAGCGCAGCGGACAAAACAGAGTAGACGTTCCTGGGGGAGTCGGATCGATGAAGCAGCTGGTTGGAATACGCTCTTGGTTTCTCCTCATCGTGATAGCCACTCCGCTTTTGATCATGGGCTGTTGCCCAGCAATGGCCCAGCAGACTCCGCGGGCACGTGCGGATCATGCAAGGGCGGAAATTGCGGCCATGAACGATTGGACTGTCGGAATAGCCGGAGGTCTGCTGGAAGGAGCTCCCATTCGGCTTGCCGCGGAAATGGCGCGAGTGGCCGATGATGGAACGGACCTCCACGTGCTGCCCATCGTGACCCGTGGCGCAACCGAAAACGTCAATTCGCTGCTGTATTTGCGGGGCATTGATGCAGCAATCATCAATTCCGACGCACTTGACGAGTACAAGAGCCAAGTGCCGGACATCCAGCGACGGATCACCTATGTGCTCAACCTGTTTCCATCTGAACTGCACGTATTCGTCAGGCCCGAAATTCAGAGCTTGAGTGATCTGGTCGGAAAGAAGGTCAATTTCAACACCCAAGGTACCGCCGCAGCTTATTCGGGCCCGCTGATCTTCAGCCGGCTGGGGATCGAGGTCGATAAGGCATTCATCCCCCATCAGGTTGCGATGGAACAAATGCGCAGGGGTGAGCTGGCCGCCGTCGTTTTCATAACATCGAAGCCGGTGGATGCATTCATACGTGGTCGCTGGGATGCCGGCTTCAAGTTCTTGCCGGTCCCCTACGAGAGCAAGTTCGAAGATTATTATCTGCCATCTTGGCTGGACGCAGCTGATTATCCAAACTTGATCAGGCAGGGGGAACGCGTGACAACTATTGCCGTTCCAACCGTGCTGGTCGCTTTCAATTGGCCGATCAAATCCAATCGCTTTCATCGTGTGGCGCGCTTTGTTGACCGCCTGTTCTCGCGGATCAACAAGCTGCAGGAGCCCGGTTTCGATCCGAAATGGAAGTCGATCAACTTGGCGGCGACGGTCCCTGGCCTGACGCGTTCTCCCGCGGCGCAGGCCTGGCTCGATCGTCTGCCGCGTTCGAGCCAGGCGGCGCAATGACGTTCACCCTGATCGCTCTCGTCGTGACGCTCGCGATCGCAAATGACCTCGCTCGGGCCCGAGGCGCCGAAGACCCTATGGCGCCGGTTCGCGTCTCTGATCGGCCCGCAAATGGAGCCGGGGCGTGGATCGTCAGCGAGACCACCTCGCCAGTTGATTATTCATCGATCATCAAGGCGACACTACCATCTCAAGGGGACGCAGCAATGAGCCTGTCGATACGCTGTCGCGGCGGCCTGACCGAAGTGTTGCTTGATGGAGCCGGCCTGTCGGGCCGTCGCGAGGATTACACCCTATCCCTGCGCATTAATGATGATCCACCTTTTCAGGTCTCAACAATTACGTCGGTGCGCGGTGTCGCGCTTGACGGCGATGTCGTTCGCCTGTTGCAATCGATCCCCGGCCACAGCGAACTTTCCGTGCATGTGTCACGCCGAACGGGGACCAGCGCCGGTGCAGTGTTCGCTCTCGATGGTATCGAGAGCGTACGTGCAAAATTGGTGGCAACATGCAAATGGCCACGCGCGATCGCGAAGCCCAACAATTGATCATGAACCTCAGCTTGCTTGGAGAAACAACATAATGCCAAAATTTCCGAAGATTATCACAGCGATGATCGCGACAATCATCTCGCTCCTGGTCGGGCTGTCTAGTTCCGCGGCACAGGAGACTCGCCTGCTCTCGGCACAGCCCAGTTTGCCTGCAGCCTCAGCACATGGCGCGGCAAGAACGCACGCGAATTCATCGGCGCGGGCCGCGACGCCAAAACAATTTGAGCTGGCGCGCATCGCGCCATCGTCTGCTGCCAAGAAAGAGCACCGCTTAATCCTTCAGGTCAACACAAGCGACTCCGCGTCAATGAATCTTGCATTGAACAATGCACTCAACGTCGCGCAATACTACAAGGAGGTTGGTGAAGGAGTGAAAGTGGAGGTGATTACCTTCGGCCCCGGCCTCCATATGCTCCGCGATGACACGTCGCCGGTGAAAGCGCGAATTGAGGAAATGGCTCTGAGCACGCCGGAAGTATCATTCAAAGCCTGTGGAAACACGCAAGAGAAAATGCAAAAGGCCGAAAATAAAGACATTCCGATCGTTGCCCAAGCCCAAGTGGTGAGGTCGGGCGTCGTTAGGGTGATGCAGTTGCAGGAGCAGGGATGGACCTACGTCAAGCCATGAAATGGCGACCAGACAATGCCTATCGAGCGGCTAGGTGCCGGCCTGCGGTCGCGACACCCCGATCGAGTGGGTCGCCGCAGCCGATGCAAATTGACTGGCCTCGATCGGGACAGATCTATCGCGCGCTATTGACCGGGCAGCGCTAGACCGACTGTCTGATCATGCGCACGAGAGCGACTTCGGGAGCGGGTTGAGCGAACATCGGTTCGTCTCAGTCACTTGCGAGGTCTGGTAGCAATTTTGCGGGGCAGCCCCTGCCCCGCCCATCCTACTCGGCCGCCTGCTAAGGTCGATTGTCCCGTAGCAGCATAGGGTATCGGAGATGCAGGGCGGCGCGAGCTGTGATGCACAGTGCTTCGATTTACGTCAGTTCTGATGACCTCTTTTTCGAGGGCAAGCGATTAAATTCCACTGGATTTTATTTTGTTAACGCGTCAGATTTCTAAACTTAAAGCGAGTCGATTTTACGTTGGGGATGTTAAATGGCAAAACCTGCCGTTTCCCGTAATGCCTTTCGAGCGTTATTCGCTTTTTATGCGAAAGCTGATCACAAGCACAATGGCGATTATTGTGTGTTGAAGCTGCCTGGATCCGCTCAAGGCATTCCTGATCGGCTGCTACAGCAGTGGTCGCACCAGGCTGATCTACCCGGCGCTGAAGCCATCGCCAGCACACTGGAGCCGCGCACCCGCGAGATCGTGAATGGTCGTAAACGCTATGACCACGCCAGCGACTTTCTCCACGTGCTGCTGAGAGACCTAGAGCTAAGGGAACACTGAAGAGACGTCGCTGCGTCAGGCTCCGCGGGGTCTTCCAGACCTGAATGATAATGCCTTTCGCCTCCGCGCTCTATATGCACCAGTCTGCTATTCCAATGCCGGGCAGCCGGCCCATTTTGTCGATATGGTGCTCGCATGCCGAGGTCGATTTACCAGCCATTGCATGAAAGGCTGCGAACGGAGAACGGTCAAAGTCTCCGCCTGACCTTTTCAGAAATTGAAGCGATCTTGGGGAAGCCTCTGCCGAGATCGGCCTACACCTTCACTGCGTGGTGGAGCACACTGAAGAGAGCAGGTCCTCAAGCGAGAGCGTGGATATCCGCTGGTTATCGTGTCCGGGTCTCAATGAAGCACCGCATCGTCGAATTCTATCGTTCTGATGTGAACACCAATGATCGTCATGGAACGCCCTGGCTGCATTGAAGCTTCCCATGATGGCGGACCTATCAACCTCGGTGTTCGGGACAAACTGCGAGAACAAGCCGGCGCAGAATCAAGTTGCAACTTCAGGGCCGCAGCGAAAACTGCTGCGGCCCTGTTTTTGAGCGGAAGCCGCGAACCGGATGCTCCAGAACGTGGCGAGACAACTCCAACGGGAACGCTGCGCGATGGCTTTAAGCCGCATGAGGGTTGACGATGGTGTACCCTCGCAGGGAGCGCGGGTGAATTCGCGTTGCGTGCCCACCTGAGTTGGCATCGTACGCCTTCCAGATGTCACCAGCGATGTGCTGTTCAAGGACGAAGACGTGTCCACGTCGCGCGGCAACCATTCCCGGTGCTGGCGAGGTGCGGGGAAAGCGCAGCCAATTGGCTGCGAGGTTCAGTTCCGGTACTACCCGACCAAACACTCGGATCGCCGCACCACATCCGCAGAACGATCGAGGGCAACCGGGCGGACGACCGCTAACGATCTCACTACTTAAGGCCCCTGAGCTGGCCACAGACATCCGTAGGCTAGCAACGGCACCTCGCTGCAGGCGCGGTGACGGTCTCGTGTATCTCTGCGCCTGCACCAGCGAAGATGAAAAGTCGCATGGCATAATCACGTTGCATTCAGGTGGCAAAGCGGCGCGCAAGGGGCGCGCTTCAGATGAAATGGATGTCGCAAAAGCGAGCAATAAAGCTACGACTACTCGAGTGAACATGCAGGACTCCGGGTTAATAGCCCTGCCCCGACGCGCAGAAAGCGCCTTTTAATTTGGCGAAATTAAGTTGCAAAACTAGCATTAAATAGGATTTTATGGCCGAGTTAAATCAAGAAAGGAACGTTTCGATTTGCCTCGAGTCCTTGTGCGACCGATCCCTTGTTGTCGTGGATCGATAGATGGAAAAGGCAGTCGCCTACGCAATCTCAGCGGCCCTCGTAGGTATCGGTGTTTTGATACTGGTCGTTGGCCTGTCCTCCAGCTCGCCCGCTTTGTGGGTGATGGTCGCGCTCGTGCCGATCACGATCGGGATCGTGAGCGCTTTTGGCCCCGTGTAAGGATGTAAGCGCGAAGCCGATACCCTTGCTTCAGAATTCGAATGAACGTGCGAAAGAAGCCTCCGGCTTGGACGGAGGTTTCGGATGG
>NZ_JADPJF010000128.1:0-9861 GCF_023073295.1 Bradyrhizobium sp. 23 | reverse complement strand
CGTATCCGCTGCTTGACCTCTCGAAGCGACGCCGCCCACAACGCAAGCGTCTCCTCAACCGACGCGGCCCGCGTCCACGACATTCGAATCATGGTTGCCCATGGATTCAGAAGCCCGCAATAAAAGCAACTGTAATGCTAGACGCGTAGCGTGTTCGGCGCCATCACGCGCGAGTTGCGTCGTCGCTCCGCCATCGAGCCCATCATCGGACACCTGAAAGTCGATGGTCACCTCGGGCCGCTGGTACCTCCAAGGTCGCGCTGGCGATGCCGCCAACGTCATCCTCTCAGCCGAGGGCCACAACTTCCGCGCATCCTGGCTTGGCTCAGAGAACTCTTGAGCCTGTTCCTGGGACTGCTTTGGCGAACGCTTCCCTCTCCAGCCCGAATCAATTCGCCTTCTTTAACGGACGACGGCAGAAGCTCAACTCGCCGCAGAAGTATTGGTAATAGGGGTTCTCGATCCAGCGGGCGCACAGCAGCTCATCCGAGAGATTGTGCATGTGCGTCAGGATGAACAGGCTGGCAACAAGTCGAGTCGGCAAGACAGGCTGCCCCGGACCGGCTTGGCGCACCGAACCAAAGGTCATCCAGAAACTTCCAGTCGATCAGCGCCGCCAACCGCACCAACGAGTGACCCATGTCGATGATTTGATCAAGGGCCGGAAGCAACAGATCTCTCTGGCGATCATCCCGCGGTTTGCTCATCGCCGTCCCCAATGCCGATGACCCGCTGTCAGGGAATCACGAATAGTCAGCTCCCTTTTTGGGTAGGTGTAAGCAACATAGAACTTGATTATTGGTTCGATCGGAACATGAGCGGCACTCGAATGTTGGAGAGCCCCTCGCATCGCGGCTGCTACCTTTGCGAGTTGGAGAGCCAGCCGCGCGGCACTAACCCGAAATATCCCAACTGGGATGCTTGGTTTTGAAACGCCATCGTTTTGTATCTGTGCAAGGAACAGCCCCTCGGCACTGAGACTGATAGTTTGGAAGAGACTGCAATGGCGGTGTGGTTCACCGCGGGAAAGTCCCCAATGAGAAAGGGCCAGCGAATGTCTAGCGAACTGCTGTACTTGTCTAATGCCGATGTGCAAGAGCTAAAAATCTCACCTCGCGAAGCGCGCGAGGCGGTTCTCGCCCACTTTCGCGACAATGCGGCTGGTCGCAGCATCGGTCTTCCCAAATCGTTCATCAGCATTGGCCGGGGTTCTTGGTTCATCTCGATGAACGGGGCGTCCGAGGCCAAAGGAATCGCGGCAGTAAAGATGGTGACAGTGGCTGCAGACCAAGAGAACGGCACCACTTCGAGAGTAAATGGCATGGTCTGTGTGAGCGATTATAGAACGGGGGTACCAACGGCAGTTCTGGATGGGAATTCGATCACGCTCATAAGGACCGCGGCCATGTCGGCAGTAGCGGCCACCTATCTCGCGCCCGAGGCGCCGGTAACCATTGGCTTGGTCGGATGTGGCTTGCAGGCACTCAGCCATCTTGATGCGTTTGCCGACCTGTTTCCGTCTCTACGCAGAGTCTATCTCTTAAGCCGGAGCACCCTCTCTGCTGAGAGGATTGCGACCGCCGCGTTGGAAAAGCGGTTGGACTCGATTATAACGGAGGACCCTAATTTGCTGCTAAGGGAAAGCGAGATTGTTATCTCCACGGTCCCAAGTTCGCCCGGGTTGAGATCGTTTCTGGATGCTCGATTGCTGCCGTCTCGATCATTCGCCGCGGCTGTGGATGGGGCCAGGAGTTGGTTACCGCATACGCTCACGGCATTCGATAGACTTGTCACGGATAGTGTGGAGCAATCCAGATGGCCCGTCGATGCGTCGGGACAATATGTCAAATCCACTAAGTTTCAGGACGATCTTGTCCATGTTGCGTCTGAGTCGCTGCGACCTACCGCGCCAATCAGAGCCTTGTTCGCCTTCCAAGGTTTCGTAATAGGAGATCTAGCGTTGGCGGAACTGGCGATAAGAAAGGCGCGCGCCTTAGGGATCGGCGCGACTGTGCCGCGTTGAGCCTTGCGGCATTCTGACTAAGTCCCCGTGTCAATGGCGAATGGCGGGTTGCCGTGTGAGTCCGGCATCGACAATCTGAACATTCGTGGTCTCCTCGCCGCTCGTGCCCTTCCACGAAAGCTCCGCGCGAACTGAATCATTCGCGTGTCCGACCAACAAGGAGATTTTGTGAACGGCTTTCGGGGCTGCCGCGCGGGCACCTATATCCCGGAAAAACGATTGCATCCGCTGAGCCGGGCTGGGACCGGAGGATCTATATGACCAACGTTCCGGAAAGCAAGCTGTTATCCGGGTCGCAACAGGCGGCTGGTGACCAACTTGCACATGAGCTTCTGGAAACCGCGAAACTCGCAGGGCCGATGGTCCTGACGCAACTTGGGCAGATTGCCATGATGACAACAGATCTGGCTTTGGTTGGGCGCATCGGGGTTGACGCCGTAGCAGCGGCAGGCTTAGCCAGCAGAGTCTACGTCGTTAGCTTTGCGTTCGGTGCCAGTCTGCTGGCGGCAATCGCTCCGTTGGTTGCGCAGGCATACGGGCGGAACAATCTTGCCTTGCTGCGGCGCTTGCTTCGTACGGGGCTTTGGACAGCGTTGCTACTATCGCTACCGATTATGGCATTTGCGCTGCGAGGAGAGCAAATACTGGTCGCGCTGGGTCAAAACTCGAACATCGCTCGACTAGCTCAGCAATATCTGTTCGGGGTGGCCTGGGGAGTGCCGCCGGTCCTGTGTTTTGAGGCCATGCGCCTTTTCATGGGAGCGGTTAGCCGGCCAGCACCCGTCTTGTGGATCACGTTGGGGGCCATCCCGGCAAATGCTCTGATGGGGTATTTCTTGATTTATGGAAAGATGGGCTTGCCCGGTTTGGGATTGTTTGGAGCGGGCTTTGCAAGCACTCTGGTGAACTGCGGAATGTGTCTGGCAGCTTTGGGCTTTGCCACTAGGGGCGGAGCGTTCCGGGAGTATCGCCTTTTTGCAGATCTCTGGCGCTTTGATTGGAAGTTGATGTGGCAATTGATCGTAATCGGCACTCCCATATCAACTGCCTTCTTGATCGGATATAGCCAGTTCTCGGCAGTTGCGCTGCTAGCCGGCCTAATCAGCACGGATGCGCTTGCCGCGCACCAGATTGCCGTTCACGTCGCCAACGTCCTGTTAATGATCTCTTTCGGTATCAGCGCTGCCTCCACAGTACGCGTGGGCCAAGCGGTGAGCCGCAACGATGGTCTCGGGATTAAGCGGGCAGGCCTGGCCGCATTCCTGCTCGGCGCCGCTATAGCTGCAGTGCTTACGATTGGGGTGATCGTTGCTCGTTTCCAAATTGCTGAGTTGTTCCTGAGCAACGCGAGCGTCGACCCCAACTTGACGATCGTCCTTGCTGCCAAGCTCCTCTTGGCTGGCGCGATTTTTTTTATCAGTGATGCGCTGCGGTGCATCGCGACGGGTGCTTTGCGCGGCCTGAAGGACACATTGGTGCCGCTCTTCTTTGCTACCATTGCCTATTGGCCGATTGGCGTCCTGCTTAGCTACGTGCTCGGTTTCGAGATGGAGTTCGGTGCCGTTGGCCTCTGGTTCGGGTTATCGGTTGGTACAACCGTCTATGCCGTACTCCTCAGCCTGCGGTTTCAGATCCTAGCGAATCGGCTGAGCCATCAGTGAGCTGCCGTTTACGGGCACATCGATCGATCCACAGAATATCTCAACCATTGCCCAGGTCCGCCGTCTCGGGCACGGGTATCCCTCCGTTCAGGCTTTCAATACCCACAACTTCTCCTCGGAGCATGGCGCCCAGCGCGATGTCGGTGAGGCGTGACAGCCCGCGCCACATGACGGTATTGCCGGGCGGCGGGTCGCTGGTGCGGGCGAGATAGCCGTCGAGCCGGGCGATCTTGATCAGATAGTGCGAGAGCCTTGTTTGCCTTGCTTTTGGCCTGTCGTCGACGAACCGATCGAGCACGGCGATTTCAGTCGCTGTCAACGCGAGGGTTGGCGGCGCGTCTGGGGCAGAACGGTCGAGCATTGTTATCCAGAAGATCCGGCAACCCAGGATGCAAAACAGCGAGATAGCATAGGTCAGACGCTGGGCGTCGAGCTTCGACGCCTCAGCTTTGCAGCCCGATTTGAGGATCTTCCTGGAACACCTCGATCTTCCCTCTCAAAGCATACATCCGAGCTCCTCAAATGGCATCGGCAACAGGTAGGTAGATCATCAGCTTCCAATCGATCTTCTTCCTGTTTTTCGACGTCTCGTGCTGTGCGGCATAGATCGGTCAGGATCGGAGCGGGATAGCGCTTCTGCTTTCCGATCGACGGCAGGACGCGGATCTTGCGACACCTTATCTTAAGAACGGTCTGGTCGGGATCGCCGTTGCCATCTCTGATGTCGATGCTATGGAATCTTCCGTGAAGAGCAAATAAGCGATTGAGCTGGCATCGCATTTGTCGTTTTCGACTACTTTAGGATTGCAGGGATTTGAAGCCTCGGGATCGGAACCTTGCAATTTCCTTTCAGGATTCCGTCGAATCGCCGGTCATGATTCTGCATCGGAGGGGACGATGCGGCCGAAGAAGCACAAGACGACGTATCGAATGACCTGCTCCGGGCGCGGCTGGACCAGACCTTCAATATAAAGCAGAGCTGGTTCAGCTCGCCGGCAAGGTCGATTGGGACTAGATCGACGGCGAGATCGCGCCGCTCTATTGCGAGAACGGTCGACCGGGCATCGCGACCCGCTTCATGATCGAGCTGCTGCTGCTCAAGCACATTTACGGGCTGTCCGATGAGGGGGGCGAGCGTTGGGTCCATGACCCGTACGTCCAGTGCTTCACCGGCGAACAGTTCTTCCAACACGCCTTCCCGCACGAGCGCTTGGACCTGAGCCATTGGCGCAAGAGGCTTGGCGACACGCTGGAGTTGCTGCTGGCCGAGAGCCTGCGGGTGGCGCACGAGGCCGGCGCGTTACGCAGCCAAACCTCAAGCGGGTGACGGTCGATACCACCGTGCAGCCGAAGGCGATCACGTTCCCGACCGAGGCCAAGCTGCTGCACGCGCGATCGAGGGGCTCAACCGGCTGGGGAGGAAGCAGGGGGTCAAGCTGCGGCAGTCCTATCTTCGCGTTGCCAAGACAGCGGCAATGATGGCTTCACGCTACGCCCATGCCAAACAGTTCAACCGGCATCAGCGGCAATTGCGTATCCTGCGCAGCCGGCTCGGCCGGATCATCCGCGACATCCGCCGCAAGATCGAGGGCAGCCAGCACTGGAGGAGGCGTTCGGACTTCCCCTCGGGCGAGCCACGCAGATCCGCTCACAGCAGCAGCGCCAGCGCGGCTGGAAGCTCTACTCCTTCCATGCCCCGGACGTGGAGTACATCGGCAAGGGCAAGTGCGCGCGATATGTGGAACCGCCCCGCGGGCAAGTGCTTTTTTAGACATTCGTCCTCCGGGAACGGTGCGGTCATATGTCCGGCCTTTCAGCGCGGTCGTGGACCGCTGGCCTCGATGAAATTCGCGATGCGAGGGGCTGATCAATCTGACGCGCTTTAAGCCCATTGTCGCGCCGGCCTCTCTCGCCTCGGGATTTCGTCCCGTGGGGTCATCGTCTAATCATGCACCTCGCCTCTGTCCGGCTACGTGCCGGGCAGTGTTCTGGTCGTCGTTCGGCTCAGGCACGTGCTGCGCCGCTTGCCGCGCCAGTATTTCGATAGCTTCCGCCCTTGGTGAGGAGCGCCCAGATGATCCTCGCGATCTTGTTGGCAAGCGCGACCGCGACTACCTTGAAAGGCCGCCGCGCCAAAGCGCGATTAGCCACCGCGGCGCTTTCTCGTTGCCCTTCACGCGTCGCAAGACCGACGTCGCGCCACAAACAAGCAGCGAGCGGAGCGTCGGATTCCCCATTTTCGATATGTCGCCGAGCCGTTCCTTGCCATCGCTAGAATGGGGCTTTGGCGTCAGTCCCAGCCAAGCGGCGAAGTGACGGCCGGATTTGAATCCTTCGGGATCCGGGACAAGCGCTTTGACGGAAGCCGCCGTGATCGCTCAAACGCCCGGAATTGTGATCAGCCGCTGCATGTCCTCGTCACGCTTCACCTCGCCGACGATATCTCGTTCGAGCTTATCGATCTGGCGCGTCAACGCCTGGATCTGATCGGCGATTTCAGCCAAACCCAAACGGGCGGCTTTTGGCAGGCAAACGTCCTCTTCGTCCCGCACGATCTCGATCAACTCTGCTACTTTCGCCGTGCCGGTGGCGGCTATAATGCCCAGCTCGGACAAATGCCCGCGAAGCGCGTTGATCGCCTGAGTTTGCTGGCGGAGTAAAAGAGCGCGCGTCTTCAGCACCATGGCCGCCGCCTGCTGATCGGCCGATTTGATCGGAACGAAACGCATGGTCTTGCGGGTCACAGCTTCGCTGATCGCCTCGGCGTCGGCAGCGTCCGTCTTGCCCCGTTTCACGAACGGCTTTACGTAAACCGGCGGGATCAAGCGCACGTCGTGACCGAGCGCCACAATCGCGCGCGCCCAATAATGTGCACTGCCGCACGCCTCCAAGCCGACCAGGCACGGCGGAAGCTTTTCGAAAAAGCGCAGCACGTCGGCCCCGACGCAATTTTCGATTGAAGATCGGCGCGCCCTCGGCATCGGCGCCGTGTATTTGAAAAACGTTCCGATGGTGCTAATCTGATTCACGGAACGGCTCCCTACCTTGTGGCGTTGCAAGCAACGACCCACGTTCTAGCACTTTGATGCGTCGGTAACGGGGCCGTTCCACACCATCAATCTGGATGGGAAGGGTCAATCAACGAGTGTTTTTGGTGTCGCGTGCGCGGATGGTCGCCCTGGACCACGCTTCCGTTCGAGCGCGGTGCGCCTGCGACAGCTTTCGACGTTCATCTCGAGGATGGTGGCCTGGTGAACGAGACGATCGATGGCGGTGAGCGTCATAGCAGGATCCGGGAAGACCTTGTTCCGCTCTCCAAAGGGCTGATTGGCGGTGATCAGCATGGAACGCCGCTCGTAGCGTGCGCTGATGAGCTCGAACAGCACGCTGGTCTCGGCCTGGTCCTTGGTGTCGTAGGCAAGATCATCGCAGATCAGGAGGTCGAAGCGATCGAGGCGGTTAATGGCGGCCTCGAGATTGAGCTCGCGCCGCTCCGCCTGGAGCTTCTGGACGAGATCGGTGGTACGGGTGAAGAGGACGCGCGAGCCGTTCTCGATAAAGGACCAAGCCGATGGCTGCCGCCAAGTGACTCTTGCCGCCGCCGGGCGGACCAGCGTCATAATGCCGGGTGTCTGGGATCTGAGGTGGAGATCCTTTACGCGTTCCATCCGCGATGCGGAGTGTCAGTCGTCGTTGTCGCCTGCAAGCGACTTGGGGGTGAGACGCATTCGTTATCAGACAACCTGACGCAACGTTAACGCTGCTGCCGGCATGGATGGCGGCTCCCGCCGCCGCTTCCTTCCATCTCAAAGCTGAACTGCGGCTTCCGGTGGATCGTCTACTGGAGCCGCGTCTTCTTGTCGACGCGCTCTTAGCCTCCTCTTCCAGGGAATCGTCCCATTCGCGAGGAGGCGGTCATGGCGGGCGCATCACGTCGTCAGGGGGATCTGTTCGATAGCAGCATTCCAATCGAAGCCCATCAGCAAATGCTGGAGCTCTTAAAGGAGCTTCTGACCGAAGCGCTCACAACCGGGAGGACAGCGTGAGCAAGATCACGCCTGAGCACCTTGCTCGCCAGGCCGTCGTCTACATTCGTCAGTCGACGGCCGACCAGGTTATCAACAAACGCGAGAGCCAGCGCCGCCAGTACGGCTTGGCCGACCGTGCGCGGCAGCTGGGCTGGAGCGAGGTGGTCGTAATCGACGAAGATCTCGGTCGCTCTGGTGGTGGCATCGCGCGTCCCGGGTTCGAGAAGCTGCTCGCCACCTTTTGCGAAGGGCGAGTTGGCGCTGTGGTCTCGATTGAGGCCTCTCGGCTGGCCCGCAACGGCAGGATTGGCATACGCTCCTGGAGCTCTGCGGGCTCGTTGGAACACTGATCGTCGATGAGGATGGCGTTTACGATCCGCGCCACCCCAACGATCGCCTTCTGCTCGGCATGAAGGGCACGATGAGCGAGATCGAGCTGTCTATCTTTCGGCAACGCTCGCTTGAAGCCTTGAAGCAAAGGCACGCAGGGGTGAGCTCTTCCTCAACGTCGCCATCGGCTATCTCAAGGTCTCCCACGATCGGATCGAGAAGGACCCTGATCGGCGCATTCAGGAGGCGCTCGCACTCGTGTTCACCAAGTTTGCCGAGATGCAGACACTGCGCCAGGTCCACCTCTGGTTACGGCAGGAGCGAATCACTTTGCCTGCGGTCGGCCATGGCCCCGAGGGCCGCCACGTCGAATGGAAGTTACCAGTGTACAATACGATCTAGCACATCCTGACCAATCCCGCCTATGCTGGCGCCTATGTCTTCGGGCGCTCGGGCAGTCGGGTGATGATCGAGGCCGGCCGCAAGAGGATCGTGCGGGGCTTCCGGCGCGAGCGAAACGACTGGGAGGTTTTGATCAAGGACCACCATGAGGGCTACATTACGTGGCGGAGTTCGAGAGGAATCAGCGCCTGTTCACCGACAACGCCAACGGAAAAAGCTTTATGAGTCGTGGCTCGGTCCGCCGCGGCGAAGGCCTTCTCGCGGGGCTTCTTCGTTGCGGCCACTGCGGCCGCAAACTTCACGTTTCCTACAGCGGTACGCACAGTACTGTCGGGCGCTATCATTGCCGCGGTAGCCAGATCAACCATGGTGGAGATCCGTGCATCTCATTCGGCGGTCTGCGCGCGGATCGCGCGATCAGCGCGGAGGTCATCGCGCGGCTGCAGCCGCTGGGTGTACAGGCGGCGCTGGCAGCCATGCAAGCGCGCGGGCGTGAACACGCCGACAAGCTGCGTCAGCTCGAGTTGACTCTGGAGCAGGCACGCTACGAGGCAACTCGCGCTCGTCGGCGATAGGAGGCTGTCGATCCGGACAATCGCCTTGTTGCCGGCGAGCTGGAGCGGCGCTGGAACGAACGCCTGGTCGCTGTCCGCGAGCTTGAGGGCGAGCGTGAGACGTTGCTGGCTACGCCGGAGATGACGTTGAGCGACATCGATCGCGATCGCTTACTTGCGCTTGGTGCCGATCTCGAGAGAGCTTGGGAAAGTCCGGGTGCAACGCGCAAGAGGATCATCCGAAGCATGATCCATGAGATTGTTGTGCGCATCCGCGACGAGGTGCTGGACTTCATTGTCCACTGGATGGCTGCGGCGCGGCAATCAGGATGGAAGTGCAGCGTCAATCAGGATGAGAGAGCTTCGCCGGGCTCGTGACGCAGGGAGGGCGTAGCCCGACCGGAGTTACGAGCCCGGCGACGGCGCGATCCGAGCGGACCGCGCCGTCTGGTGATCGCGGCTGGCCGGTGATGGATGGTTCTTCTCGCCAAAGAGGAATCACCCGTTGCCAGGCTGCCATGTCACCGATCACCAGATGAGGCTCTACATGAAGTTCCGTCAAACCAATTCGCCGCCAGAGGCGGCCGCGAAGGCGTCGTTCAGTTCGTCGACCGCTTATCGGCTCGAGAAGGATCTGCGCCTTCCGTCGCAAAAGAAGACACCGCGGCAAAGGCGGCGGCCGGATCCCTTGGCCAACGTCTTCGGCCTGGAGGTCGTGCCGATGCTGAAGGCGGCTCCCGGCGTGCGGCCCGTGGCCATCTTCGAGGAGATGCTCCGACGCCATCCTGAGCTGGGGGCTGGAATCCGCCGCACGCTCGAGCGCCGGATCCGCGCCTGGCGGGCGATCCACGGCGAGGAGCAGG
>NZ_JADPJF010000059.1:0-2133 GCF_023073295.1 Bradyrhizobium sp. 23 | reverse complement strand
TAGGTGGACACCTTGTGATGGCAGACGATGATCAGAAACTGCGGGTCAGGCTTGTTGGTCGGAACGGTCGCCGGCGCTACGAGGCGGCATCGAAGGAGCGTCTTGTCGCGAGTTGTCTTGAGCCTGGCGTTTCGGTATCGAGACTTGCGCTCGAACACGGGGTCAACGCGAACCTGCTTCGGAAATGGATCAAGAAGCACACCGCGACCAGGTCTCTCCCGCGGTCTCCCCCATCGGCGTTCATCCCGGTTCAACTTGAGGGGGCTTCCGATCGCGCCCTGTCGCGGGGGAGCAGCGTGGCGATGGTGGGTTTGCCGGCGGCTTGCGATGAAGTGCGCGGGTCGGAACCCAAGGGGACTACAGCTTTTTGTTCTCCGGCCAAAGTGAGCGCGTCGCTGCCGAACGGCGTGAAGGTCGCGCTGGAATGCGGCGATGTGGATGCATTGACGGCGATCATCGGAGCCCTGGGCCATGTTCAGACTGGGCGGTGACCTGCAGGTCTATCTGCACCGTGAGCCGATCGACTTCCGGGCTGGCATCAACAGCCTTGCGGTTCTGGTCCAGGAGACGATGGCGCTCGATCCGTTCGCTCCGGCGGTTTTTGCGTTCTGCAATCGCCGTTGCGACCGGATGAAGTTGCTGTTCTTCGACCGGTCCGGCTTTGTGCTGGTCCTGAAGCGGCTGACCGAGGACAAGTTCCGATGGCCGCGCCGCCAGGAGGCGGTCGTCACGCTGACGACCGAGCAATTGCACTGGATCCTTGACGGCATCGATATCGATGCGATGGTCCGCCATCCGGTGCGGCAATATCAGGTTGCCGGCTGAGCTCTCGACTTGAGCGGTTGACGCGTCGGTACGGTTCAGATTCAAGAATCCGATGAATCGAACCGGCGAACCGAGTGTCGAAGCGCTGTTGGCGCGCATTGCTGCGCTGCAGGTGGAGAATCGTCAGCTCACGGAGCGCGTCGTCAGGCTCGAGGAAGAACTGGCGCTGGCACGCCTGCATCGTTTTGCGCCGCGCAGCGAAAAGCACGTCGACCGTCTGTTCAATGAAGCCGAGCAGGCCGCCGACGAGGATGATGCCGGCAGCGAAACGGACAATATCGCCGAACTTCCGGACACGGGCTTGCCACCCGTCGAAAGCACAACGGGAAAGAAGCGCGGCCGCAGACCGCTGCCGGCGAACCTGCCGCGTGAGCGGGTCGAGTATGACCTGCCCGACGATCAGAAGGCGTGTCCTTGCTGCCGTGGCCAGATGCATCGCATGGGCGAGACTGTCACCGAGCAACTTCATATCGAGGTGAAGGCGAAGGTTTTACAGAATGTGCGCTTCAAATATGGGTGCCGCCATTGCGATCGCACCGGGATCAATGCCCCTGTCGTGACCGCGCCGATGCCGACGCAGCCCTTGCCGGGCAGCGTTGCCACGGCCTCAACGCTGGCGTTCGCGCTGGTTCACAAATATGTCGATGGCACGCCGCTCTACCGTCTGGCGCAGGCCTTCGAACGCGCAGGTGTTCCTGTCAGCCGCGGCGCTTTGGGTCACTGGGTGATCGGCTCGAGCGAGAAGCATCTGCATCGCATCTCAGACGCCCTGAAGCTGCGGCTCAGACTGCAACCTCTCATCCATGGCGACGAGACGACGGTTCAGGTCCTCAAGGAGAAGGACAAAAAAGCCACCAGCACATCGTACATGTGGGCTTATCGCAGCGGCCAGGGCAGTCACGAGCCCATCGTTCTTCTGGATTATCAGCCGGGCCGCGGCCAGATCCACCCGCAGGCCTTCCTCGGCGATTACCGTGGCATCGTGATGAGTGACGGCTATACCGCATGGCGCACGCTGGAAGGGACCACCCACATTGGATGCATGGCCCACTCCCGACGGCGCTTTGTCGATGCCCTCAAGGCGAGGAAGAAGGGCGGCGGCCCGCCAGAGCAGGCGCTGCGGTTCTTCGAACAGCTTTACCGGGTTGAAAGGCAGGCGCGGGACGAAAAACCAGACAGAGGCGAAACGCCAGATCAATGCATTCGCCGCTTCCGCCAGCAACACAGCATTCCCGTCCTGAACGCCCTCAAGGAATGGCTCGATCAAATCGCCCCGAAGGTCTTGCCCGACAGCAAGCTTGGCGATGC
>NZ_JADPJF010000122.1:25592-44414 GCF_023073295.1 Bradyrhizobium sp. 23 | reverse complement strand
CGCTGCATTCGGGCCGCATCGTCGGGCTGTTCGGCCGCATTCTGATCTCGGTCATGGGGCTGGTGGTGGCGGCACTCTCGGTCACCGGAATCGTGATCTGGTGGCGCAAGCGCCGCGCCCGCGTGCGCGTGCGGGCGACGGCGGCGATGCGCCCGAGCCGGCAGCAGCTGACACCGGCGGAGTAGGGCGTTCGTCCGGCGCGGATGAACCTTCCCGCCCGGCACCGGCACAAAGACTGGAGATCCCCCCGTCTTGCCGGAAATCGCATGAGATCGCTTGCCTTGCTCTGCCTGCTCGTCTTCGCTACGCCCGCCGATGCGGCCACGCCCGAGCAGCATTATCTCGACCTGCGCGATCGCTACATCGCAAAGTTCTCGAAAGCTGCGGAAAACGACGAGACCTATAAGCAGCACGATGCGGCGCTCAACGAGTTGACGGGCGTCCTGCGCAGCCTGGTGGGTCCCGTCGCAATCAAGGGACTGCCGGCCGACGGCAAGACGAATGCGGACACGCTCTTCAAGGGCGACTCCGGCTTTGGCCATCTCGACGGGCTCGGCTTCGCCTCCGAAGGCGACAAGATGCAAGCGGTGGCGACCACGACCGGCTTGCTCAGGCACTGGCTTCGCGAGCACCGCGAGGACGGCATGCCGCAGGAGATCGGCGCGGCGTTCAAATCGGACCGCTTCTACTATCAGGCGATCCAGGACTCCGCCTTCGCCAAATATGCCGAGCTGCCGATCACGAAGCCCGCGGGAGCGAGCGCTGCGGTCGCCGTACTGGGCGTGCGCGGCAATGGCGATTTGAAGGGACCGCCGCATGAAATCGACGTCGTCGCGATCCAGGGCGACAAGGTCTTCTTTCTCGCCGCAAGCGACGCGGTGAAGACGGCTGAGATCCCGGCCTGCGAAAAGGTCTGGAAGCAGATGATGGCCAAACCCATCGACAAGAAAGACCCGCGCGGCGACATCACCCGCGAAGACAACGCGATGACCGCGTACACGGCGTGCTTCGCCAAGGAGGCACCAAGCCAGAGCTGGTATGCGACGGCGGTCAAGAAAGCGCAGAGCCAGCTGGAGTTGCTGCTCGTGCGCTAGAGCGATCATCCAGTTACCTTCGGGGCTACAACGTTGCGCGCCGCCCTGGCTCAAGAATGCGCAATCGGAAATTGCAGATTGTCCTGCAGGCGCAACCAAGGCCAAGCAGCGCGAAATCGCCCCCAAGCCCGCTCGATGAGGTCGTCGGCCACACTCCGCCCGGATTCGGCGGCGCTCGTGGAACTCGTTCGCGACGAGGGGGTTGCACTGCGGTTGGAACCGAACGGGTAGCACAGTTGAATCGCCGGCAATTCCTGGAAGCCTCGGCATTGACGCCATTGGCGACATTACTACCTGGCGCAGTCTCTGCGGCATCGGCGGCGGACTTGCCGTTTGGTCCCTCTTATGTCCGCGACCTTGCCCGCAATTTGGCGAGTAAGCCCTTTGCGCCACCAGAGGAAAAGGTCCCGGACGCGCTCAAAGATCTCACCTACGACCAGTACCGGTCAATCCGCTTTCTGCCGGAGCGCGCGGCTTGGCGTAGCGAGAAGCTGCCCTTCGAGGTTCAGTTTTTCCACCGCGGCTTTTTCTATAAGAACAGGGTCGACATTTACGAGGTCGCCGGCGGACGAGCCGTACCGATCAGGTACCGGCGCGACGATTTTGCATTCGGCGACAATATCGGCCAGGTACCGGACGCCGATCTCGGGTTTGCCGGGTTTCGCATTCACGCCCCGATCAATCGCCCCGACTATTACGACGAGGTTTGCGCGTTTGTCGGCGCCAGCTACTTCCGTGCCGTTGCCAAAGGCGAGACGTATGGCCTGTCCGCGCGCGGTCTGTCGATCGATACCGGCGAGAGCAAGGGGGAGGAATTTCCCTTCTTCAAGGCGTTCTGGCTGGAGAAGCCCGCGCCGGGTGCCACATCTGTGGTGGTCCATGCGCTGCTTGACAGCAAGAGCGCTACGGCAAGCTATCGCTTCACGATCAGGCCGGGCGCTCCGACGGTCTTCGACGTGGAGATGTCGCTCTATCCGCGGATCGAGCTGCAGCATGCCGGCCTGGCGCCCATGACAAGCATGTTCTTTTTCGGTCCGAACGACCGACACGATGTCGACGATTTCCGCCCTGCCGTGCACGACTCCGATGGGCTCGCCGTGTTCAACGGAAAGGGCGAGCAACTCTGGCGTCCTCTCAACAATCCGCGCGATCTGCAAGCCAGCACATTCAATGATCTCAATCCTCGCGGCTTCGGCCTGATGCAGCGGGAACGAAACTTCTTTGCCTACGAGGACATCGAATCGCGCTTTGAGCGTCGTCCAAGCCTCTGGGTCGAACCGATCGGAGATTGGGGAGAGGGCAGTGTGGTCCTCTTTGAGATCCCGACCAAGGAGGAAGTTCACGACAACATCGCCGCCTTCTGGCGCCCGAAAACAGCTCTCCAGGCCAAGAGCGAAAACAACTACACCTACCGTCTGCACTGGGGTCCGGACGCGCCGAAGCCCAATTCGCTGGCTCGGTTCACCCGCACAGGCGTTGGCGCGCGGGGCGACGACAGCAAATTGTTCGTGCTCGAAATCGTCGGGGACGGACTGAAGGCGGTCGATCCCAACAAGGTAAGGGGTGCCGTCAGCGCCGACAAATCCGAGATCAAGATCGTCGTCACACAGCCAAACCCGGAAACCGGCGGCTGGCGCCTGAGTTTCCAGTGCGCCGTGAAGGACGCGCCGATCGAGTTGAGGGCGATCTTGATGCAGGGCGAACAGCCGATCTCTGAAGTCTGGGTTTACCGATGGGCGCCCTGACGACCTCGCCCGCGCTCTCGCTTGAGCTTGGCACTCGGTATCTCCCCGACGAAACGCCTCTCCCCATGCAGCCTTGCCGATTGGACCGGACTAACCGTGCCGATCCGGGGCGACTGCGGACCGCCCCTGCCGTTGCAGCGCGACGCCTGTTCATTCTTGGCGGAACGGTCGCGATTACCGCTGCGGGCGCTGTTGAGATGTACGATGTTCTCAAGGTTGGTGGCGTCACGGTCCTCGAAGGCATGGTGTTCGGGCTGTTTCTCGTGCTGCTCGCCTGGATCGCGTTTTCGTTCGTGTCTTCAGTCGCCGGTTTTTTTGTGCTCCTGCGGGGGCGACCGGATGTGCTGCCAATTGACAGCCAGGGTCCGCTGCCCACGATCACCGGCCGAACGGCGATGCTGTTGCCGACCTATAACGAGGATCAGCACCATCTCATGGCGCGACTCCGCGCCATGTACGAGTCGGTCGGCGAAACCGGACAGGCCCCATTGTTCGACTGGTTTCTGCTCAGTGACACGACAGATCCGGACATCTGGATTGCCGAGGAGCTTGCGTTTCTGGAACTGCAGCGCAACTGCGGTTCGGGCCATCTCTACTATCGTCACCGATCCGACAACACCGCCCGAAAGTCCGGCAACATCGCCGAATGGGTGAGGCGATTCGGTGGCGCCTACGACTACATGATCATTCTCGACGCGGACAGTCTGATGAGCGGAGAGACCATCGTGCGGCTGGCGGGCGCGATGGAATCGAACCCGCAAGCCGCGCTGATTCAAACGCTTCCGATCGTCGTCAATGCGCGAACCCTGATTAGCCGGCTTCAGCAGTTCTCGGGTCGTTTGTACGGCCCGCTGATCGCGGCCGGGAACACCTGGTGGCACGCCTCAGAGGGCAACTACTGGGGACATAACGCCATCATCCGGGTGCAGGCTTTTGCGCAAGAGGCAGGCCTGCCCGAGTTGCGCGGGAGGAAGCCTTTCGGCGGCCATATCCTCAGCCACGATTTTGTCGAAGCCGCACTAATGCGACGAGCGGGATGGGGAATTTTCATGGCTCCAGGTCTCGGCGGGAGTTTCGAGGAGGTGCCCCCGTCGCTTCTGGATTTCGCGGCGCGCGACCGCCGCTGGTGTCAGGGCAATCTCCAGCATCTTGCCGTTCTACCGGCTCGAGGCCTGCACTGGGTCTCCAGGCTTCACCTGTTGACCGGGATCGGATCCTACCTCACCGCGCCGCTGTGGCTGCTGTTTCTATTGCTCGGAATCCTGACCTCCTTGCAGGCCTATTTCGTCAAGCCGGAGTACTTTCCCAAGGGCTTCTCGTTGTTTCCAACGTGGCCCGCACAGGATCCCGTGCTCGCCGCCTGGGTCTTTGCCGCGACAATGGGGCTGCTCATCGTGCCCAAATTGCTGGCCTACCTCGTTTTGCTCACCAAGCGTGCGGAACGGCAGGCATTCGGCGGCGGATTTCGCGTGCTGCTGGCGGTGGTCGCCGAGAGCCTGCTTGCCGCCTTGATCGCCCCCTCCATGATGATCTTTCAATCCACCGCCGTGGCGGAGATCCTGCTGGGCCGTGACGCGGGCTGGCAAGTGCAACGGCGAAGCGATGGCAGGATCACGCGCGACGAAGTCTATCGCAAGTTCACGGTGCCGACCCTATGCGGTCTGGCCATGGCGGCAAGCGCCTACGCCGTGTCGCTTCCGCTGCTGCTCTGGATGTCACCGGTGATCATCGGCCTGGTTTGCGCCATTCCGATCGGTCTCGTCACCTCGACGACACCGCGAATGGCGCGCCTGTTTGCAACCCCGGAGGACAATCGCGTGCCGGCGCTGCTGCAGAGGGCGAGAGAGCTTGCCAGCCTGGATCGGATCGAGCCACACGGGGCCCTGATCGAACTTAGACAGAATCCCGCGTTGCTGGGACCGCACATGCAGTCCCTCGAAACGCCGCCGCGCAAATCGGGCCAAATCGACATAGATCTCGCGATCGGCCGGGCCAAGATTGAGCAGAGCGACGATTTCGAGGAAGTCGTCAGCAGCCTCAGCGCACGCGAGACGCTTGCCGTGCTGAAGCACTCACACGCCCTCGAGCAGGTCATGCGCATGCCACGAGCTACCGCTTCCGCGGAAGTCTAGGTCATGGCGGTGTAGGACAGGGGTTGACGACCCGGCTGAGCTTGGGCCGAGAGCGAGATGTCTGCTGTGCGCGCGGTCCCAGCCTACAGCGAACTGCCACCCAAATTCCAGCCGCGACCACCCTCGCCAAAGATCTCGTAACCCGTCGCCGTCACCGCAACCGTGTCCTCGAGCTTGATGAACCCGCGCTTCGGATGCTTCATCGTGGTCTCGATCGACACCACCATGCCAGTTTCGAGCGGCAGCCGCGCATCCGTGTCGTCGTAGGGGATCGGACCTTTGGCCGTCAGGCGAGGGGCCTCGTGGCTGACGAGGCCCATGCCGTGGGCCAAAAACTCCGTGCAGTCGCGCTGGGTGATCTTCGCGAGCTGCCGCTCGGCCGCGACGTAGATGTCGCCGCCCATGGCGCCCGGCCTGACCGCCGCGAAGGCGGCGCGCTGGACCGCCTCGATCTCGGCCAGACAGTCCTTCAGCTCGGCATCGGGATCGCCGAGCACGGCCATGCGCGCGAGGTCGCCGATATAGCCGTGATAATTGCCGCCGGAATCGAGCGACAGCACGTCACCTTGCTCCCAGCGCTGCGCCGAGGGCGCCCGGTTGTGGCTGTTGCCGCAGGCGAGCAAGCAGTATTCGAAGGTCAGCCCGCGATTGGCTTCGGCGAGCCGCAAGGCGTCCGACAATTGCTGCTTGGTCGTGCCCGGCCCGTGCCCGGCGATCACCGCCAGCATCGAGGCGATCACCAGTTCGGACGCCGTCTTGAGCTTCGCAAGCTCGTCCGCCGACTTCACCGCCCGCAGCCGCTCCAGCACCAGCAGCGCGTCCTTGAGCTCGGCGCCGGGCAGGGCGTCACTGAGCGCCCGGCCCGCATCCATCGGCAGGAACGCCATCTCGACCCCGACCCGCTTCAGGGGCACGCCGGCATCGCGGATCAGGCTGACAGCCCGTGTGACGGCATCAACCGAGCCGTTGGACTCGGTCCGGAGCTGCGCCACCCATGGCGGCGCCACGGCGCGCTGATGGGTTTCCAGACGGTGGCCGACATAAACTGCCTTGTTGGGTGCGCCCTTGGGATAGACCAGCACCGGCAGATAGCGGCTGACGCCGAGCGCATCCATGTAGTCGAAAAAGATCGCGCGCTCGGCACCCAGCAGGTACTGCACATTGTGCTTGGAGGTCGCGACCACGACGTCGAGGCCGGCAGCCTCCATCAGGCGGTCGAGCTTGGCGGCGTCGAATGGAATGGCGCGCGAGCGGTCTGCGCGGGCGACGTTCTCCTGCATGACGAACCTCCCAATGCTGCCGTGGCGACAACCGCTGCGTCGGTTTGCCCGGGGATTTGTTGGCACAAGTTTGATCCGAAAGAGGGGTTCTGGGTAGCTGCGGAATGATCTGGCCTGACCTGCACAGCCATATCCACGATTCGCATAAGGTATATTATGGAATATCATTATATCAAATCAGATCAGTTATTTAGCTAGAATTCCTCTCATCGCACCTTCGTTCCCGGTCCTTTTCCAGGCTGGCCGTCGGACGTGGTCCCGACTTTCGACGGCTACTGTGCATGGGGTTGTTTTTCGGTTTTTGAATCGGGCCGATGCCGCCGAAAGCCGATATTGCCGTGAGGATGTCCGGCTGCAATAAGCGAGGCTTCGCGAGATCGCAGATGACCTTCTGACCTTCCGTCCGTATAGGTTTGCATCTCAGAACAACAACAAACTTTCCGAGGAAGCAGACCCATGAGCTTTTCCCGCCGCACGCTTCTCAAGGCCTCCGCCGCGACCGCGGTCCTGGGCGGCCTCAGTGCGCCCCATGTGGCCCGCGCCCAGAGCGCCGAGTTCACCTACAAATACGCCAATAACCTGCCGGACACGCATCCGCTGAACGTGCGCGCCAAGGAGATGGCCGCGGCGATCAAGGCCGAGACAGGCGGCAAGTTCGACCTCCAGATCTTCCCGAACAACCAGCTCGGGTCTGACACCGACATGCTGAGCCAGATCCGGTCCGGCGGCGTCGAGTTCTTCACGCTGTCGGGGCTGATCCTGTCGACCCTGGTACCGGCGGCGTCCATCAACGGCATCGGCTTCGCGTTCCCGGACTACGGCACGGTCTGGAAGGCGATGGACGGCGATCTCGGCGCCTTTGTCCGCGGCGAGATCAAGAAGGCCGGGCTCGAAGTCATGGACAAGATTTGGGACAACGGCTTCCGCCAGACCACGTCGTCGAGCAAGCCGATCACCCATCCGGACGATCTCAAGGGCTTCAAGATCCGCGTGCCGGTGTCGCCGCTATGGACCTCGATGTTCAAGGCATTCGATGCGGCGCCCGCCTCGATCAATTTCGCCGAGGTCTATTCCGCGCTGCAGACCAGGATCGTCGAGGGCCAGGAGAACCCGCTGGCGATCATCTCGACCGCCAAGCTCTACGAGGTGCAGAAATACTGCTCGCTGACCAACCACATGTGGGACGGCTTCTGGTTCCTGGCCAATCGCAAGGCGTGGAGCAGCCTGCCCGAGGATGTGCGCACCATCGTCGCCAAGAACATCAATGCCGCAGCGCTCAAGGAGCGTGAGGATACCGCCAAGCTCAATGCCAATCTGCAGCAGGAGCTCGCGGGCAAGGGCCTGACCTTCAATCAGCCCGCGGTCGCGCCGTTCCGCGACAAGCTGCGCTCCGCCGGCTTCTATGCCGAGTGGAAAGGCAAATATGGCGACCAGGCCTGGGACCTGCTGGAAAAAGCCGTCGGCAAGCTGTCGTAACGCGTTGGAGCCGTCATGGCTCATCTTGAGGTCGAAGTGAGCGGAGTGGCGGGCGAGGCGGCTGTTCGGTCCCCTCGCCGGCCTTCCTTGCTGGCCTCGACGGAGCGCGCACTCGGTCTCCTCGTCGAAATTCCGGCGGCCATTTTGGTGGTCGCCGAGATTGCGATCCTGTTTGCCGGCGTGGTCGCGCGCTACGGCCTGCACCGGCCGCTGATCTGGTCGGACGAGCTGGCCTCGATCCTGTTCCTGTGGCTCGCCATGCTGGGCGCGGCGGTGGCGTTCCGCCGTTCCGAGCACATGCGCATGACCGCGGTCGTCGCCAGCACCAGGCCGGCCACGCGGGCCTGGCTCGATCTGGTCGCGACCTGCGCGGCGCTGGCCTTCCTGGCGCTGATCGTCTGGCCGTCCTGGGACTACGCCTACGAGGAAAGCTTCATCACCACGCCGGCGCTGCAGATCTCCAATATGTGGCGCGCCGCGGCATTGCCGGCCGGCATCTGCCTGATGGCGGCGTTCGCGCTGTTGCGGCTGCTGCGCGCAGTCGATTACCGCATGGTGCTGACGGCCGCGGTCGCCGTTGCCGTCGTCGTCGGCTTGTTCTGGCTGGCGCAGCCATATCTGCGGCCGCTCGGCAATCTCAACCTCGTCATCTTCTTCGTCGGCGTCGCCGGCTTCTGCGTCTTTGCCGGCGTTCCCATCGCGTTCGGCTTCGGGCTCGCGATCTTCGGCTATCTGGCACTGACCACGCGCACGCCGGTCATGGTACTGGTCGGGCGGATGGACGAGGGCATGAGCCACCTCATTTTGCTCTCGGTGCCGCTGTTCGTATTTTTGGGGCTCCTGATTGAAATGACCGGCATGGCACGGGCCATGGTGGCGTTCCTGGCCAGCCTGCTCGGCCATGTCCGCGGTGGGCTGCATTACGTGCTTGTCGGCGCGATGTACCTGGTCTCCGGCATCTCAGGTGCCAAGGCCGCGGACATGGCCGCGGTCGCGCCCGTGCTGTTCCCGGAGATGAAACAGCGCGGCGCCAAGCCCGGCGATCTCGTCGCGCTTCTTGCGGCCACCGGCGCGCAGACCGAAACCATTCCGCCGAGTCTCGTGCTGATCACGATCGGATCGGTCACCGGCGTCTCGATCGCCGCGCTGTTCACCGGCGGCCTGTTGCCCGGCGTGGTGCTGGCCATAACGCTGTGCATGCTGGTGTGGTGGCGCTATCGCCACGAGGACATGAGCCATGTCCGCCGCGCCACAGGCGGCGAGATCGGCAAGACCTTCGTCATCGCCCTGCCCGCGCTCGCGCTGCCCTTCGTGATCCGCTACGCCGTGGTCGAAGGCATCGCCACCGCCACCGAAGTGTCCACGATCGGCATCGTTTATGGCGCCCTGGTCGGCCTCCTCGTCTACCGCCGCTTCGACTGGCGGCGGCTGTTTCCGATGCTGGTCGAAACCGCGGCGCTGTCGGGCGCGATCCTGCTGATCATCGGCACGGCGACCGGCATGGCCTGGGGCCTGACGCAATCAGGCTTCTCGCGGGCGCTGGCATCCGCCATGACCGGATTGCCGGGCGGCGCGGCGACCTTCATCGCCGTCTCGATCCTGGCCTTCACCATCCTCGGCAGCGTGCTCGAGGGCATCCCGGCGATCGTGCTGTTCGGGCCGTTGTTATTTCCGATTGCGCGCGCCGTCGGCGTCCACGAGGTGCACTATGCCATGGTCATCATTCTCGCCATGGGTATCGGGCTATTCGCCCCGCCCTTCGGGGTCGGTTATTATGCCGCCTGCGCCATCGGACGCGTCGATCCGGCCGAAGGCATCAGGCCGATCTGGGGCTATCTGCTGGCGCTGCTGGTAGGATTGATCGTGGTCGCCGTCTTTCCGTGGATCTCCATCGGATTCCTGTAGGCCGGCGCGTAAGGGAGGTGTCGATGAGCGAGCGGCAGAACCAGTACAATATCGGCCTCGACAAGACGCCCGCCAACTACGTGCCGCTGAGCCCGTTGAGCTTTCTCACACGCAGCGCCGCGGTCTATCCCGATCACGTCAGCACGGTCTACGAGGGGCGCAGCTTCACCTGGCGCGAGACGCATGAGCGTTGCAAGCGCTTTGCTTCGTACCTTGCCGGCAAGGGCATCGGCGTCGGCGACACCGTCGCGGCGATGCTGCCGAACATTCCGGCGATGAACGAGGTGCATTTCGCCGTCCCCATGACGGGTGCGGTGCTCAATGCGCTGAACATCCGGCTGGATGCACCTTCGATCGCATTTCAGCTCGACCATGGCGGCGCCAGGATCATTCTGGTCGACCCCGAATTTTCCGGCGTGATCACCGATGCGCTGTCACAGATGAGTGGCCCAAAACCGTTCGTGATCGACGTCGACGACGCCGCCTTCAAAGGCGGCGGGCGCATCGGCGAGATCGAGTACGAGGCCGCGCTCGCGCAAGGCGATCCTGACTTCGCGGCGATCCTGCCGGGCGATGAATGGGATGCGATCGCGCTGAGCTACACCTCGGGCACCACGGGAAATCCCAAGGGGGTCGTCACCCATCACCGCGGCGCCTATCTGAACGCCGTCAGCAATATTCTCGCGGGCCAACTCGGCCAGCATCCGGTGTACCTCTGGACCCTGCCGATGTTCCACTGCAACGGCTGGTGCTTCCCCTGGACCATCGCAGCCGCCGCCGGCATCAACGTCTGCCTGCGCAAGGTCGAGCCGACGAAAATCTTCGAGCTGATCAAGCAGCACGGCGTCACCCATATGTGCGGCGCGCCGATCGTCTACAACACGCTGATCAACGCGCCCGATGCACCGAAGGGCGATGCCGCGCGCCGCGTCGTCGGCCTGATCGCCGGTGCCGCGCCGCCGGTCGCGGTGCTCGAGGGCGCCGAGAGCATCGGCATCAAGCTGACGCACGTCTATGGCCTGACCGAGGTCTACGGCCCCGCTTCCGTCTGCGCCGAGCAGCCTGGCTGGGATGATCTGCCCGCAGCCGAGCGCGCCAGCCTGAAGCGGCGGCAGGGCGTGCCCTACCCGCTCGAGGAAGCCGTCACCGTCATCGATCCGCAAACCATGAGGCAAGTACCGCACGACGGCGAGACCATCGGCGAGGTCATGTTCCGCGGCAACATCGTGATGAAGGGCTACCTCAAGAACGACAAGGCGACGCAGGAAGCCTTCGAGGGCGGCTGGTTTCACACCGGCGATCTCGGCGTGCTCGACGCGCACGGCTACGTCATCATCAAGGATCGCTCCAAGGACATCATCATCTCCGGCGGCGAGAACATTTCCTCCGTCGAGGTCGAGGACATTCTCTACAAGCACCCGGCCGTGCTGTTCGCCGCCGTGGTCGCAAAGCCCGATCCGAAATGGGGCGAAGTGCCCTGCGCCTTCGTCGAGCTGAAGGACGGCGCAAGCGCGAGCGAAGCCGATATCATCGCCTTCTGCCGCTCGCATATGAGCGGCTTCAAGACGCCGAAGTCCGTGGTGTTCGGGCCTATCCCGAAAACGTCGACGGGAAAGATCCAGAAATTCCTGCTGCGCAATGAAGCGGGATCGGCGAAGGCGATCTCGGCCTGAGCTTGTCTCGACCTCCGCGGCGGTTGGGTGTCGCCGCGAAGTCGTTGCGCAGTTTCGACTAGTCGGGTTCGCCGAGCCCCGTCGTCCTCACATCTTCTTGTAGGCGTCAACCAGGGCCTGGCCGTCGGCTCCCGCCTTCTTGAGCCAGTCGGCGGTGAGCTGTTCGCCGATCTTCTGGAAGCCAGCCTTCAGGGCCGGGCTCGGCGGCTCGACCGTCATGCCCTTGGCCTTGAGCTGATCGATGTACCAGGTGCTCTTGTCCTGCCAGGCCTTCCAGCCGCGGGTTTCCGCGGTCGCGGCGGCCTTGAGGATGGCCTCCTGGGTCGGCTTGTCGAGCGCCTCGAACGCCGCCTTGTTGACGAAGGTGTAGTCCTTCGGGATCCAGGCTTGCACATCATAGAAGTACTTCAGCGACTCCCATGCCTTCGCATCGTAGCCCGTGCCGCCTGACGACATGAACGAGTTCACGACGCCGGTCGCAAGTGCCTGCGGCAGCTCGGCGGCTTGAATGGTGACCGACTGCGCGCCAACCAGCTCGCCGATGCGCGCGGTCCCAACGTTGTAGGCCCGCCATTTCAGGCCCTTCATGTCTTCGATGGTCGCAAGCGGCTTGCTGACATAGACGCCCTGCGGCGCCCACGGCACGACGAACAGGAGCTTCAGACCCTGCGCATCGAGCTTCTTGGTAATCAGCGGCTTCGACGCCTGGTACAGCTTCATGGCATCCGGGAAGCTGGTCGCCAGAAATGGCACGACGTCGACGCCGAATACCGGATCCTCGTTCTCGTGGATCGACAGCAAGACTTCGCCCATCTGCGCCTGCCCGGTCATCACCGCGCGCTTGATGTCGGGCGCCTTGAACAGTGAGGCGCCCGGATGAACCGTGATCTGGAGCTTGCCGGACGTGCCGGCTTCGACGTCCTTGGCGAACGCGACGAGATTCTCGGAGTGCGGATTGTCGGCCGGATATGCCGCCGGCAGATTCCATTTGGTCTGAGCCAAAGCGGGTGTCGCAGCCAGCACGGCGCTGGCGATCAAGGATGCGCGGAATAAACGAGACATCATCGGGCTTCTCCTCACAGTCAATTTCAAAACCGGTACGCTCAGTCTGGGAAAGCAAGCTTGGGCAGGAACATCACGATCTGCGGATATTCCGTGATGATGAACACGGCGGCGAGCAACAGGACGAAGAACGGGAACGCCGCCCGCGCGACGGTCAAGGTATCACGCCCGCTCATGTTCTGGAGCACGAACAGATTGAAACCGACCGGCGGCGTGATCTGCGCCATCTCCACGTGGATGATGAGATAGACGCCGAACCAGACCAGGTCGAGCCCGGCCTGCTTGACCATCGGCAGCACGATCACGGCGGTCAGGACGATCATCGAGATGCCGTCGATCAGGCATCCCAGGATGATGTACATGATGCTCAGATACAGCGCGAGCATGCCCGGCGTCAGCTGCTGGCCCTGGACCCAGGTGGCGAGCGCCGCCGGAATGCCCGTATAGGCCATCGCTGCGGTCGTGTAGGCAGCGCCTGCCAGGATCAGCATGATCATGCAGGTCAGGCGCGTCGCGCTCATGATGCTCTCGAGAAAGTTCTTGCGCGTGAGCGTGCGGCTCCACCACGCCAGCAGCAGCGCGCCCGAAACGCCCCAGGCGGCGCATTCCGTCGCCGTCGCGAAGCCGAGCACGAGGGAGAGGAAGACTGCCAGGATCAGCAACAGGCAGGGCGCAAGCCTGGCCGACTCGCGCAGCTTCTGGCGGAACGGCATCGGGGGATCGCGCGGCGGAATCTTCTTCGGGTTCAGCAGCGACCAGATGATGATGTAGCCCGAATAGAGCACCATCACGAGCACGCCCGGCAGGAAGCCGCCGAGGAACACCTGAAGCACGGAGACATTCGCCGTGACCGCATAGACCACCATTGGGATCGACGGCGGGATCAGCAGGCCGAGCGTGCCGGAGCCCGCGAGCGAGCCTAGACTCAAGCCCTTATCGTAACCACGCTTGTCCAGTTCGGGCAGCGCGATCTTGCCGATGGTCGCACAGGTCGCCGCCGACGAACCCGACACTGCCGCGAAGATGCCGCAGCCGATCACGTTGACATGGGTCAGACGCCCCGGCAGCCACTGCACCCAGGGCGACAGGCCCCGGAACATTTCCTCGGATAATTTGGTGCGGAAGAGGATCTCGCCCATCCAGATGAACAACGGCAGCGCAGCCAGCGTCCATGACGAGCTTGCGCTCCATGTCGTGGTCGCAAGCACGGAGCCGAGCGGCAGGCTCGTGGTCAGCGCCATCGCCACGAAGCCGACAAGCCCCAGCGAAACCGCGATCCAGATGCCACTTCCCAGCAGCACGATCATGACGCCGAGCAGAATGAACGATAGTTCGATCATGCCGAGATTGGCCATCGTCAACCTCCGCCGCCCTGCGATATCCGCTCGATGAATTCGTCCGGAGTCTCGTCCGGCGAGCCCTTCTCGTAGCTCGGCCGGTTGCCGCTGATGACACTGACCATTTCATCAATGAGCGCGATCGAGAGGATCACGAGTCCGCCGGAAAACCCGAGCTGCGGAATCCAGAGCGGAAGCGCGACGACGCCCTGCGCCACGTCGTTGAAGCGCCAGGAATCGTAGGTCATCTGCACGGCATGCCGGGTGAAATAGAGGATGAAAGCGGCGGCAATACCAAGGGCCACGACCTCCGCCACCTGTTTGGAGCGCCCATGCAGACGCTCCAGCAACAGGCCGACCCGGATCATCTCTCCGCGCTTGAAGGTGTGAGCGAGGCCGAGGAATGCCATCGCGGCCATGCACCATGAGGCGAAATCATCGCCGGCGGGAATGTTGACCGCAAACTGGCGCCCGATCGACATGATCATCATGATTGCAAAGATCGCAACCATGAAGGCTCCGGCGGCGTAGCCCGCACCGAGATAAAGGAGATCTAGCGCGCGTCGCACCGGCCCCCGGCTCGTGACATCGTCCCCTGCCAACGCGATCCCCATCCTCATACGAAGCGATTCAGAAGGTCCCGGCGATCGCACGTCGCGCGCCGGTCCTGCATGAATATCGCCCCTGCCCGGCGCCTGTCTTTCAGACGTTAGATCAACATGATGGGGCTAGCGCAAGCAAGGAGTATGCCGGCTCTCGCCGGAATTTCCCCCGCAGGTTCAGCGGGTCTCCAGCCGCAGCCCGTCATACGCGGGCACCACTCCCGCCGGCAGCGACTGCCGGATCACCTCATAATCGACGTCGGCCGTCATGTTGGTGATGACGGCGCGCTTCGGCTTGAAGCGCTCGATCCAGGACAACGCGTCGTTGATGCTGAAATGGCTGACATGGCTGGTGTAGCGCAGGCCATCGACGATCCAGAGATCCAGATTTTCCAGCGCGCTCCAGCTCTCGCGTGGGATGTCGTTGAGATCGGGCGTGTAGGCGGCATCGCCGATGCGATAGCCCAGCGCGGGAATGTTGCCGTGCTGCACCAGGAAGGCCGTCATCGTCACCGGGCCGCCCTTCCCCTGGATGGTCTGGCTGTCACCGGCCTCGATCGACTGCGCCGTCAGGATCGGCGGATAGTCGCTGCCCGCCGGTGAGACGAAGCAATAGGAGAACCGCGACATGATGTCGTTCGCAGTCGTCTGATTGAGATAGGTCGGAATCCGCCGGCGCATGTGCATCACGACCGAACGCAGGTCGTCCATGCCGTGGGTCTGATCGGCGTGCTCGTGGGTCAGGAACACGGCATCGATGTGGTCGACATTGGTCGAGAGCAATTGCTCGCGCAGGTCAGGCGAGGTGTCGATCACGATACGCGTGGTGCCCTCGCCCGATGTCTCCTCGACCAGCAGCGAACAGCGGCGACGGCGGTTCTTGGGATTGTTGGGATCGCAGGCACCCCAGCCGAGTGCCGGACGCGGCACGCCGGCGGAGGAGCCGCAGCCCAGGATCGTCAGCGTCAGCGTCATGCGGCTCCCAGTTCTAAGGTTTCACCCTGGAGAACAGGCGAAAGAAGTTTTCGCTTGTCTGGCGCGAGATCTCGTCAAACGACACGCCGCGTGTTTCGGCGAGCACTTTTGCGACCTCGACCACATAGGCCGGTTCGTTGCGCTTGCCCCGGAACTTGCCCGGCGCAAGGTAGGGCGAGTCTGTTTCAACCAGAATACGGTCGGACGGCAGTTCGGCCGCAAGCGCGCGCAAGGCCTCGGACTTCTTGAAGGTCAGGATGCCCGTGAAGCCGATATAGAGCCCGAGCGAGACCGCCTTCAGCGCCAGCTCGCGCCCGCCGGTGTAACAATGCAACACCGCGCGAAACGATCCCTTTGCCGTCTCCTCTTCAAGGATACGGCCGCAATCCTGGTCAGCCTCGCGGGTGTGGATCACCAGCGGCAGGCCGGTGGCGCGGGCGGCGGCGATGTGGGCACGAAAGCCCCTCGCCTGCGCCTCCGGCGAGCCGTTGTCGTAGAAATAGTCGAGCCCGGCTTCGCCGAGCGCGACGACCTTGGGATGCTGCGTCAAAGCGATCAGCTCGTCCGGCGCGATGCCGTCTTCTTCATCAGCGTTATGCGGATGGGTGCCGACCGAGCAATAGACGTCGTCATAGCGCTCGGAGATGGCCAAAAGCTGGTTCAGTTTCCTCACCCGCGTCGAGATCGTGACCATGCGGCCGATGCCGGCCGCTCGCGCCCGCGACACGATCCCGTCGAGATCCTCCGCAAAATCCGGAAAATCCAAATGGCAGTGGCTGTCGACCAGCATGGTGCGAACGCCTTTAGGCTGCCGGCTCGATATAGCGGGGGAAGGCCGGCGTCGGCGCGGGCAGCGTCGTACCGGGCGCGATGCGCGTTGCGCCACCAAGCGCGGCGAAGTTGCGCTCCGCTTCGGGGATACCGAGGCTGTTCAGCAGCAATCCCGAGGCCGTCGGCATCGCCGGCTGGGCCAGGATTGCGATCTGGCGCACGACTTCGGCGGTGACGTAGAGCACCGTCCTCTGCCTGACAGGATCGGTCTTGGCGAGCGCCCACGGCGCTTCGCCCGCGAAATAGCGGTTGGCTTCCGCGACCACGGCCCACACGGCATTGAGCCAGTGATGGATTTGCTGCGTCGCCATCGCTTCGCGGGACGCCGCGAGCATGTCGTCAGCCTGTGACAGGATCGCCTTGTCGTTATCGCTGAATTCGCCGGGCTCCGGGAGCACGCCGCCGAGCTGCTTCGCGATCATCGACAGCGAGCGCTGCGCGAGATTGCCGAGATCGTTGGCGAGATCGGCATTGATGCGCGCGACGATGGCCTCGTGATTGTAGTTGCCGTCCTGGCCGAACGGCACCTCGCGCAGAAAGAAATAGCGCATCTGGTCGACGCCGTACTGGTCGGCGAGGTTAAAGGGATCGACCACGTTGCCGACCGACTTCGACATCTTCTCGCCCCTGCTGAACAGGAAGCCATGGGCATAGACCCGCTTCGGGAGGGGGATCCCGGCCGACAGCAGGAAAGCCGGCCAGTACACCGCATGGAAGCGGATGATGTCCTTGCCGATGATGTGCACGTCGGCAGGCCAATAACGCCAGTTGTTGTCGCTCTCGTCGGGGAAGCCGACGCCGGTGATGTAGTTGGTGAGCGCGTCGACCCAGACATACATCACGTGATCTTCGTCGCCGGGCACCTTGACACCCCAGTCGAACGTCGTGCGCGAGATCGAGAGGTCGCGCAGGCCACCCTTGACGAAGCTCACCACCTCGTTCTTGCGGGAGTCGGGCCCAATGAAATTGGGCTGCGTCTCGTACAGCTTGAGCAGCTTGTCCTGATAGGCCGACAGGCGGAAGAAGTAGCTCTTCTCCTCGACCCATTCGACCGGCGTGCCCTGCGGCCCGAGCCTCACGCCGTCCTCGTTCAGGCGCGTCTCGTCCTCCGCGTAATAGGCTTCGTCGCGCACGGAATACCAGCCGGCATAGATGTCGGCATAGATATCCCCGTTCGCTTCCATGCGCCGCCAGATCTCCTGGCTGGAGCGGTGATGCTGCTCCTCGGTGGTGCGGATGAAGCGGTCGAACGACACGTTCAGGCGCTCGTCCATTTGCTTGAAACGGCCGGCATTGCGGGCGGCGAGCTCCGAGACGGACATTTTTTCGCCGGCCGCGGTCTGAACCATCTTCTGGCCGTGCTCGTCGGTGCCGGTCAGGAAGAACACATCCTTGCCGTCGAGTCGCGCGAAGCGCGCCAACGTATCGGTCGCGATCGCCTCATAGGCGTGGCCGATATGCGGGCTGCCATTGGGATAGGCGATCGCAGTCGTGATGTAGAAGACGTTGTCGCGCGCGGGGACGGCCACGGGCGTGTTGGCGTGCGGCGCTGCGATGGACTTCGGCGCGCGCGGGGCCTTGGGTTTCGATACATCGGGCTTCGCAGTCTTCGGCGGCGTCGCGACAGGAGCTGGTGCGGCGGTCACTGCGGACGCAGCCACCCTCGCCGTCTTGGCTATCTTCTTCGCCGAGGCCTTGTTCTTCGCCGAAGCCTTGGCTGGCTTTTTGGTTCCTGTCTTCACCGTCTTCTTGGCGACGACCTGCTTCTTCGCTGCCTTCTTTGCCGTCTTCGCGGCGCTCTTCTTCCCGGTTTTTTTGGCGGCCGTCTTTTTGGTCTTCGTGGCTTTCTTGACGTTCTTGGCAGCTTTGCGCGCGCGCGCGTTCACGGCCTTCTTCGCGCCTTTCTTGACGGCCTTGGTGGCAGCCTTCTTCTTGCTGCTCTTGCCTTTAGCGATTTTCTTAGCTCGCGCTGCCACGACGAATTCCTTTACCGGCTTCTCGAAATTGGGAAACGAACCTGCGTTAGTTTATTGTCTTGAGCACGATCCTATCGGAAAAACCGCTGCACACTTTTCCGGATCATGCTCTAGCGCGTTGCGTCCGCCAGCCAGCCGAACACCGAGAAGACTAAGGGCTTTCGCTCCAGATTATAGGTTTCGGTGTCGCGCGCGGCGCGGACGATCTTTTCCCATACCTCAGCTAGGCGCGCAAGGCGCGGCAGGTTCTGGTTGGCATTGGCCTCGTCGGCGTGCAGGCGTTCCGCGATCCAGCGATCGATGCCGTCGATGAAGGCGGCAAGCGCAACGCGGTCGCTGGTGCCGAGCGATTCGCCGAGCGTATGCAATTCGCGCGGATCGACCTGCGGCAGTCGCGCCAGCAGCGCGGCCGTGCGCTGCTGAAGCTTCAGGGCGTCACCGCCGAGCAGCGTCAGCGCCCGCGCGACGCTGCCCTCGGACGCCTCCGCCGCCTCGCGCAACGCCGGATCGTTCGGGTCGAGATCGGCAGCGGTTGCGGCTGCAGCAATCACGTCGTCGGTTGCGAGCGCGCGGAGACGCAGCTTGCGGCAGCGCGATTGGATCGTGGCGAGCACGCGCGCCGGCGCGTGGCTCACCAGCAGGAACAGCGATTGCTGCGGCGGCTCCTCGAGAATTTTCAGCAGCGCGTTGGCGGCATTCGGATTGAGCTCGTCGACGGTGTCGACGATGCAGAC
>NZ_JADPJF010000122.1:0-25511 GCF_023073295.1 Bradyrhizobium sp. 23 | reverse complement strand
CGCCAGCCTTCGGCTGTCGCGGTCGAGCCGAAGAAACCGATCGTCTCGCGCGTTTCGTCCACGGTGATCACGGTGCGCATTACGCCGCGGTCGTTGGCGGTGCGCTCCAGCGTCAGCAGGCCACCGTGCGAACTCGCAGCAACCTGCCGTGCCACGGCGTGATCGGGATTGATGGCGAGGTCTTCGGCGCGCTGCACGGAAGGCGCCAGCGGCTGGCCGTGAGCGAGCACGAAGCGCGCCATCCGATACGCCAGCGTCGCCTTGCCGATGCCTTGCGGCCCGCCGATCAGCCAGGCGTGCGGGATGCGCCCGCTGCGATAGGCGGCGAGCAGCGCGGTCTCGGCCTCGCGATGGCCGAACAGAACGCTCGTCTCGCGCGGATGAGACATGGCAGTTTCGCGCTCGGTCTGACGCGGGCTCATATGGACACCACCGTTGCCGGCGTCGGGAGCAGGCGATCACGCATCGCGATCCAGATGCGTCCGGCAACCGTGTCGGGATCGGAATTGGCGTCGATCAGCACGCAGCGCGCGGGATCGTCCGCCGCGATCTTGCGATAGGCTTCGCGCAGGCCCTGATGGAAACCGAGCTTCTCGGCCTCGAACCTGTCCGGCGTGCCGCTGCCGCGGCGCGCGGCCGCGCGCTGCAGGCCGATCTCGACCGGCAGGTCGAGGATGATGGTGAGGTCCGGCTTGAGATCGCCGATCGTGACCCGCTCCATCGCGTTGATCAGCGCGGCCGGCACGCGGCCGAGGCTGCCCTGATAGGCCCGCGTCGAGTCGGCGAAGCGGTCGCACAGCACCCACGTGCCCTGGTTGAGCGCTGGCTGAATCACGGTGTGGACATGATCGTCGCGGGCGGCCGCGAACAGCAGCGTCTCGGCTTCGGGTCCGAGCAGCTTGCCCATGCCTGACAGCACCAGATGGCGCATGATCTCGGCGCCCGGCGAGCCGCCCGGCTCGCGCGTGACGAGGATACGCATCCTGGCGGCCTTGAGACGGTCGGCGAGCTTCTTGATCTGGGTCGACTTGCCCGTCCCCTCGCCGCCTTCAAAGGTGACGAAACGCCCGCGTCCGGACGGCCACTTTACCGCGCTTTCACTCATGATCAGAGCTTCTCGGCGCCCGCACGGAACATGCCGATCACCAGCTCGCTGGCGCCGTCGATCGCGCGGCGCACGGTCGAGCCGGTGCCGATCGCGTCAGCGGCATAGACCGGCGTCTCCACTGCGATGTTGCCGCTGCGCCAGACCCTGACCAGCCCGACCTTCTGCCCGGCCTCGACCGGCGCGCGCACCGGGCCGTTATAGACGACGCGCGCGATCAGCTTGTCGCTGCCGTTCTTGTGCACCATCACCTTCACGGGCGTCTTGGCGACCAGTTTGACCGAGCGGCTCTCGCCGCCGAACACCTTGGCGTAGCCGACCGGCTGATCGGCCGCGATCAGGGTGCGGGTCTCGAAATTGCGAAAACCCCATTCAAGCATCTTCTTGGCTTCGGTCGCGCGATCGTCGGGGTCTTCCAGCCCGTTAATGACGACGATCAGCCGCGTGCCGTTCTGCACCGCCGAGCCGACCATGCCGTAGCCGCCTTCCTTGGTGTAGCCGGTCTTCAGACCGTCGGCGCCTTCCATCGAATTGAGCAGCGGATTGCGGTTGGGCTGGCGGATCTTGTTCCAGGTGTATTCCTTCTCGCCGAACAGTTTGTAGAATTCGGGGAAGTCGAGAATGATGTGCCGGGCGAGAATGCCGAGCTCGCGCACCGTCATCTTGTTGGCGGGGTCCGGCAGGCCGTTGGAATTGCCGAAGGTCGATTTCGTGAGGCCAAGCTCGCGAGCTCGCTTGGTCATGAAGTCGGCGGCGAAAATCCGCTCGCTGCCCGCCATGGCCTCGGCCAGCGCAATGCAGGCGTCGTTGCCGCTCTGGATGATCGCCCCGTGCAGGAGATCGTCGACCGTGACCTTGCTGTTGATGGCGGCGAACATGGTCGAGCCGCCGGAGGGTGCGCCGCCCTTGCGCCAGGCGTTCTCGCTGATCCGGTATTCGTCGGTCAGCTTGATGTCGCCCTTCTTGATGGTGTTGAAGACGACCTCGGCGGTCATCAGCTTCATCATGCTCGAGGGCGCGCGGAGCTCGTCGGCGTTCTTCTCGAACAGCACACTGCCGCTGGAGGCCTCGATCAGGATCGCGGTCGGGGCGTCGCCGTCGAAGCCGGAATCATCTGTTTTCTTGGCGCCCTGGACGCTCTGGTTGGCGGCGTAGAGCGCCCCGCTCCAGCCAATGGCCGCCACCAGAGCCGTCGCGATCAGCCCGCGCGCCAGCGCTCCGGCGGTAAACCGGGTGCGCCTAAACGAGGAAAGATGAAATTCCATGGCCAAGCCCTGAGAGCGGCGTTCTAACAGTTGGAGCCGGTGCAAACAACACGGGGTGGCCGCTTGTCCCGAGATTGCACGATTCTCGTCCCGCCCCTATCGTGGCACCTCAGATTTTCTGACCAAACCCCTGAAACAAGGCGGAAAAGCGATGTCATCCACCCGCGTGATCAAGGCCAACGGGATCGACCTGTTCATCCGTGAAGCCGGTCAGGGGCCGCTGGTGGTGCTGTGCCACGGCTGGCCGGAACTCTCCTACTCCTGGCGCCACCAGATCCCGGCGCTGGCGCAGGCCGGGTTTCGCGTCGTCGCCCCCGACATGCGCGGCTATGGCCAGAGCTCAGCGCCGCCCGAGGCGACGGCCTATTCGATCTTCGACACGGTCGGCGATATCGTCGGCCTCGTGCAGGCGCTTGGCGAGACCAAGGCCATGGTGGTCGGCCACGACTGGGGTGCACCGGTGGCTTGGCACGCGGCGCTGTTCCGGCCCGACATCTTCACGGCGGTCGCCGGGCTGAGCGTGCCGCCGCCGTTCCGCGGCCGCGGCAAGCCGCTCGATCTCCTGCGCCAGGGCGGCATCACCAATTTCTATTGGCAGTATTTCCAGGCGCCCGGCGTTGCCGAAGCCGAGTTCGAGCGCGACGTCGCGCGCACCATGCGCATCGTGCTCGGCGGGCGCGGCCTTGCCGATCCCTCCGCAGCCATGTTCGTGCTGGAGGGCAAGGGATTCCTCGGCCACGGCAACCCGGAGGAGCCTGTGCCGGCCTGGCTCACCGAGACTGACCTTGCCTATTTCACCGAAACCTTCCGCAAGTCCGGCTTCCGCGGCGGGCTGAACTGGTATCGCAACCTCGATCGCAATTGGGAGCTGACGGCGCCCTGGCAGGACGCGCAAATCCATCAGCCGTCGCTCTTCATTGCCGGTTCGAAAGACGCCGTCATCACCGGCCTGATCGGAGCCAAGCGCGTCAACGAACTCGAGCGCGTGCTGCCCAATCTGAAGCGAAAGCTGATCATCGAGGGCGCCGGCCATTGGGTCCAGCAGGAGCGGCCCGACGAGGTGAATGCGGCGTTGATGAGTTTCCTGAAGGAAAGCGCGGCTCAGTAGAGGCCGCGGCCGCTCAGGATGCCGCGGGCCTCGGCAGCGCCATCCGAAGCGTAGGCGCCGGACGGAGTGCTCTCGGTCGCATAGCGGCCGTCCCCGTCATAGGACACGGCGCGCGCGTTCTGGAGCGCCCGGCCCCGGTTGCGGCTCGAGGCCGACATTTCCGAGGTCGCACTGAGTGAAGCCATGTCGGCGGAGGTGTTGCCGAGATTGTAGGGCCGTCCCTCCGGCGTCGGAACTTCGCCGCGCATGGCGCCGCGGTTCGACGATGGCAGCTCCGGCACGAAGGGTCTCGCCGAGGCGACCCGGACCATCGACGGTGACGGCGCCGGGGTCCCGGTGCGCAAGGTGGCCATCAGCTGGCGGTCGTCGGAGCCTTCCAGCGGCGCCCGGCCGACATACTCGACACGGACCTTGGCGATCCCATTGCCTTTGAATTCAAGCAGTTCGGCGGCCTTGTTCGAGACGTCGATGAGCCGGTTGCCGTGATAGGGCCCGCGGTCATTGACGCGGACGATCAGCGACTTGCCGTTCGAGACGTTGGTGACCCGCGCATAGGACGGCATCGGCAGGGTCGGATGCGCCGCGGTCAGCGAGCCCATGTCGAACACCTCGCCATTGGCGGTCAGGCGGCCGTGGAAATCGTCGCCGTACCAGGACGCCATGCCCTCGGCGCGGTAGTTGACGTCCTCTTCGGGCACATAGGTCCGGCCACCCACCACATAGGGCTTGCCGACGCGATAGGCGCCGCCGCCCTTCGGGACCGGATCGCCCAAAGCCACGACCCGGGGGCTCGAGGACACGCCGTATTTCGGATCGACCCGGCTGGCGAATTTGTTGGAGGAGGCGCAATTGGCGAGCGCAAGGCAGGTCGCGGCCATCGCAGCAGCGCGCGCGGCCCGCAAAACCGAATCTGACCGTCGGATCCCCATTCGCCCCAAATACCACTTTGCCGGAGGCGTACCTAACCCGCTTTGGCTACGGGTAGCGCTGTCCGGTCCTTTGCTCCGAGGCGGCCCACCACCGCGTCGGAAGTGGTAACGATAACGCAACCCGAACACGGCGGAAATGGGGAGCGCACGGCGTTCACGCCGGGATGGTAAACAGGGGGTATGCGCTCGCCCCGTTGAACTACGGGGCGCCGGTGCCCTGCTCTGTGCCACGCCTGGACATTCTGTTGCGCCAAATCCTCACTCCACCCCCATTGTCGCGCCGCTCACTGGAATTCTTTTGACTGTGCAAGGCCGCCCGCGTTTTCTCGCGTGCAGGGCGGAATGGAATGAGACGATGATCGAGACGGTTTCGGCACTGATGGGTTTGGTAAGCGCGGGGATCTTCCTGGCCCATGCGTTTGAAGGTTACCGCACGAGGGCCTGAGGCACTCGCGCGGACGGCAAGCATCACCCTTTCAAGACGGCGCGTTCGGACATTTTTAATCGATCCGATCGAGCATCGCAGACGAGAGCGGCAGGTGTCCCATGCGCAACCATGACCTCGTATCCGATGGCTTCCTGGCATTGACCGCCGGTGGTCTGGTCCTGCTGTGCTCCAGCCTCGTGGCATTGGCCTTCGCCTGAGCACCCAGCACTTCCCGAACAATACGCTTACCGCAGTCCAAGCAGCGAACGCCGATAAAGACTGTCACGGGCTTCGCTCAGGCAGACGAAGCTGCCGTCAAAACCCTGGCCGTACCGCTTCTGGCCTTTGCCGTAATAGACACCTTTGCTGAAATCGAGCCAGACAACCCGGTCGTGCGGGCAATGACGCTGCGCCTGCGCCTCGTAGCGAAATGGCGTCAGCGGCGTGGCCGATACCTCAGCGCCGCTGCAGCCGACCAGGATCGCAGCAGCGAGTGCGATCGCGCCGGCCCATTTGCCGAGGCTGCTGCAAGATACTCCGCAAGATATTCCGCAAGTCACCGCCCGCCTCCCGATCCCAGCCGTCGAGGGCCGGCTTGCTTTCACTTGTCCGCTTCGAGTTGCAACAACGCATGGTGCAAGCATTCCTGAAGCCTGGCTGCGACCTGTTCGCGTGCGACGCCTTTGGCGGCAAGATCGCCTGCCACCTTGTCGAGGATCTCATCCATCGACTGGCTCTCCAGATGGTCCGTCACCAACGCGGTCGCGTAGCCGGCCGCGGCATCGCCGCTGAGGCCGAGCTGGGTTGCGGCCCAGAGCCCGAGCAGCTTGTTGGACCGGGCCGTGGCCTTGAACATGAGCTCCTCGTCGTGGACGAATTTGGCCTCAAAGCCCTGCTCGCGCTTGTCGAACGTGGTCATGGTCAGCTCCATTGTCGTTTGCGCTGATCGGGATCGGACTGGCTGGAAGCGAACGTCTCCGTGGTTCAATTCAGGGTCGTTGGAAGCTTCCGGCGGAAGCCAAACGCCGTCAAGCCCGCTGGGCGTGCCCAAGGCACCCACCAGCTCTACGCCAGCCAACCCGGCTAGGCAGAGATGTTTACTGTTCATTAAGCAGACTCAGCGCCGGCATGGCGCCGGGGACATCGAGAGCTGACGCATGAGCAAAGAACTGCGGGAGTTTCGACGGCTTGAACGGGTCTGCCTGGAGCAGGCAGCTCTCTCCACCATGGACCTCGCGCGAGGCGGGTTGCTCAAGGTCGCTGACGATTGTCGCGTCGCAGCCGAAGCGATCGAGGCGCAATCGCCTCGCAGACCTTTCGCAAGTGCCGTTCAGGCGCTGAAGCAGGCGTTGAGCGTGACCCGCATCCCTCACCGGCACTGAGACCGGCGCTCGCGGGCAAGGACATCCTTGACGGGGCGACCGCGTACGGTCAGCCCTTCGCCTCCGTCTGTTCACGTGCCAACCGTTCGGCCCTTAGCCGTTCCTTGTTGGCATAAAACGCCTTCTGCGCAGCTTCATGATCGCGCATGGCTTTTTCGGCTTCGACACGGCGTGTCGCATCGCGCGCCTGCCGCTGCTCGGGAGTCAAGGGCTTGCGCCGGTAGGAAATGTCTTCCGTCATGGCCAGATAATGCTGAGGTGAGGAAAGAGTTCCTCGTGGTCCCGCTGAGCGGCACTGCGGGCCGACTGCATGTTGTGCGAAAACAACCCCATGCACAGTAGCCAAGTCCTTCTGCAGACAGCACTTTTTTTATCGCACTTTCGATGCGTTTGATCCCGCAGGGATCTCGATGTCTGCAATAACAGGCAAATGGTCTGAATAGGCCCTCGCGCCTTCGTCGGTCCAAACCTTCCCGATCGGGCTGTCGGACGTCGCATAGATCCGGTCAAGCCGCAGCAGGGGCAAATGCGACGGGAAAGTTCGCAGCCGCGTACGGTTTGGGCAGACCTGCGCGAGCACGCGCCGCACCGATTTGATCCAGAACCAGTCGTTGAAATCCCCGAGGACGACGGTCCTTCCAGGTTTCACCAGGCTCACCAGCGCCTGAGCCTGCGCGTGGCGCTCGTGGATGCTCAGGCCGAGATGCGTGGCCACCACGCGAACATCGCCAACCGGTGTCAGCAGTCCCGCGGCGATCGCTCGGCGCGGCTCCCGCTCACGATACGACACATCGACGATCTCGGGCGGGCCGGAGAATGGAAAGCGGCTCAGGAGCGTCTGGCCGTAGTCGCCATCGGCCGTGACGATCGACTTGGCGTGAACACCGTGATCGCCGACAACGCTCGCCAGCTTCGCAAACGGATCGTCCGATCGCGATCGCGAATCCACCTCCTGAAGCGCGACGACATCGGGAGCCCATTTGCGAATGATGGAACAGATCCCTTCCAGATCGAACTTCGGATTGAGATTGAAGGTGCCATGCACATTCCACGTCATGAAGCGCATCAGCGCCTCCCGGCGAGCCACGTCGCGACGAATTGCGCGCCGGCGCAGATCGCGAGCCAGCCCAGGAACGCCAGTGCGAGCAGCAACATGTTGACCCAGGACGCGTTCCTGGCGAGATCAGCGATCTGAGCCCCCAAAACTGCCATGGCGAGAATGCCGGGCGTCATGCCTAGCAGCGTTCCGACCAGGAAGTCACGCAGAGGCAGCGTGCTCGCGCCAGCCACGACATTCACCACTGAGAACGGCGCGATCGGGATCATCCGGATGACGACGACAGCCAGAATGCCCTTGCCGACAACGCGTTCCTGGATGCGCGCGGTACGTCGCCCCAGCAAATGCTGGAGACGTTCGCGGCCGAGTGCCCGCCCGATCGCAAACAGGACAAAGGCGCTGAGCGAGACGCCCGTCATGGCGGTGACGAAGCCCAGCCATGGTCCGAGTGCGGCAGCAGTTGCCGCAATGAGCACGAGAACCGGAAACACCACCAACCCGCCGACGACGAAAGCTGCAATCGCGAATGGCGGCCCCCAGATGGAGTGCGCGTAGGCAGACAGGAATGTCGACATTCGGCCCGCGTCGGCGAAATCGCTCAAGGAGGTGTACGACCAGGCCATCGCGAGGCCGAAAAGCGCCACGGCTATCGAGACGATCCCGATGATTGTCTTCGTGCTCCACATGCGCGATGCCGCCCGCTCCAGATGAAGAGGCGCCTCAGGGTCCGCCACCGGCTGAACCATCGTGGCCAGAGCGCTTGTCAGGACCGAGGATTCCACGTCCCGCAGCGCCTTCGTCCCGCTTGCGACGTCGTCCAGGAGCGCAAAAAGACGATCTTCGTTTTGCGCGACGGTCTGTTCATCGAGACCGCAGAAATGGGCGATTAGGCGACGGCGGACCGAGGCGATGAACTCCCGATGCTCGTCTGATGCGGCTTCGAAAATCAGGTCACATTCGCTATCGGCACCCATCGATCGATTGTTCAAATTGGCCGAACCGATCCTCAAGATCCGATCGTCGACGATCATGAGCTTGCTGTGCACCATCACGGCCGCTTCCGTATCCCCGTTCCCCGAGACCGGGTAGACGAAGCGGATGCGATCGGCGACGCCGGCCGAACTGAAGCAATCGATGAAAGCGCCCCGGCCGTTCTGCATCGCTTGGGATTCCAGCCATGAGGAGTGCAGTTTTGGGGTGACGATCAGAACCCGAAGCGAAGGCACGCGCAGCATCTGCTCCGCCAATTCGCGCGCGATCTTGGTGGCGCTGGTGAACTGGTTCTCGATGTACACGAATTTCGTCGCGGACCGCATCGCTGCAATCAGCGAGCGTTCGACCTCCCGGAGCGTCGAACCTGCCGGACAAACCACCTCGGTCCTGGCGATACCCACCGGAATATGTTCAGCCTCGACCGGCACAATCGCCGGCCAGCGCAAGCTTTTCAGCGGGCGCCGATCATCAATCTGTTGGCCCGCCGCGCGCCAGCGTTGCTCCACGAGGTCGAACAACTGCGCCGCCGCATCCCCATCGACCACGCATTGAACGTCATGAAACGGCAGGTATGGCTTGCCCTGGGGATCACAGCGCGATGCGTGATCGGCGCGATGATCACTGGTGTCCCAACGCCTGATCGTCAGATCGAGCCCGCCGACGAACGCCAGTGAACCATCGACACAGACGATCTTCTGGTGTTGGGCCGACCCAAAGGGAAGCGTGGCATCCAGGTGAAACCGGACGCGGCCATCTGTGTCGGCGGTAAATTTGGCCGCGGAATTCCATTCCCTCTCGGAGGCGTAGAACGAGACGAAGTCCCAGACGAGAATGTTGATGTGCAAGGTGGGACGGCGGTGGACCAGCGCGCGCAAGAATGGGCCGAGTTGCTCCGGCAAGCCATCATCCGCTCGCCCGGACTCGCCGACCAGCCTGGTCTCACTATGGATATCCCACCCGACGATATAGACGAGGTCCTGCGCCTGCAGCAGGGTCTGCCGCAGGGCCGCGAAATAAGCGGCAGCATCGTTCAGAACCGCCACACGCCGCGCCTCGCACCGCCGCCAGACGGTGTCGCCGGGGATCAGGGTCGATGAGCTCTGAAGCAGGGAGACCTCGCAATCTGCGTTCGCGTTGAAACGCACTGACCGCGCAAGGGGTTCCCCGACTCAGAACCAGAGTGGCCGTTCAGCGTGCGCGGATTCCGGCGCCACAGTCGCCCATTGCCGCTACTTGGTTCGGACAGTCTTCGCACCTGCGCCTTTCAAGGCGTCCGCGATCTTCTCAGGCGCATCGCCGTGAAAATCCACGGAGACCTCGATCCGGCCTTCCAGCTTCTGGTGTCCCTCCGGCGCAGGCGCGGCCTTGGCGTCAGGACCGGCCGGGCGTGTCCCCGACGTGTTCGCGCCACCGACGGGCTGGACGAAGACGTCGCTTCGCGGCACGCCGCATTCCTGCACGACATGCTCAACCGCAAGCTCGGCGCCGCGGCGCGTGTCGAATTCTCCGATGATCGTACTTTCCAAGGGCGCCCTCCATGGCTGGACGAGAGTGCCAACAACGGGTCAGCGAGGGCCAGGTTCCTGAACCCGCGGGCGGTTAGAACCGAACGATCCCGAACAGAACAAGCAGCGCGAGAGTGATCAACCCGGAGACCAGCAGCGAGCCGAGACATCCCAGCCGGTTCGAGAAAAAGAAGAACATACCTCGCCCATCCCATAGCTTCGTGACGAGCTAAGTTCTCCCATTCGACAGCGTTCCTGGAGGCGCTTTGGGGCGCGCGAACGAGGACCAATCCAAGAACCAATCGTTTCGCGGGACGTTGAGTCCGCGATGTCAGACGCTTTTGATTATTTCCGAGCGCACGCGGTCCGAGCCCTTTGCAAGGCCCGGGCGATGCCGCGCGGACGAATGAAACATCTGCAAACCGTCGTGGCCCGGATCTACCACCTGCTGACCAAGGAGGCTGCGTATGGGCCCAACCTGCAGCACATGGACGACTTCCGGGCAGCCCAGAAGCTCGAGAAGTCGATCGACTGAACTGCAATGACGGTGACGCTGCACGCCCTCCCCCGACGCGCTCAGCTCCCTTTGGGAGCGGTCCTTGACTGCGACCCTGCAAGCCCGGGATTGATGGCCAGCGACGCGCCGGCGGCGCCGCCGGCTTCATAGGCCGTCATCGACACCATCCGGCTGCTGCTGCGCTGGGTCCGCATCTTCAGGTCGAGCTTGTCGAACTCCGCATCGACCACCGACGTCTTGAGAACCACCAGCCCGCGGCCGGTGCTTTCGTTGATCTGATCGCGACTGGCCTTGATCGCCACCAGCCTGTCCGCGATGGACCCCACCATCCCGAGCGCGAAGGAGGCATTGGCCAGATGCCGCTCCTGGTGCCGGAACCTGCTGTAGTCGACCGAGGTCTTGAAGCGGCCGAGCTCGGCGCGGACGGCGCCGTCGATCAATTCGGCCAGATAATGCGCGACCTCGATGTCCGCGCCGAGGCCGAAGAACACATAGCTGCTCTCGCCGGCCGTGTTCTTCTCGCGCCAGACCCGACAATCGCAGAAACGAGCGATCGCCCCGATGCAGTCGTCCAGGGGAATTCGCTTCTTGCGAAAAGTCTCGTAGACCTTCCGCTCGCACGGCGACGCCCGCAGTTCGACGTCGGACAGCGACAAATCGTGGCGATCCAGCAGTTCGGCGACCTTGGCGGCCGCAGACAGCGCCTCGTCCTCGGTGCAGCCATTGGCGATGGTCTTGGAACGCAACGCCTGAATGCGGAGCTTCAGCTTGTCGAGTGCAGCTGGATTGGATGTCTGATTCACCGATCACCTGTCCGGGTAAACCCGACGGATAGAACCCGGTCGGATAGACCGGCGGAAGGGGTCTCTTGTCAACTGTATTGATCTTCGACTTTTTTCGAACGGACCTCACTCCTTCTACGTGCGGTGCACGACCTCGCGGCACTGACCATAGAATGCAGAGACGAGGCTTCACTACAATCGCGCTCTCGCTCGATTTCCACCGCAACTGACAAATCACTGTCGGGAGCAGACCACCACAAGCCGAACGGGGTTGCGTGAGCGCCTTGGCTTTGGCGGCGGCGTCGTGTTCACAGTATTTCGAGCTTGCAGCCAGCCGGCTTTGATCCCTGCGCTTGTTGAGGTTAGCCGCAGCAGAGTGGTGGATTGAAGGACGCACTGATCAAGGCCGTCGATCGGTTTTGTGCCGCGACACATAGGGACTGGACCCGCTGTTAAGGTTTAGCGGTCAGGTTAACCCCAGCGAACGTTTGGCTGAGAGCGTCGAACTCGATATGACCTCGAATAGAGGAATATTCGAATGTCCAATAGAACCGCATTTCAAACTGCAGATGCAGACGAGCCCCACAACTTTTTTGATCTCGTCATTCCCCTCACCTTCAGCGCTGTAGCCCTCCTGGCCACAGCTGTTTCGCTGGAGGCGATTGGGTTCATCGCTTGGCAGCCATCCACCTTTCTGGTTGCCTATATCTTTGACTGACGCGATTGGCTGGCATGAGCGAATTCGAAGGCCTCTCTGACCACTTCATTCTGCGGATGCACGAGTTCATTCGCCAAGAGGTTCAAGCAGATAGGCTAGCCGGCGCGCGTTTTGTCGGATTGCCAGCGAGGCTGCGCGCGGAAGCTCTTGCACGGGAAATCGAGCGACGCGGCTTGTTCTGCACGGCAATTGACTGGCCTCAGCATCTTGAGCCTGGAGCGGACAAATACGCACTGACCATTGGACACCGGAAGACGATCTAAAACTCATCGTGCTCACGGCGCGACGCGTCCCGATGACCGGATTGCTCGCCTGCCAGACCGCAATCGCAAATGTCGATCCGCGATCGATTGCGACTCCTGCGGACCTGCATCGTGAACAAGAGAATGCCAAAGCTCCCGCGTAGCGGCCTCGGTCTAACCAGTCCCCGGCCCTTCCGACCCCGGGGCCGTCTGTCCATCAGCCTACCGCCGCGTTGCGCCTCGCGCAGCTAACTCCCGATCCAGATCTTTCAAGCGCTCAAGCAGGTTCTCGACGATCTCCATGCAATCGGAAGGTCCCAACGATTGCACGCCGCGCGCCGCTAGCTCGCGCTCCAACATGGCGGCTATAATGATTTGAATGCTCACGAATTCTCCGCCGACTTCGCCTCCGAGACGGTACGGCTCAACTTAGAAATGGGTTTCGCTAAAGCGAAAGGCCGCAGGGTGGTTCCAGCCCCCACTGCGGCCATCCCGGGCAAATTAGAAACTGGTACTTAAATCTCGCCGGTGTTCTCACAGTAGAACACCGTGTTCCGAAAAAGGATTCCGTAAGACTACCGGAATTCGGGGTGGCCCGGATTGTCACTCGGGTTTGGAAATGGCACCGCTTCCTTACTAGGGCCCATGCTCATTGCGGATGAGAGCGCCGGGAGCGACGCTGGGCTGGTACGTAGACTTCCCAGATTCCGGAGGTCGCTACCGCCACAGCCGGCGCGTGACGTTGAACAACGCCGCAAGCGGGACGCCTACCAACACACCCAGCATGCCGTACGATGTGACCAGCAGCGCAGCGCTAAGCGGCCCTGCGCTTGTCGCAAATCCGTAAGCTGCGCCTAAGCCTCCCAGCGTCACGGCAAAGACGACCATGTTGCGGTCGTTGCGCGCCTCGATGTTATAGACCGGGGGCCTTTTGCGGTGAAGAACGGGAGGACCGAACGGCACCTTCGAGCCGCAATTTGGACAGGCCGACGCACTCGGTGAAACCGGGTGGTCACAGTCGTGGCAATCGATCAGCTTTTTGGTCTGTCCCATGCCGCAAATCGTAGCGGCGGAGCGGCCAGTCCACAAGTTCGGCAGCTACTCCCAGCACACCGTCCTGCATGACCACAGCAGGGCCGCTCTGATCCTCCAGCATTCTCCGCGCTTGACCGGCTTGAAAACCTGCGCGCCGCGCGGAAGGTTGACCAGCTCGGGACCTTTCTCGCCCACCATGGCGAGTCCACTCGGGGCCGAACTGGTGCCGCTTGCGAACATGGGAATGGAGAGGCCGCCCGCTCCGGCGCCGAGAGCGGCACCAGACCACGTGGGCACGCTGCTGGAGCCCGCGCTGCCACCAAGCCCAAGCAACGAACCCAACCGTTTTAGATCAAGCGCTTCTTCGACACAGAAAGACGGATTAGGGCACTATTGGACTAGGAGGTGGCGGAATGGGGCCCGGTCAACCTCGCTGAATCGCTCGTCTTTTCCACCTGCGCCGAGAACAATCTACGGTCCTATCCACGGTTAGTCTCGCAACCTCACGACCGAACTTTTCGGCCATCTTAAGCAGCGCGCCGGCCTCGCCTGGCACCCTGCTCTCCTCCACCAGGTCGCGGCACAGTCGCTCCATTGCCGGGAGTTCGTCGGTGTCGTGCTGATCTCGCCCCATGCGGGCGATCAATCATGAACGTATTCGTCGGCGCAGCAGCAGCCTCCGTAGCCAGCATGCCTCTAGAAGCGCTGGCCTCGCCGCTTCCAGCCAGCGTGCCAAAGCTTGCCTTCGATGGCTCCCAATGCGGCGACGCAATGCGCGAGGCCTATTACAAGCTCGATGAAGCGAACGAGGCCTTGAAGCTGACGGCTGCGGACTTCCAAAGGGTATGGAAGGCTTGCGGCGAATGGCAAAAAGCCAATCCGCAGCCGGGCGCCCACCGCGCTCACAAGAAGTATTGCCGGCGCTACGATAAGCACATGGACGAGATCAACTATGATGCGGTCTTCGATGCGCATCAGAAGGCGCGCGACGCCTTCAAGGCCGCACAACTTGCCTTGGCGAACGTCAAGGTCCGCGACCTTGCCGAATTGTGCCTCAAAGCTTGCATGATCTATGTCTTTGAGGACGTCAGGCAGCCGCACCTACGCCATGTCGATCCGGTGATTTCAGTTTCCGTCGCGATGGATCTGGCCGCAATGGCTGCCCCGACGAAGGGCGAAGCCTGAGCCTCCAGGCCCGCCGGTTCACGGCGGGCCCGTTGTTCTCCGGGCGAGAACAGATTGCGCTAATAATAAATCTTCGTTTGTTCCTTGCGCGTGTATTTATAAGCGGAACACGTAGAAGTACGTTGCCTTAGTTGGCGGCCGTATGCGCCGGTTCACGCTGGCGGGCCTTTGCGAACCCATCGTTACGTTGGCTTTCGCAAGCTCGTGGAGCTCAGCCATTGCTGAATATGCAGCGCGTTCTCACTGAGCTGCGCGGCCTTCAAAAGAGCTTCCCGCTTTGGCCCCGGAGGCGTTGCTTCGGCCCGGGTTCGAGCGGCGCTCGCCATTTGAGTTAGGCGTTCAGTGAGAGAAGGGATGAGCTTGACCATAGATGGCTCCGCGTATTTGGCGGGAGCACGTGGCTCTCAGTCACCGATATATGCCGTGATGGGCCGGTGATGGAATTACTAGGCGCCGGTTCCGCAAGAATAGATAGTCAATTCGCCGTAGGTTCTCGGCCCTTCAGAGGACCCCTGTTGCCTCACCTGGCGGCCCTTCGCGCCGCCTCAACATGGCGGGGCTTTCCTGTAGTTGCCGGCGATCTCCAGCAGCGCCGCGCGCTCTACCGGATCGTCAGTCTGGGCCGCCAACGTGCGGCAGATTGACTCAATGTCGGGCTCGCGATAGCGCGCGCTGATTGTACGTTCGATTGTGCGCTGGAGCCAATCTACAAGTCTAAGTAGCTGATTTTGCTGGTGTTTTGGCGGAAGGGGTGTCTGTCAAACCTTGCTGAAGTCGCACGCCTTTTCCGCCTACATCGAAGAGCAATCTACGGTCCTGCCCACGGTTATATCTCGCAGCCGCGCGATCGTAGTTCTCGGCTATTTCCAGCAGCGCGCCGGACTCGCCGGGCACCCTGCTCTCCTCCGCCAGATACGCTCCACGAGTGAGCTCGTCGATGTCGTGCTGATGCCGCCCCGTGCGGCCGATCAGACTCCTGCCGTCGGCGGCACGCCTTGTTGCTCAATGCGGTTCTAATCCGTGTCGCCGTCCCGCAATGATTCCAGTAATGTGCGCTGTTTTACGGAAAGCGTGGACTGAATGTCACCAATCCCGACCGACAAGATCGCGCTCTTTATCGACGGAGCCAATCTCTACGCGACGGCGAAAACTCTGGGCTTCGACATCGATTACAAGCGCCTGCTGAAGGAGTTTCAGAGCCGCGGGACGCTGCTTAGGGCGTTCTACTACACCGCGATCATCGAGGATCAGCAGTACTCCTCGATCCGGCCGCTGATCGACTGGCTCGACTACAACGGCTACACCGTCGTCACCAAGGCGACCAAGGAGTTCATCGACGCCTCCGGCCGCCGCAAGGTCAAAGGCAACATGGACATCGAGCTCGCCGTGAACGTGATGGAGCTCGCCGACACATCGACCAGATGGTGCTGTTCTCGGGCGACGGCGATTTCCGGTCCCTGGTCGAGGCCGTTCAGCGCCGCGGCGTGCGGGTCACCGTGATTTCCACGATCGCGAGCCAGCCGCCGATGATCGCCGACGAGCTGCGCCGCCAGGCCGACGTCTTCACCGACCTCGTCGAGCTGCAGTCCAAGCTCGGCCGCGACCCGTCCGAACGCCCCGCCCCGCGCGATCGTGAAGCGCGTGGACACATGCCAAAGTTCTTGCAGGAACCGAAGGGAAACGACCCACACGACTAACTCTGAAGGCGGCGCCTCGCCTGCGAGCATGGCGGGGCGCCTTTGCCATCTTAACCTAGGTTAAAAATCGCATGGACACTGACCAAAAGTGAACTTAGTCACCGCCGAATAGATTTCGAGAAACAGCGGGCAGCGGCGATCGCGGAACTGTCCCCCAAGAAGGACCAAGGCGCCGCCTCGCCCTGGCGTGCCACTTGCCTCGGAATTGACTATCTAATCCTGTGGAATAGGCGCCTAGTGGATCCATCCGGCCCATCACGGCCTCTATCGGTGACTGAGAGCCCCGTGCTCCCGCCAAGATATGCGGAGCCATTTATGCCCATGCTCACCCCATCCCTGACAGAACGCCTCACCCAAATGGCGAGCGCCGCTCGCAGCCGGGCAGAGGCAACACCTCCGGGCCCCAAGCGGGAAGCTTTGCTAAAAGCCGCGCGCCTGAGTGAGAACGCCCTGCACATTCAGCAATGGCTGAGCTCCACAGGCTTGCGCACGCCAACGTAACGATGGCGCCCGCAAGGGCCCGCGGGTGACCCGGGGGCCAATGCACGGAGAGGTGCACTGAAACTACGCGCGCCTCCGTTCGTAGTATCAGTATCCGGGATTTTGTTGATCCCTCTCGGGGCTGGACTAAACCCATCGCCGCCGGGACAAGGTATTGTTTGCCCGGCGGCGTTATTTTCACTTGAGCGCGGATCGGCGGAGCTTCAGGCGACGCGACTTTTTCCCACCTACGACAAGCGGTAGCTGACGCGCGTTCCGAGCTACTAGGAATCGATAATTTGCGAAATACCTAAGATGCCGCTTTGCTGGCGGCATGCGCGCTCCTCGGCACACGAAATGGTCTGGACACTATCCGCCCTGCAGCCCTGCGGAATGGCTGGCTGACGGCCATGTGACCTGCAACATCCAATGCCTGAACGGCTGTTGCGATCGCAGGGCGGACGTGCGGCTCGACATACTCCCGCAAGATCAGCCCTGGTCGCGCGTCGGCCTTGCGCCTGGTCTGCTCAGCGTGCGGCGCCGCAGGATCTGTGCATATCGTCCCGAACTGGCATGACAGTCGCGGGCAAGTCAGGCCAAGCATGGGCGCCTGAGGTTTTGATTCCAGCGATGAAGCACGTCACCGAACGCCCTTTTGCCGATCCGGAAGTCGCCGCGCGTCAGCTCGTTCAGCTGGCTTCGGGCATCGAGCCGGTCCAGGACGGCAGAATCCATATCGAGAAGATCAACTACCCCTTCCTCTACACGCTCAACGCAAGCGGGGCAGAGTTCGGCGCCGGCATCAGGTGCGCAGTCGAGAAGGGCTGGCTAGAGCTGCACGAGAGCGGTACCTACGTGCGGCTGCCAGGATCTGCTGGCGCTCCGGTAGGAACCTAGCATCACTGCCCGGCTTGCTGTCTCGCTAGCTCTCTTCTTCGAGCTGGCGGAGCGGCCCCGGCCTTGACCCCCCAGGCAATCCAGCCGGGGCCGTCTCTAAGCCGCGCGGCCTTGCCGTACTCCGCGGGCTTGCTTGGGAACATAAAGCTGCGTCCAGAGTCTGCCCACGTAGTGGCGAGACGTGCCTATGACATCAAGACAAGATTCCGTCCGATGTCCCAAGTGCGACCGACCGACACGGGTTATGGAGCGCATTTGGAACCCAAAGCCACCCGGCTTCCTCCGGATCTTCGAATGCGAATGCGGCGAGTTAGTCTGGGAAGAACAGCTCCATGAGGGCGTGGAGGCGGGGCCTGAACAAACGCGCCCGCTCCTACACACGCCGACGGCCGGCAGATGAAGATTACCTTTGGCGACATGCGCGAGATGAGCCTGCGTGGCGTCCTGGTCTACTGCCATTGCGGTCACAAAGTTGCACTACGCGCCGATCGCCGGCCAGACGATGTTCGCTTGTCTGATATTGAACCACGGTTCGTTTGCGAAGGGTGCGGATCTCGCGGTGCCGACGTTCGGCCGGACTTCGACTGGAAGGCCAAAGCGCCTTTCGGTGGCTTGAGCTATCGATAGCCACTTAAAGACGGCCCCGGCCGTGGGGGCTTTTGAGGTGTGGGAGGCCGGGGCCGCTGGAGGTGCTGGACTGCGTCGGTCCAGCGACCCGAGCCTAGGAAAGTTCGGCGTTTCGCTCTGTTCGCTTTCACACCTTGGCAGTACAGTTCCCCTCGGGGAACGGAGTAGCTGCAATGAAAGACATGCAGGTTCAGTTGGAAAAGCTCCGCACAGATGCCGCCGAGTGCGCTCTCATCGGTGATTTGGCGACCGACCCGAAGAAACGAGAGCTGTTTCCGAGGCTGGCTGATCACCTGACGGTTCTCGCCTCAGAAGTTGAACGCGCAATCGCGGACAGCGTGAAGCACAATTGATGGCGATAGGCGGCGGCGGCCTTTCGAGGATCTGGTGAGAATTGGCGATTCCGGGTCTCTAAGGCTGGAGGGGTGGTTTTTGATTCGTATTTCCCTGCCACGGCTTCGAGTGCTCATGCTCAGCAATCCACTTGACCGCGTCGCCTTCCGAAATAAAGCCCTTGATTACTTCCGTTTCGCCATCGGGCCACAGAATATCCACCCCCCAGCCAAGTCCGGGATTTTTCCGAGCCATGAAAATTGGTCGCTGCTCGAACATCCGCCGAATATGCGCCTATGGTGCCCCGGTTCAAGCCAGCTATCCTGCCGCAATCAAACTATCGCACACTGTCCCCGCATCCGCCCGCCAAGCCGGGCCGGTTCGCTTCATGTGCAATGTCTAACCCCCGACGCGCAGTAGCTCGCGCGCGTTCCGGGGCGCTCATTGAGAGCGTGAGGCTGCTTGGTCATCCAAGGTTCAGGGAGGAACGTCTAAGCTTGGTTCGCGGGGATAGTCTCCGCTGGAGTAGCATGGATGAAATTCAAACTTACTCTTGCCGCCCTGTCCGTTCTCGGTGGGACCGCATTCACAATTGCAACGGCATCGGCAATGCCAGTTGCTCCGCTGGGACAATCCAACAACGTCGCGAACGTTGAGACAGTAGCAATGGTGTGCGGCCGGCACGGATGTGTCCGAACTCGCCCGGTCTATCGTCCCGCCTATCGCCGCGGCGTAGTCGTCGTCCGTCGGCCTTATGCCCATCGATACTATCGGCGCTACTGATTCAGAACTTTCGTTCACGCGAAAACCCCTGCCGGCGTAAACCGGCACACAGGAAAGAGGCCGCCAACTGAGGCGGCCTTACTTCTAGGTGTTCCGCTTATAAATACACGCGCAGGGAACAAACGAAGATTTATTATTATCGCGATCTGTTCTCGCCGGGAGAACAACGGGCCCGCCAGCGTGAACCAGGGCCGGTGCGTTGCTGGCCCGCCCAATTGCTTCACTCTCATCCACGCGGCCAATGGTGGCCGATTGGAGAGCAATCATGAAGTGCCCGAATTGTATCGACGGCTTCGTTCTGGTGATGCGTCCGCTCAGATGGGGCGCCCTATACCGCCACAACCTGTCTGCTCGGCGTGCCACGGCACAGGGCAGATGCGGGAGGACGATCAGACGAAGCCTCAGAAGGCCTAGAGAAGCACTAGCCCGCCCGTGTGAACCGGCGGGCCACTTACGCCGGCATTTTAGCTAGCGAGAAGCTTTCACACGCGCAGCATCTAGATCCGCCTTTATCTGCGGCATTGTCGCACCGGCGGGTTCTCTACTTGGGGGCGGCTCGTTGAGGTCTCGCGCCCATGGTGCCCCAGAGCGAATAGCTGACGGCGAGTTGGAATCAGTTGAATGCGCGCAAGCTGAGACGATGAGACCGCCGAGGGTCAGCGAACCTGCCCACATAAAGACCTGGATGCGCATGCCCATCCAACCGATTGCCCGAAGAATCGATCCTCAAATTATAGCACCAGTTCGCCCTGGGAGAGAGGCCCGCCAGCGTGAACCGGCGGGCCTTTGATGAGATTCAGCGGCGCCGACGTTCAAGACGCCATTTGGCGAACCTTGTGTCCGCGTCGGGACCGGCGAGGACAATGACAAGCAGGCTAGTGAGGTTCCGTGCCTCCCTGAGGAGATCTAGGGGCGGCTGGGTCATGCCATCGCTCCTTGCTGCCAGTCCTGCCTTCCGATCTGTTCGAGCAGGCCATCGAGGTCGCCAATGCCGCTCTCCGAGTGGTCTAACTCGTAGTCGCTGACTGACGCCACATGCCAAGCCTGTTGATCAGTATGGCCTTCCAGCGCGCCTAGTGAAGGTTCGTCATCCTCTGTCCGGGGAAATCCCGGTCGTCATTCAGCCGAGACCCCTCGACGCCAATCGAGTGGACATGTTGACCAAGCATGATGCGGCTATAGCACTGGTCCGGGTTCTGAGGCCCACGGACATGCTGCTCCTGATTTGCTCAAAAATCCATCCCCTTCCGGGGGGATTGCGCATCGGCGTTCTCCATGACAGGTGCCGCTCACAGCGGCCGAACTTAAGGAGAAGTCATGCACAGGTTCTGGGACACGTTAGCGCGCAACAAAGTTGCTCTGCTTTTGACCGGAATAATCGCCCTTCAGATCCTCACGTGGCGAGCCGTGCTCAAGGTTGAGGAGCACACCGATGACATCCGCTTTTCGGTCACGAGAAAAAGCCCTTGCGGCGAGAAGTATGCTCCCTGTCACGTGGTCGTCGACCCGTAGAGCCGAAATCCCGCGTTCTGGTATTGCTCACCGGGCGCGGTTGAGCTTCACTCGATCGCCATACCGATCGTGCGGAACGTTATTGGCAAAGGCCGCAGGCGCCGCAAGTGGTGACCTGCGGCCTCCACCAAGCTTAAGCAGCCCAGAGGCCGTGGGTCACGTTGTCACCACGTCTGCCGCCGCCGTCGTCAAAAATGGCTTCATCCAAAGCCAGCAGCAGGCTGTTGCCGAACTTCGCATACTTGGTTGGAAACAACTTGTTGTGCGCGGCCACGTAGGATTTCACCCGAGTTCTGACGTCTTCGCGCTTCAAAGCGCCCGTCATCAGGTCCTCGAAAATCGCCGCAACAACATCAATTTTATCGGAAAATTTTCCGGCAACATAGCAATGATCTTGTAGAAATCGTTGTTCTGTTCGCGAACGACATTGTTCCTAATTCGCTGATAGCGCAGCCGCTGACTGCGGCCGGCGGTGATCGATGCCCGGGCGACAACTACGGTGACGAGGTGCTCTATCTCGGGATCCGCGCGCCGGTATGCCTGCAACGATACGTGTCGGAGCAGATAGCCAGGGCTGCCGCTGTCCGTGATGCTGCTGATCGTAGCATTCGGGTCCTGCAGCGCCGTTTTGATCTGCTCTCCCTTTTCGGGGCGAAGAATGCCTCCCTTCGCATCGACTATCTTTCGGCACTCAAGGCAAAACCGGTACGGGTAGCCATCTCACCGGTAGATCCTTGCCCCTTCTAGCGAGTCGCCGCGATTACAATGCATCCTTCCTCGCAGGATGGGTGACTTGAGAGCGTCAGCGGCTTTTGCGTTTAGCTTCGCGAGCCGCATTGCCTCAACAGCCCACTCAGGATCCAACTCACAATGCTTTTTGAAGCGTTGCGGGGTCACCAAAGCGGGACCGCATCGCTTATCGCCCGACGTGATCTTTCGCAGCGTTTCGCCTCTCTCTAGTCGCCGCATGAACTCGTCGGCAAGTCCAGGTGTCATGCCGGGAGGCTCGTTCATCCACTTCCATCTGGCCGCACTACGCTCCTCATGTGATCGATATGCTTGGACACGCGACATGCTCGCCTCCACACAGCGCTTGATTGCGCTGTGGAAGAGCGTGCCTGAGTCGCGGCGGGTCAAAGGATGATTGGTGGCAATCCACCGGTTGCTGGCCTTGCGCTCTCGCTCTGGTTGCTGTTCGGTAAGGCTTTAATGGACCTTTTCAGATGCCTGTCCTGCCAATTCAACAGTTCCAAATAACTGACGAAATCGCTCCGCGCGACGCGGAGGCGCTAACGTCGATCAATGATGAAATTGTGCGGCTTTCGAAGCGGCGCCGACCAACGATTACTGTGGCCGGTCACCTGGCCCGATCGAAAATCGGATGGAAAATTGAGACCTTCGCAGAGGCTGTGCTCTATAGGGTCGTAGCGCTTGCCGAAGGGACGGCACTCTCCTGGAATCATGCGATGCCGCTACCGGCCTTTCTCTGCACACGAGCGCTCGTTGAAACTGTTGCTCTACTTGTCGATTTCGAAGGGCGCGTGTCCAAGCTACTCGACGCCGAGGATCTGGAGGGACTTGACGAACTCGCGATGAACAGGATTTTTTCCAGCCGCGACGAAGAATGGTTGAAGCAGTCTCCCGCGTTCAAAACGGTAAATGCGCTCACCCACGTTGAAAAGCTGGATAAGCTTTTGCCGGGGGCACTAAGCCATTACAATCGCTTGTCGGAGCGGTGCCACCCAAACTCCCTCGGTCATCATCAGATGTTTACGACGACCGACTACGGCAACGGCACCGTGACATATGACGCCGTGAAGGCAATGCGCGACGTTCCTGCGATAATCGCGGGATTGACGCTCTTGGCGGTCGCTGAACATTCGCTTAGAGAGCTGAGCCCCCTCTTCGAGCGAGTGTCAGAGCTACATCACCGGATGAACCCTTCACCCCGAGCCTGACTAAGCCCTGGGATTTGATTCGAATACTCCGCTGAACATCTAAGGAGCCAGAATGTCCGACGTCGATTGGGAAGTCGTTCGCAAATATCGTCTCTCAACCGAGCGGCCGCCCGAATGGCCGGAAGATGTATATGCGATCTCCGTAAAGGGTTCAGCATTGCTTGGAATCCACGAGAGATCCGGCAAACTTTATTGGGACGGAAAAGAGGTCGTTACACGCAACGCCATACGCTTGGGCACGGTTGAAAGATGGATCGCGATCTTCGCTGCGATTGGCACCTTTGGAACATTCTTGGTGAACGCGGGACGCGCTATGGGCAAGTGGTCGTAAAAGCCGCGCCAAACGCTTTCTGTCTAACGAACCTCAGAGCCATCGGGCAGCCCGACCTCAACATGAAAGTTCTCGCCTTCCTCGTCGCGAAGTCGGATTCCATGTAGCGGCGTAACGAACATCTGCTGTTGGGCGGAGTTGCCGAAGAGGCGGAAGTCGTTCCTTTTCAAAAAAGCGAATATCTCGCTGGCCAGGACATATGACTCGTGGCTTCCCATGGCGCCCCAAACAACCACCAGCTTATTTCTCGGCACTGCGTTGAGCAGGCCCGACTTTAAACTGTCGCCCATCACCCGCTGCGACGCGGCATTAACGTGGACATTCTGAGCGGTGATGCCGCCCGACTGGTTATGGGAGGTTACGTAAACGTTCCCCGTCGGCTTTGTTGACTCATTGCCCACAACCGCATCTTCCTTTGGTGGCATGCCTCTAAGCAGCCTTAGCCCAAACAAGCTAAGTACGAAGGCGCCGAGGGAGAATAGAAGGACCGGTATGTAGCCCCACTGTGTGAGATAGGCCAAGCAGCAACCACAACAGCCATCACCGCACCCCCAATGTAAGGCCAAACCTCCTTGAGGAATTCCAGGGACGCCGAAACGGCCTTTGCAACCGAGGTGTAGGTATCGATCCTTGAGGGCATGCCCGAGTGTACACGGGGGCGTCAGACAGAAGCAACATTGCCGCCCTCACCTCCACCGCTTCCGTCTGCCCTAGACCTTATGCCGCGCGATCTCGGCACCGTAGGCGTCAACCACGATCACGACTGTGCCCGCATCACGGTCGCAATCTGGATCGCTGGCGATATCGCGCGCGACACGGGCGCCGTATTGGAACGCCAACTCAGCGGAGCGAAATAGCTCTCCCACATCGTCCGCCTGTGTCTCGCCGTTGTGTAAAATCGGGAAGTAGTAACGTCGCATATCCGCGGCCCTCGTCTTTAAGACGCGATCATGTCCACACGTCGGGACGGCCCGCACCTGTCAAAAGCGACAGGGTCTTGGCAAGCGGATCACCGGGCACCCTCCTCACAGACCCCGCCGCGTGTGTCGTCGCACAAGGTCAGCTAGCGTTACCACGCTGTCTAGCGGGAGGCGTCGAGCGTTGTTGCTGCGGTCAACGCGCGCCAAACCTGGAACTCATCGTTTACGATCTTGACGTACGATGGCGCTCCGCAGCGCCTGTGCTGGCATGAATCGATGTCCAACGATCGACAAGAGATCCGCCCGTGGTCGCCTGAAGAAGAAGCACAACTACTTGCGCTACTCGATGAGGGCATGACTGCAACCGAGCTTGGCGAGCGCTTGGGTCGCAGTCGCCAGGCCGTCTACGGTCGGTTACAACGTTTCCGCAGGCAGCGAGGCCGAGTAAGCCGAACCAGCAGGCGCGCCTTCGCGCAATGGATCGGTTAAGTGCGCTGCTTGCGAACTGCGCATTATGTTGTTAGACCGCGCCCTCAAGATTGAAGGAGCGCCGCTTGCCTAAGAAGAAACAAGTAGTTCGTCGCGAGTGGACCACGTCCGACGTCAAGGAACTCAAGGCGCACTCAAAGGCACGAACGCCTGTCGTGAAAATAGCCAAGATGACCAAGCGAACCGAGGGCTCGCTACGTCAGAAGGCGCTCTACTTGGGAATTGGTCTGGGCCATCAGCGGTGATTGAAAGCTCGCTGGCTCACACAGAACCGACCTGCCGAATTTCGATACTGGTTTGACATCAATCTGACACGCTCGGGTGCAGATTATTCGTCTTGCGATGCGCCGCAGAACCTCGCGGCCTCGTGCTAGAGGTTGAGGGCTCGCTACCGCCAGCCCCGGCGGGCCCTCCCTCAGTCAGCAAGACTGACGTTTAAGTTTTCCATAAGTGTGACATCAACGACATTGCGCCCCCGCACTGTCGCTCTAGGCTTGTGTTGCCGGGGCTGGAATCAATATTTCACGTCTTCATTTTACCCGGCAGGCCGCAGTGGTCCGCCGCTGCGGCCTTTTCCTGTGGCGCCTATCTTCACGGCGCGTTTGGAGGGCCTCACCCCATCCGTAGATTTTCAGCCGAGTCTTTTCCGCGGTTGTTCACGACATCGAAGCTAACCTTGGCTCCCTCTGCCAAGGAGGTGTAACCAGCCTTCTCAACCGCTGAGATATGGACGAAGACGTCCTTGCCGCCGTTGTCAGGTTGAATGAACCCGTAACCCTTCGTCGGGTTGAACCACTTCACCGTCCCCATAGCCACTTAACTTCTCCATTTTTCAAAAACGAAAACTAGTATCCGAATCTCGACAAAAGCAAGGCTCGTGCGGACGCGCTTTCGCGCAATGGGTTGGATAGCCGATGGTCCTCCCCCGTCACAACACCCGCCATCTTCGCGCCCTTGATTGCAGCCGCAGCGCGCGGTGACGCCCTCCTGCCGGGACACAGGTGCTAATACAGGCATCCGGCGTGCGCCTGTACGACTGCCCAACCTGTAAGCGGTGGTTTGGCGGCATGCTAGCTGCCATAATTGTAAGCGCTGTTCAGCGGCCACCTACCCGATGACGGTGTGATCTGCGAGTCTGCGGTTCGGTTTCGACCGTTAGGCTTAGAATGGACACAGTGCATACTGCTATCACGGAGCCGGTGCGGCGGCTCGAGGTCTTCACCGGAGCCGGTCG
>NZ_JADPJF010000086.1:681-41017 GCF_023073295.1 Bradyrhizobium sp. 23 | reverse complement strand
TCGGGACCTGATCCGCGGAGGGCATTATGGCCAGCGGTCATGAGTACCGCACAAGAAGGCCGAACACATGGCTGCTCCGACCAAGGCTGCAAGTGAAGATTCTCCTTGCCAACCCGGAGCCGTCCACACATGGCCCATCGCTTCACTTGGGGCGATGCTGCGGTACGTCCGGAGTTAGGGGGAGACCGGAAGTGACCGGCAGAGGGTCAAACCGACGCGCTTGACCCATAGCAGACCTCGGCTCTTGCTCAGGCTAGATCAGCGAAATGTACTGGCAGAGTGAAAACGCTACCGCTTTGCTATGCTTCTCTCGTGATTTTGGCGGGAGAAACTGATGAGGTGAACCGCAGCGCATCAATCTCATCTGGTGAGCGCAACGTCCTTGAACGAGGCGACCAGCGCCTTCTCCAGCTTTCCATTCATGCCGCAGAGAATGTCATAGGCCGCCTCGCGCGGCATGGTCGGCTTGTACTGCCGGTGCTCGATCAGCGCCGCAAAGATATCCGAGATGGTGAGGATGCGAACGATGTCGGTGATGTTCTCGGCGCAGAGGCCGTCGGGATAGCCGCTGCCGTCGAGATATTCGTGATGGTGCCGGACGCAATCGAGTATTTCGGATGAGATGGAGCCGTGTTCCTTCAGCACGTCATAACCCGCCGCGGGATGGGTCTCGACCAGCGCGCGCTCGTTGTCGTCGAGGCGTCCCGGCTTGTCCAGAACCGCCAGGGGAATCCTGGCTTTGCCGATGTCGTGGAACATGGCAGCGGTAGAGAGCCGTTCGAGATCGCTTTTGCGGACGCCGAGACTGAGGCCGAAATCGATCGCGACGCCGGTCACGAGCAGGCAGTGTTGATAGGTTCCCTCGTGATGGCGCCGCACGGTCTTCAGCCAATCGGACAGCCCGTGCTCGGAAACCCGGTTGGTGATCATGCGGCCGGCCTCCTTGGTGCCGTCGACGTCGATCCGCTCTCCGAGTCTGACCAAAGTGAACAAAGATGCGATGGCGTTGGCCCCGACCTCGACCGCATCGTCAGGCTGCGCGATGTCGCACGGCGAACCGGCTTCGTTCCCGGCCGGATCAGACAGCGCGCCCATGAGCTTGGTCGGATCGATCTTGCCCGGCAAAACGAGGGTGGCGCCCAGCGCGTAGGCCTGCGAGATGCAAACGTGGGAGGTTTGCTCGACGAGGAAGATGCGCTTGCCGGCCTTTGCGAGACGCAAAGCTCTCCTTTTCAGTGCGGCAATGTTTTCGACAGATCGTAGATCGGCACGGATGACCACGGCGGCAGGCGCATGCGGTAGCTTTGCCTCCACGTCGAGCCGCTCGCCCGCGACAGTGAACTGCCTTTCAAGGACCGAGCAGAGCCCGAAGAGCTTATCGGAAGTATCAGCCAGGACATGTACCAACATGACTGATACCTCTATTTGTCGGGTGCCGGTCTAAATTGGGCCTTCTCGTCAGATTCTGCACGATCATTGCATCAGATTAGAGTTTGATGACGCTGCTCGGCTCAAGCCTGTTTCGGTGCGGCTCTGTCGCCGGCCGTTTTTGGGGCTTTCTTACCATCTGCGTGGATGAAGTGAACCCCAGCGATGGTTCCGTCGATCCAGACCAACTCGCAGCGCCGAAAGGCCAGTCCCGTGGACGACAGCAGCATGAAGAACTCCTTCGCCTTAAGAACTTCGACCGATCCTTCGACCTCGATCTTGGCGCCGGTTTCCGAGACGTCGAGCAGGACGCACCTTCGCCGCCAAGTGCCGTCGGAGCCCATCAGGTTGACTGACTGCCTGTGGTCCATCCGTACCCGAGAGGCCTTGCGACCGTCGAACTTCATCGGCTTGCTCTCGATTTCGCAGTGCGATCGTCGGCGCCCGCGGAGATTTCTCCCCAACGAACGGACCATTGGCTGGTCGACAGATGAAGCTTTTCAAACAGCTCCTGTGCTCGTTCGCGTTCGCTGAGTGAAAGGCGCGGGCCGCGACTGTTGAGGATGGCCAGCGTCGTCTGCCAATTCAGACGCGACGCCCGACACGCCATCACCAAGCCTTCGCAATCGGGCTCCGCCATTACGTGCTCGACGACTTCGACGGGTGCTCCGGACAGCACCGACAGCGCGGTGTACAGATTGGCGGTCTCGCTCCGGATCACGAACCGATTAACGGTCGAGTCGTTCAGCTTGCCAGCGCGGTTGAGCGATACGATCTCCGGCCTCGCAGCAGCATATTCTGTCTCGCAAAGGCGCTTCACCGTCACCGGCATTTCGGAGGACGTGGTTGCCCCTGAAAAAGCGCACGGACGCGCGTCGGCCTTCGTGCCGGTTGCTGGTCGTGGAGATGCCGATAGCAGCGCGCGGACAACCATGTCCCGTGTGCCTGGCCTCAAGGCCAGAGCCTTGGTGATCTCGTCATCCTGCTCGGCCTTGCCGATCAACATGGAATAGCCGGCGTCGGAGAATCGCGCCGCTGGATTTCCGATAAGCGCCAGACAAACCTTGCTGCTGCCGCGCTGCAACAGCACGTCCGTCAGCCCATTTTCGATCTCGCGCCTGTCAGCAATGGCGAGGAGGTGACGCTCGCTGCTGGACGCCGCCAGTTCCATAAGATCCCCCGGCGACAGGGCTGGGGATTGGCGCAGAACGGGGACCGCGATTGCAGCGTCTTCGCATGACGCAAGACGCCGCAACGTCTTTTTCGGAGCGGCCCGCAGGTCTGCAAGAGCTGTACTGAGCTCGACAAGTGTGGAGGGAGCAATCCGGGCGATCAGGCGAACAAGGACCTCATCCAGCAAGTCGACATGCGGCTCTTGCAACCGACCGTTCCCGGCGACAAGCAGCTCCACGATGCGCCGAAGCATCCGAACACAACGTTCAAGTGAGCTCCCCGCAATGGTAGCCTCCAACTCGACAATAACATCGGCTGCGGCAATTCCCGTCATCGCGGGCCTCGATCGTCAAAAGAAAATGTGCAATCACCCGTAGTACGCGCCGAAGTTGTTAACATATGTTTATTGATCTGGGGTTCGTACGGTATCATAAAACCGTGGTTACCTCGAAACATCATCGAAATCGGCAGGCCGCTGCGTTTCGACTATTTGCGTGAGTATTGATGACCAAATCGCGCGTGCCCGCGCGACAGACCTTTCGCTTCAACGACGTAGACCAGTTTCGAAGCTCGATAGGGCGCTGAACGTAGGCTCGCGCGCTCGTGCCGCTGCCGAGCAGATCAACGTTTGGGCCGAGTGCCAACTCCGTTTTGCGGTTGTCGAGACGAGCCGGTTGGCGCTGCGGTGGCTGCGGAAGTTCGTCGAAGAGGTGCCTGTGTGCTGCTATCACCGCAGCCGTGAGCCGCGTCATCGGTCCAGCAACCTTCGACGCTTGGGTTCGTGAACCTGCAGCGACAGCGAGAACGGACGTCCATTCCCCGTTCGAGACATGCCCGCCATCTGATCACGTCTGCTTATTCGGCTAGACCGAAAGTCTTTTCGCCTCGCGGGCAAACCGACGCGTGCGACCCTGAGCTGACATCGGCTCACGAGTGCTGAGGTCGATCTCCACCTTTCTCGCTCCTCTCCCGTCCTAAGGTGCTAGGATTTGAGTGGTCGATCAGGTTTTCTCGTCAGGGGGGCACATTCAACGGCGCGAGTTCATTACGCTTTTCGTGAGCATGGCGGCGATGCCACTCGCGGCGCAAGCGCAGCAACCGGTGAGACCAAAGCGGATCGCCCCTTCGTTAGCCCGGCTCTCAAAGTCAGTGAAATGGGCCTGAGCGGTCCACCGCATAACCGCGCCTTTTTCGAGGAGCTGAGCCGCCTTGGCTACATCCGAGGGCCAAAACCTCGTGATTGATCGCTACTCGGGAGAAGGTCGACCAGAACGCTATTCCGAATTGGTTCGGGATGTGATCAGCACACATCCCGACTTGATTTTAGCGGTGGCCGTGCGTCTGTCGCTGGATTTTAAAATGGCCACAACCACATTCCGATTGCGACAATAGTCAACGACCCGGTTGCCTTGGGACTTGTGGCCAGCATCGCGCGGCCGGGCGGCAACATCACAGGCGTCACCATCGGGACGGAATTGGAGCTCATTGGAAAGCGTATCGAGCTACTGGTCGAGGCGATGCCGGGACTGTCCACCCTCAGTTACCTTGTGTCGCGATCGTACTGGGAAGACATGAGAGGTGCGGCTGCGCGCGAGGCAGCGAAACGAGCGGGTGTTTCGCTGAAGGCTGCCCTGCTGAGCAACGGCTTTTACCTGACAGAGTACCAGCGGGTCTTCAGATCAATGGAAGGAGCAGACGCGCTCATGGTGTCAGATGAGGCCGAGCATCTCGCCACTGGCGCGGCTATTGTTCAATTACCGGCGGCGGGCCGCACTCCCACAATGTACGCTTACGGCGAGTACGTGCGACTCGGTGGACTGATGGCTTATTCGATTGACCTACCAGAGACCTTTCGGCGCCTCGCCAACCTCATCGACAAGGTTCTTAAAGGCAGCAGTCCCGGAGATATCCCTTCTACCGACCGACCAAATTCGAGCTGAGTATCAATCTCAAGACTGCGAAGGCGCTCGGGCTCGCACTGCCTGCGGTGCTGCTCGTCCGCGCCGATCAAGTTGTTGAATGACGTCGCCTCTTGGCCCCCAAGCCGAAGAACGCTGAAGCTAGAGGGATGTCGGCTGTCGGCGGTGAGGATCGTGAACATTGCAGTAGCGTTGCGCGGTCACTCTGTATGGCAGCCCGGCGCAATCGTCTTGCCAAGATAGACGGTGACCGGCCCGGTCAGCGCCATGCTGCGCAACTCGCTCGGCGATATCAGCCGCGCGCCGATGATCTCACGGTTGTCGAGCTGTAACTCGGGCAGCCGATCCAGTCGTAGTTCAAAGAAATGCACTTTATCGCTTCGCCCTTCCCAAAGGCCCCGGGCGTCTCCTACGGCGACCAGCGGGAATGCTCCGGCGAGTCCGATCTCTTCTGAAAGCTCGCGGCGAGCCGCTACTTCAGGCGTCTCACCCTGCCGAACACTGCCGCCGGGGAAGTTCCACTCGATCCTATACGACGAGCGCACCAGCAGCAGCGCCTGATCGACGTAGACAGCCACAAGTGCCCCTTCATGCTGCTGGTGTCGCAGTCGCCACCAGATGCGGGCAAGCGGGAAACCGACGCGGTATGCTGTCCGCCAGGCAGCGTCGAAAAGCGTGGAACGTCGAGCTTGTGCAAGGTCTGACATGGATCAACCTCTACTACCCTTGCCGGTGAGAGGGACAGCTTTTCGCCGGTACTGGGTCTCGGCTGTTGTCCCAGCTATATCCTGTGGTGACCCTGAAGCCGAGCCCTCGACATTCGAACGATGCCCACCTCCATATTGGTGCGAGCCGACCAGGGTGATCGAATGCACCTGCCTGCTGCCGCGCATGAGTCAGTTGTTGGCCCCATCAGCGAAGTTGCGTTTTGTCTGAAGGAGGTCCGCTCATTGACCGATTGTGTTGCAAAAGTCGAAAGTTGCAGGGGTCAAGATTTTTCGCGAAAACGCTACGCAGCGAGCGACCGCTGATTCGTATGACCTCAATCGCGTTACCGAAGTCGCCTGTGAATTTTGCGTGAGGCCGTGAGGTCCCTCGCATCTTATACGCGAAAGTCGCGCCCACGGCCCGCAGAATTTTGGTCATCGGCGAAAGACGACTTTTGCAACAATATCTGACCCAGAGCGGACCAGATTTGCTCAACCTGAGTTCTTCGCATTTTGCCCTGTTGCGAACTATGTGGTGGCGAACTTTTCAAAGAGTTCCAGTTGCACTGTCCATTTGACCCGCAAATACATGGTGATAGTGTTTTCAATTCGCCTCTGTCCGGGAGGACACAATGGGATGGTTTGACCGACTGTTCGGAAGGACATCGGCGCCTGCTACCCGACTTTTTGCGAGATTTAGGCGGAAATCGCGGGCACCAACTGATCCTGATCTTCTGAAGATTGCCAAAGACCGAAGAGGGCATGTCTCGCGGAGAGCTGTGAGAGATGAATATAATCGGCTGCTGTTGGAGAAGTACGCGCACGACAAGTCTTGATGTCTAATCCGATCAGTCGTGCCACGACGGGCCAATGCTGGCGCTCGTCTCTGGCGATATCGACACGTGCCCGGAGCCGTCCCTGCGACTATACTCCGCATCTGCCCGCTGTGAGTGCAACAACTATCGAGCCGTGATACTCTGCGTGCCGTCGTCCTCAGGCTCCCATGAGGATCGAATGAAGCGGCGGGAGTTCATTGCGGCTAGTGCGGCGCTGCTTGTTTCGCCACGACGTTCGCAAAAACCTCGCAGAATTGGCTTCCTTGGCCGTTGGGGCAGATGATCCGGCCCGCGACCCAAGTCACGCTGCATGGCTTAGCGGCTTGCGCGAGAAGGGCTGGATCGAGGGCAAGAACCTGTTTGTCGAATACCGTGATGCAGCCGACGGCCTACCAGCTTTAGCCACCGAGTTGGTGGCCTTAACTCCCGAATTGATAATTGCTTCTGGACCGAATCCAGCCCTAGCCCTGAAAGCCGCCACTACCACCATTCCGGTTGTGTTCGTGGCGGTGTACGATCCCATGGCTATTGGCCTTGTGCAAAGCCTGTCACATCCGGGCGGTAACATCACTGGTCTCGCGACCTCCGTTTCCGGAGGTATGACTGGAAAATTTGTAGAGATCCTCCGAGAACTGGTGCCTGGCGCTGCGAAAATCGCGCTATTGGTCAACCCAGAAAATGCAATTCACCGGCTACTGTTAGCGGAAGAAATACCGCGCACTGCCGGAAACATGGGCGTGGCCCTGCCGACAGTTGAGGCGAGTAAGGCCGAGGAGCTGGATGTTGCTTTTGCCTCGGCCGTCGCCCAGCACGCTGATGCAATAATTGTTTTGGGCGACTATCGCACTGTTTTCGAGGCCCCGCGAGTCGTCGCTCGCACGGCAAAGCATAATTTGCCCGCGATTTATCTCTTCCGACAATTTGCCAAAGGCGGATTGGTCGTCTACGGACCCGAATTACCCAATATATGGCGGCGTGCAGGCAATTATGTCGATAAGATTCTCAAAGGCACCAAGCCTTCCGATTTGCCGGTGGAGCAGCCGACCAAATTCGAGTTGGTGATCAACATAAAGATTGCCAAGTCACTCGGCCTCACCGTACCGCCTTCGATATTTGTCCGCGCCGACGACGTGATCGAATGATGCTGCACTGCATGAGTCCGGAAGTGGCCCTTCGGCGACCTCAGGCGATGCCCGCTTTTGTGCCGCTGTTGAGGGATAAGCGGATAAGCGGACATCCGGTGTGACCAAGATCAAGCGCCGTATTATGCGCGCACGCCCTAGGAAGCGGCAGCTCGCGCCCGCTGCGCGGCTTCGCGCCGACGCTCGCGCCGTCGCCTCGCCCTTTCCGCCGGAAGCTGCAGCGGGGATATCGCCCCATCGGGCTGCTGGGCGGGAGCCACTTCGATTTCATGGACGGCAGCGGGGCGTGCCTCCATGAGCTCCAGCACGGCGCGCCCCTTCTCGGTGATCTTCCAGCCGCCGCTCTCGCGCACGACGAGTCCTTGCGAAAAAATGTCGAGGTCTGGCACGCGCGCGGCCAGCCGCCTGGTGCGGTCGGCCCAATCCCGGCCGCTGGTGGCCAATAGCGCCATGTCACGCTTGAGGTCCTCCATCACGGCGAAGCCGTCCGGGTAGCTCACCAGGATCTTCAGCACCGTGACCTGGAAATTCACCCGCCGACCCTCGCCCGTTCAGCGCCACATGCTCGGTGAATGCGAGAGCGCCCGGCGACCGGCCAGCCTCAGACCCTCCGGCGACACCTCGCCTCCGGCGGCGGCTTCCAAGATCTTCGTGGCGACATGCGTGCGCGTTCCGGTCTCACAGGCCGAAACGTTCTCGCAGACTTCGTCGAGAACCGCCCGCAAAAGCGCTGTCGTGGATGCATCGAACATGAGATGCCCCCTACTTCGAAGACGGCGGTTTGGGCATCGCCGACGGCAAACGGATCTTGAGCTTGCCGCCCTCGGTCACGTACGTCGCCGTCCAGACGCCTCCCGTCTGCATCGGCGCGCCGCTCTGATTTTTGCCCGAGAGACGGTGCATCCCGATGGCGAGCGCCATGTCCGAGCCGAGCGGCCATGCCTGGTCCACCGTGATTTCCTCATGGTCGAAGCCAGCCTTGAAGGCCCCCTGATAAAACTCCGCGATATCAGAGCGCGGACCCGCCGGATTGACTTGAAGCCCGCCGGCCGCGAACAGCGCGGCGATTCCGGCGCCATCCTGCTTGTTGAAGCTCGCCGCGTCCTCCGCAGCGACCGCTTCGGCCTTTTGCCTTGGATCGCCGTCGGCCATTGCAGACAGCGAAAAGACCGTCACGAAGAGACATGAGAAGCAAGTCCGCAGCATCGCAATTCCCCCTCCCTGAAAACCATGTCGCTCGAAATTCGTCTGGATGACAAAGTTCGATCTGACATCAATTCCGGATCGTCGGCAATCGATTCAGGTGCTGCGGCGCAACGGGCCGATGCTTGAGGCCTCGCCCTGCCGCCGTCCAGGTCAGATGAAAGAGCCAGCAACCGGGCCGGCAGCTCCGACCATGTCGAGAGCGTGAGGTCAGCCGCCGTTTTAGCCCGGCCAGCTTCACCGTCTTGGGTCTCCCCGCGAATCCGGGAGGCATCATCTGCGAGAGCGCTTGCGAGCCGGCAATTGTACGGGAGCTCTCGGCGACCCTTCTCGATCCCTCAAGCAAATGGGCAATTCGCCTAAACTCGCGGGGCTTTGTCCTGTCGATCGCCTGGAGCGGCAGCGTCGGCTACGGGGCGCTGATCAGCCTGGCGACCGGCGACTGGGTGGCGGCGACGCTCGCCTGCGTGTCCGCTGGTGCGATGGTCGGCGGTATCTGCTTCCGCAACTTCAGTGCGCCGCGGCTCTGCGGCGCGATGATCGTGCTGAGCCTGGGGCCGACGATTCCGGGCGCCCTGATCGCTGGGCAGCCACTCATGCTTGTCCTCTTCTTCCAGATCCCGATGTATCTGGCCGCCATGACGATGGCCTGCTTCAGGCTGAACCGGATGCTGATCGCCACCATGCGCGCCGAACGCGAGAACCAGCGCCGCGCCCGGCAAGACGCGCTCACCGGGCTCGCCAATCGGGCTGGACTTGTCGCCGAGCTCGAGGAGCGGCTGACGCGACCCGGTGCCCGCAGCGGGGTGCTGGCGCTGCTCTATCTCGATCTGGACGAGTTCAAGATGGTGAACGACACGCACGGTCACGCGGCGGGCGACCGCCTCCTGGAGGGCGTGGCTCAGCGCATGCGTGGCCTGCCTCCTGCGCGAAGTGGACCTGCCTGCCCGGCTCGGCGGCGACGAATTCGTCGTGCTCGCCGATGGCTGCACCGCGGAAGAAGCCACGGCGTTCGGGAGCCGCCTGGTCGAGGCGATCGGAGCTCCGTATGACCTCGGCTGCGGCGTGTGGGCACGCATCGGTGTGAGCGTCGGCATCGCAATGGCGCCCGAGCACGGCAGCCAGACCGCCGACCTGCTGCGGGCCGCCGACGCCGCGCTCTATCAAGCCAAGTTCGCCGGCGGGGCGCGCTGTCAGATCGCATCCGAAGATGATCTGGCAAGATTGCGCCTTCTCCTTGCGCGCAGTGCCGCCGAGCCGGCCCGTCGAAGTGCCGCGGCGTAGCCCCTTTGGCCGATGCGGGAGCGCAGGGCGCCGGTGAGTTCGCATCGGCGGCGGCCGCAGCCGATGGCGCACCGTCACTGCCGTGCGCTGAAAGGGCTCACGATGCAGATGAGACCGTCCTAAAAGTCATCGCGGGGACGTCCGCGGCCGGCGCGGCATTCGTTCACGGGCTTCAACCAGCCGAAGAATACTTTTGCAGTTCGGGCACCTGTACGAGCGAATCTCCCATCTCGTCGTCTCGGGCTCGGCGTGGACGAGCTTTCTCGGGACGTTGCAGGAGAAACAGATAGGAGGAGCCACGACCGAAATTCCTGATGCTTAGCGTGCTTCCGCTCGCCGGACGTCGAGGGGAAGGATTGCGAGATACAGAGGTGAGACGGCTCTTCGACCAGGAATATGCGCTTGGGAAGCTTGGTCAGACTCGCGCTTCTTTTCTTGAGAGCCGCGATGTTCTCGACGAGGCGTAGGTCGGCGCGGACAACGACGGCGTGTGGCGCCTGCGAAAGCTTTGCATCGACATCCAGCCGTTCCGCCGCTACCGAAATCTGCAGTCAAGGACGCGACAAAGATCAGACAACTTGGCTGCATTGTCGGCCAGAACATGTACTAGCATGATGCCCGCCTCCGTTTGAGCGGCTTACTCGTGCGACTTCATACCCAAAATGATCCTTGATCCTCGGCAGGCTCGTTCAACCACACCAGCGCCTCGCGCAGTTCCAGGAAGAAGACTCGCTCTTCCGTGACTGATGATGAACCTCCGCCGGACAAATAGAGGACGAAGCCTCTACTCTCGTCGTGAAGCAGAGCTTCTTTGGCCTCGCAAACCGCGAGAGAGGGAACATCGATGAAGGAGATCGTTCGCGACGAGACTAGCTGCATTTCGGATTTTTCGTCATCTAAGGTCTTGGCCCGACATTCGCCTTAGCGCGCAGCGGCGAGACGATGATTCTTGCCCGGGCGCTCTTTCGTCTTCGTCGTTTCCGTAACGAATCTAACGCCTACGTGCGTCCCATTGACCCAAACCAACTCGCATCGGCGAAATGCTAGGCCCGTGGACGATAAAACCAGGAAAAATTCCTGCGCCTTAAGTGCATCGATGGAGCCTGCTACCTCAAGCTTGCCGCCGCTTTCAGAAGCGTCGAGGAGGATGCAACTCCGTCGCCATATCCCATCGACGCCCACGATGTTGACCATGCGCTTGTGTTCAAACTAAACGCGGGTCGCCTTTCGATTATTCCAGCTCATCGCAGGTCCTTGAAGTAACAGCGGCGAGTTCAAATGGTCATTTCTCGAAATTTATAGCTGCATCTCGCAACGCGCAGTCTCAAGAAGCTGATCGATCTTCGCGGATTGGGCCAGCAGCTGTTTTCTGGTCGATCCATTCCGGATCTGGCTGACGATCAATCGGATGCACGTGTTTGCGAGATCGAGCATGAAGATGGCGCGGCGCAGATCCTCGGTGGTTCGAATTTGAAGAGATTCCACTCCCGTCAGCAGCGCAACGGCGCTGCTCGCAATGGCAGGTAGTTCCCGGAGAGAACGATCTGGTCCGGGTCTTCGTTCGTCAGGTCGAGGAAATCTGAGGACCTTTGGCATTCGAGCGTCCAATAGTGTTCGTTGTCGCTTCCCACTCGTCGGAAGCGATTGAAAGAAGAAATGGTCAGACTAGAACTCGAAGGAGCAGCCTGTCTGCAATGCGTGAGCCCGACCAGAAAGAGCCGAGTCGGTTGAAATAATTCAATGATGCAATTGCACGCCGAAACTCTTAACAAAGGTTGTACGTCGGACGCGGTTCGCATTATCTATTGAGCCTTTCTGCCCTCACGCTATCGGGATCTGGCAAACCAGGGCGGCTCTCAAGGGTCCTCCCGAGAGACAGCCGCGTCGGTAAATGGGCGACCAGCTCAAAACCCTGCCCTCTTTGCAAAGCCCTCAATTCCCCAGCGCTGACGCTCTGAGTCCTCGTCGGCGAGGTCCTTTTGCTAACCGACCCATAGAAGGTCCGCTGGAGGGCTATGTACGTCCGCGGACGAAGCATAGTACGCCCGCGATGGAGATCGGCGGGTGTTCGAGCTGCTGGCAGATATCCTGAAGCTATCACGCGCGGCTCGGTAGCCTAGTGGCACGACGACGCGCCCTGCGGAGCCGTCGGCCGGGCTTCCGGCCTGGCCGAGCTCCATCCGGAGCTGGTCCGAATCGTCGACCCGCGCGTGGTTCCCACGAGCAAGGACCTGCAGGACCTCATCTGGGGCATCCGCGGGCACTTCCCGACGGCGACATGACGCGAGATGGCTCCGGGCCGCGTTCGAAATTCTATCGCCGGACCAGCGACGGGAGCTGCTCGGCAAAGACGCCGTCAGGACCGAACTCGGGGCCGCTTCCCGAAGGCCAGACTGACGGGCTCGATCTGCAGGCCGCCGCGCTTACTTCCTTCGCGCCTTCCATCCGGGGCCGGAGCGCCTCACGCCCGTGTTGCCGATCAGCCGATGACATGGGTACAGATCCTCAACAAATAGATCGGCCGATTGTCGCGATGCACCTGAGACGCCAGACATCGCCTGGCGCGAAGTTGCTCTCGATGTCGCGGGCGAACCTCGTAGCTTCCTTCCATGCCGTCGCATTGTCGGGCAGGTCAACGCAGCCGTCATCATGATAGGGGCGCGTCCCCCGAATGTGGAAGAAATATCGCGGCATTCGAAGGTGCGAACGCAGCAACCGCGGGGCCGTTCCTAAGCGGGCCTGCCGTTCAAGTACTCCGGTTTAGACCCGAGCGGAACACTCGCCATCGACGACGTCCGAGCCATAGGCCCTGGCTTTCCGGAGTTTTCCAGGCGATGCTCGCCTGTCCCGTGTCGCTCATGGCCGAAGGGCCGTCTTGCGGTCCGTTCCGATGTGGCGCCGATCGGCGCTCTTCGGCGCATTGGAACCAAGGCGCCGCGCAAACCCGTAGACTTCCGGACTCAACATTCGCGTCCGGTTCTGCTTGGCTCGACCTGCCGGGGCTATTTTTCAGCACGGTCCAATTTTCACCGGCAACGCCGCTGCCTTTGCGCAGCGGCGTTTCCGTCTATGCGCCGCGCACTTCATCGCCTCGGCGCGGCGCCGGACGCTCCGACGGATTCCCGACCGATCCTCGACTGCAGCTCCACCAGATCGGTGAAGGCGTCGGCCTGGCGGCGGAGCTCGTCAGCCGCCATCGGGGGCCTGCTGGCGGCCGTCGAGACCACGGTGACGCGGACCCCGCGACGCTGCACCGCCTCGACGAGGGCGCGGAAGTCGCCGTCGCCGGAGAACAGGATCATCTCGTCGATCTGCCCGGCGAGCTCCATCGCATCGACGACGAGTTCGATGGCCATGTTGTCCTTCACCTTGCGTCGACCGGAAGCGTCGACGAACTCCTTGGTGGCCTTGGTGACGATCGTGTAGCCGTTGTAGTCCAACCAATCGAGCAGCGGACGCATCGACGAATACTCCTGATCCTCGATCACGGCCGTGTAGTAGAAGGCGCGGAGAAGTGCGCCGCGGTCGCGGAATTCCGTCAACAAGCGTCTGTAGTCGATATCGAATCCTAGCGCCTTCGCAGCGGCGTGGAGATTGGCGCCGTCGATGAAAACCGCGATCCTGCTGGGTGCGGACGACATGCTGACCGCTCTGGCTCGGCCGCGACGGCGGCGCTTCGGCGCCTGGCGCCGTTTGTCGAAGCTGCCGTCTGACCTAACCTGTTGGCTGTTCGCTCGCGTTCTTGCGGCATGGCCGCGAGACCGAACTGTGAAAATGAGAGGCTACCTCAGTTGTCCGCTTGTACAAACGTTTTTCGGAAACTAATCGAGCCTCGCTCGGTGACGCAAAGACGACCGTACAGTAGGACTGACCGAGACAATCGCGATGCCGGATCGACTTCCTCTGTTCGATATCCAAGAAGGCGCTGGTCATGACGGCCACCGTGAGGAGCGTGTCGCCGGTCGACAGAGAGTTCATGACTTGCCTCGCAAATTGCGAAGCCCCAAGCCTTGGATAGTGAATTCGCCGCCGCGAAGAATGTTTCGGTTCCACCGAAGAAGACCGCCGGTTGCAGAGGTCTAGTCAGACGCCGTAAGCGCGTGCGATCTGCCTCAGCATTGCCATCGCGGCGGCCGCGACTTCGCCATGATTGACGAACTGATCAAAGCCCAGCAGCGCCAAGACTGTGACTACGGCCCCCTCGACCATGATGGGCCTTTCCCCCGACCGGCGACGAGCCAGGTCTATCGAGACATTTTAAGAATCGGGGCCGTCGATGCGGCCGGACGGCAATGCCGGAATGGTGTCATCAATTTCTACCAAATCCGTAAATGCGGAAAGCGCCTTCCTCGGAGAAGCGCGGGTTGCGCGCCGGCGGGCGGAAGCCGGATTTCGCACTCGAGCCCTTCAGGCTTCCAACGGCGGACAACTTTCCCGCCCAGGGTGCGGATGATGCCGTCGATCGCGCCGACGCCGAAGCCCTTGCGGGCCCGTTCGGTGACGCGCGGACCGCCGCTCTCCGACCACAGGAGCACCATGCGACCGGCATCGTCCGTCATCCAGCGGACTTCGACCTTGCCGCCTGGCGCCGATAACGAACCGTCCTTGGCGGCGTTGGTCGCGAGTCCGTGCACCACGACGGCGACGGCCTGAGCCAAGGTGGCTGGCAGATTTACGTCATCTCCGGAGATGCGGACCCGTTCGCCATCATCGCTTGCATACGGCCTGAGCTCCTCCTCGACGATGGTCTTCAGGCTGGCGCCGGTCCAGCGCGAGGCCGAGAACAGCCGTTGGACCTTCCGAGCGCGCCGAGCCGCCCCTGAAAGGCGGCTTGGAATTCCTCGACCGTATCGGCCTTAGTCAGCCGCAGCATTGCCTGGGTGACGGCGAGCAGATTGTTCGACCGGTGATCGACTTCGGCCGTGAGCAGCATCATGCGCTCCTCGGCCTGCTTGCGCGTGGTGATGTCGACCAGCGTGTTGATGACGCCGACCATCCGGCCGCCCTCGTCGCGCAACGGGGGTCGGGTACGGCATGAAGCAGATGCGCGACTCGTCGGGTCGCTCGGCGACGGCCTCGACATCGCGCACCGGCCGGTTCTCCTTCAGCGCGACGGCCATCGGGCATTCCGCGTGCGGCAGCGGTGCCGTCGGAAAGATAGAGCTTCCAGGTCACGCACCACATGTCGCCGATGCTCGGCGTGCGTCCGGCGAACTCGATGCAGGCGCGGTTGAAGAAGGTGACGCGCCCCTCGGCGTCGGTCGTGTAGATCGCGGCGGGCAGGGCCTGCAGCAGCTCGCGGAATTGCTGCTCTCGCGACGCCGAGTCCTGGCCGCCCTTTCCGATGGCGGCATGCCGCGCGACGATGGCGCCGATTCCGGCCTCGTCGGAGTGTCTCGACCAATCCAGCATCGTTCCCTAAGCCGTGGGCCGCGCGAATGTTCCGGGTGCCGATGCATGCGGGGAATGCGTGACGGGAGGGAGCCCGGTATGTGTCAGCGGCCGCGCGCACGCGAGCGGGTGCCGGCTCGTTCTCCAACACGCCGCGGCGCCGGGCGCGAGGCGAGGCCCGAGCCCTTGGGATCCGGGCCTAGGAGCCCGACGAGTGTTGTTCGGCTACACGGCGAGGCTATGACGGCGGGATGAGCGCGCTTTGATCTTGCGCAAGCGGGGCCGCCCTGGTGGCAATCAGGGCGGCCCCTTATCGACCGCTTGCAATGACCCTGCCCTCGGCAGAGGTCGACGATCGACGTGCCGACAGAGCCACGTTTCGGCCCGTCATTTCAATTCCGGAAGAACACCGAGGCCGGCCGGAGCGGATCCCTTCCCGCAGGTCACTTCGCTTTCCGTTCCTCGACGGTCCGCGCCAGCTTGACGAACTCGTCGGCGATGCGCAGTCAAGCCTCCTTGTCGAGGGGGCTGATCGCCTTCTCCGCCTGTCGGCAGCATTCCTCCGCGCGTTCGCGGAAAGTATCGGCCTCGGTGGTCATGGCGTGCGGAAGCGCTCTCCAGGCGGCGGCAAGCCGCGCCCGCATTCTTGCCGTCGCTGGCGTAAACCGTCCGGAGGACAAACATTCCCGAGGCCCCGGACATCGCTCTCCGCCGGCCGGAAGCCAAGACCGCGATCGACGAGTTCGTTCTTCTGCGAACGACAATCTCGGCGTCGTGGCCATCGCGGTGTTGTGCCGCGGGGTCACCGTCCCGGCCGGCCTCAGGCCGTGGCCGAAGTCGTCTTTCACGCCTCCGACTTGCCTGCGGCCCTCGGGGCATGGAGCGGCGCCGCAGCCCTCCGACCGTCGGAGCGCGATCTGGGCCCGCATCCGGGCTGGGCCGAACCGATATGGGTCGAAAAGACCGTGAATCACTTGTTTTTCAGGTACTCCTGGAGGGCGCTCCCGCTATTTTGCGGGTGTCCCGGCTTGACCGGATCCTCGCAATTCCGAGCAGAGATGTTTCAGGACACGGCGGACCTGGCGGCCTTGGCCGAGGTCCTAAGCCAGTCGACGGACTACCGGGTGCTGCGGCGCCTGGTGCCGCGGGCCATGTGCCCGCCGGACATCGGACAAGAAACCAAGGTCGGCATCCTGATCGACACCGAGACGACCGGCCTCGATCACGCAAGGGATGAGGTCATCGAACTCGGCATGGTCAAGTTCGACTACCTGCGTCCGGCAGGATCGTCGGCGTCAGGGACACGTTCTCCGCCCTCAACGAGCCGTCCGCGCCCATCCCGGCCGAGATTACGGCGCTCACGGGCATCACCGGCGAAATGGTGGCCGGCCACAGGACCGACGAGGCGGCCGTGACCGCCTTCGTCGAGGGCGGGGTGATCGCGATCGCGCACAATAGCGGTTTCGATCGGAAGTTCGCGGAGCGCTACTGGCCGGTCTTCGAACGGATCGCGTGGGCGTGCTCGGCGACGGAGGTCGATTGGCGCCAGCATGGATTCGATGGAGCGAGGCTTGGCTATCTTCTGAACGGCGCGGGCTACTTCCACTAGGCCCACAGGGCCGTCGACGACTGTCACGCCTGCTGGAGATCCTGGACTTCGTACTGCCGACGACAGGCGCGCCGGCGCTTGCACTCCTGCTGGAGACCGCCCGGAAGAAGACGGTGCGGGTCTGGGCGGAGCAGTCATCTTTCGAGCTCAAGGATTCGCTCAAACGGCGCGGGTACCGCTGGTCCGACGGAAGCGATGGCCGGCCCAAGTCCTGGTACGCCGACGTCTGCGAGGCCGCGGTCGACGGCGAGATCGCTTTCCTGAAGACGGAGATCTACCTCCGCGACTTCGAGCCGCGCCTGCAGACCCTGACCGCCTTCACCAGGTTCTCCAACCGTATCTAGCTGGCGACAAACGGGTACGGACTGAACGCAATCTATGCGACCGTGCTGCTGGTCGTGGGATGGTACCTGGCGAGCGCGGCGCAGAGCTTCGTCTCCCGCGTGATGACGATCACCCAACCGATCGACGCGCTCGTCACAGGTTCTTTGCAAGCCTCGCGCGGTACGCGGTGCTCACTGTCGTCGCATCGCCGTGTTGCAGTTGTTCGGAATCCAGACCGCCAGTCTGGTGACGGTCTGGGGCCACCTCGCTGCCGATCGGCCTCGCGCTGCAGGGCACCTTATCCAACTTGGCGACTGGCGTGATGCTGCTGCTGTTCCGCCCGTTCCGAATCGGAGAAGACATCGAGGTCGCGAAGTCGCTCTCGCTCTTCATGACCGAACTGATCGCGCCGGTCCGATGGTTCGCGAATGCTTTCGCGCAGCCAAAGCTGAAGGCGCGATAATCGCAATCACTCAGCGGTTTGCCGCGCCTGCAAGCTATCACTGTTCGAGTATTCCGGTTCAAGCCGCGGCCGCAACCGCGCGAGCGTTGCGATCAATTGGATCGGCGTGCGACAACACGATTTGCTGAAATTCCCAGGCCAGAACGGGCCGAAGCGACTTCGCCGCTGCCTGACGGTCGCTCCAGCCCATCCGATATTCCGGCGCGGGACTGGGATTGTTCCACATGCGTAATTCACACTTGAATCAGAACTTCAAAGTCCATCCGGTATGAGGCATCGCGTCGGTGAAGTTCTCGATGAGGTCAACAAGGATCAGCGTGCGGCTTGCTCGGTGAAACATCGCGACCTCACGCATGATGCGCGTGCCTTGTACGAGCACCTGGTCGATTTCACCATCCCAATCGGCGGGAGGCACGTCACCGAGCAGGCCATCATATTTCAGGCCGGGGCACCCTGCGCTCGATGCCGGGACAAATCCACGTTTTCGCCCTTGGAAACGCGCTTGCGCGGTGGCTGCGTACTTGTGGTGGAAATTACCCGGAGCGACAATATGGGCGACCGGCCGAGCGCCGAGATATCCCGGACAGCAGCGCCGTCGATCTGTGGGTGGCGCAGCGTCAGCCACCAGGCCGCGCCGGCGAAGGCGTGGCCGCTATCCCCGGAATCCGCAGGCGTGAGCCCACCGACCGGCTGGAGAAGGCCGCCGGCCAGAAGGAGACGCGTGCCCGCCAAACACCGCCGTAGGTCAAGACAAAGCGCCTTTCCGGAGCGGCTGCCACTTCTCGTTTACGTTGTCCCGATAGGATGCTTCACCCATGGGCACCGACTACAATCCTTGGCTCCAGGCGGAGGCGGCAATGCGTGCGGTCGTGCACGCCGACGGCTCCGAACGACTGCGCTGGATCCGGGTCGCGCAGACCTGGCTCGAACTCGCCCGCACGCGTACCAGACAGCCGCCGGGGATAAGCTTGTCAGTATTTTCCGACGATCTTTAGCGCTCATAAATCCGGTGCCGAAGCGATTGCCTTAAGGTGCTAACGGATGATCAGACGAGGCTTGTTCGACAGGCGATTCGTTCAATGCCTGTCGAAGCTGAGCAAAAAATCTCCTCGCGAGGTAGCCATAGAAGCAAGTTTGCTCGCTCGCCTTCGCATAGCGCGTTCGCACTGTTGGCCTAGTGTGTCCGCCGTTCTTGGCTATCAGCTATCCCTGTCGGCGGCAGCCATCGTCGGCCTTCAGTTGCCTCGAAATCGGTCGAAATTGACGGTCGGACAGCCCGAATCGGTGGTACACAGCGGTGGTCACAAATCGCGGCCGGGCTTTCCGGGAATCCTTGTTTTTCGGCGGATTTCGTGCATTCGCGGCATCGGGGATGAGAGTCCCACTCTCTCCGCCGTCGATGTTAGACAGTGGCTCTGGCCGGCGCTCGCGGTCCGGAACGCGATCAACCGCTGGCTAAGTGAGGCCGGCGAAACCGCTGTGATGACGGGGCCGAACTAAAAAAGTGGACGCCTTGACCAGACTTTCTGAGTTTGGCCTCAGGGATGTTTTTCGGTTTTCGAAGCGCGATCTTCGGCGGCGATTGCTTCTTTCTCGCACATGTAGGCACCGCGCTTCGTGGTGCCATAGCTCTTCGTTCCAGCGAAGTGATAGACCTTCGACGGTAGGTTAACCCAGACGACGGTGTCGGTCGGGCAGCGGGCTTTTGCGGAAGCTTCATCTGCAAACTGCCCGGCCTCTAGCGTTGCCTGGTCTTTCGGCGCGGAGGTTTGCTGTGCCGGAGTCGGCGCAGGCACCGCAGTTGTCGGGGCCGGCTTTTGCGGTGCTGGGGCTGGCGCGGCTTGCGTCGCGGTTGGTGCGGGCCGGCTCGGTGCGGGCGCAGCAGGTGCCGGCTTGGGTTCGGGAGTAGCAGCACTCGGCGTAGTACCGCCGGCCTTGCACTGCTCGACATAGGCCTTTTCGGTGACGCCGCGGGCTTGCATGCCCGCCTTGTCGGCCCGCCATTCGGCGGTGCAATCCTTAGCGGTCTTCCGGGAAGACGTGGTGCCGGCTGACGGTGCCGGCGCTGCGGGAGGAGGTGGCGTCGCGGCGCTCGGCGTCGGCAGAGGCGCGGAGGCCGCTGGCGCCGCACCCGCCTTGCATTGTTCAACGTACGCTTTTTCGGTCACACCTCGGGCTTGCATGCCGGCTTTATCAGCGCGCCACTCGGCAGTGCATTCTCCAAAGTGTTTCCTGAACTCGGTCAGGAGGAACAGTTAGCGACCATCAGGCAGATGGAAGCAAACATGGACATGGATGCGGAGCAGGGCGCGAGGATCAGAGAAACGCTCGGCGAACTCGGCCGAGGTTTAGCGGTACATGCGACGGTCATCCGAACCCCAGCGTGAATTTCACCGCCCCTCCAATTTGGGTCGGCATTGAAGGCTGCCCCGCGGCGAACGACGGCTTTCAGGCGCCGTAAACAGGTGCCGGTACGGCCGAGTTGAGGCGCTGTCGCGCGTCCCATTAGTTCGCCACCACGTCAGCGCTTGGCGATCGTCGAGCGAGAGCGGCCATATTGGACGCTGGCCGACATCGATACGGAGAGGAACCGTCTAGCGAAATGCGAAGAGCGCCCGTGGGCGCTCTTTTTTGCTGGCTCAGGGCCAGTCGCCGCCCTCGTCGCCCTGATCGATGACGTCCGGGCATTCCTGGCCTTCGTAAGCCGGGCGGAAATTCACGCAGAGCCCGCCGAACCCGTTTTCGTACTCGGCATGATCCGAAACGATGCCGTAGTGATCCGCCAACACCTTAGCGGCACGGCTCACGGATGCTTCCACGGCGTCAACCAGAACGTGCTGGGTGGCGTCGTCGAGCGTCGATCCGGAGATCGCGTCACAGAGGTCGTTGACGTCGAGTATCTTGGTCATGTCGATGCCTGCCTAGTATTCGTCGGCTCGCATGATCGTCATTACGCGCCGGGTAACAGCCGGGTCAGCCGGGTCAGGCGAACCCATGGTGCCCGTCTGATCGTAGTAGTCGATCTTGAAGAAGTAGCGGGTTGAAACGAGATCGATCGAGCCGAAGTCGTGCTCCCCGTGCGGGTCATTGTCCGGCGTGAAGCGGTCGAACGTGCGCACCGCTTCGAGCAGTTCGGCCTGGCGGTCGATGTCGAGGCTGGTCACGCCAGGTGTAAGCAGGACGGTCCCGCCGAAAGCCAGACTGCGCCTGAAGCTGTCGTTGAGGCTGCGGATTTTCGCGGCGTTGGTGTCGTTGAGCATTTGTAGTTCTCCCGTTGGTTATCGGCTGCGCCATCGCGGCCGGTCGGGAGAATTCGAGGGCAGCAGGCCTGAGCGACCAGTCAAGGAGGCTCCGCGTGCTACGCCGCGTGGATGCCTTGACGGGTTGCGCTGCTGACCTATTCACCCCGACCTTACCGGCCGGGTGGTGCGGACTTTTCAACGGGACTAAGCTCGGCGATGACCCGCAGTGAAAGGATCGCGATGCAGCCTCTCGGACCTGAACAGACCTTTATCGTAGGCGAGATATGGACGCTGGCCTGGGCAGCATCGGTTCAACGCGCGAACCTCTACGTCGCGGGATCTAAGCAGACGCAGGAGTTTCGAGCCAAGATAAAGGATTTCGTCGGGCGCGACTTGCTGCCACACTACGAAAGCCCTTGTACCGAGTCACAGCACTACCAGAACATTGCTCTCCTGGTTGAATTTGGGACGCGTGCCATTCCCGATATTCTGCGCGATGGCAATTACAGGTATGGCGTGGCGCAGAAGCTGCTCAACCTTGCTCTCAAATACTATTGGTGCCTGGGCCACATCCCCGTGCCACCGCACTGCCCGGTCGACCGGATAATCATTGAAAAGACGCCCCTTCGCGGACGCGTGAACTGGACCGAGATCAAGGATGAGGCTCAGTACCGCGAAGTAATCGAAGCGATCAGACAAATTGCAGGCAGCGAAAGCCTGGCCAGGTGGGAGTTGCTCAACTACAGCCGCCGGTAGGAGCACGACGAAAGAGTGAGGCCCATCATCTGCAGCGATATTGGCTTGTCCAAGCAGGTTGTGAGATAAGGCACAACACAACTTGGAAAGCCGATCGTGTCAACGGACAGAATCCAGACCACACTTGCCGACAGAGCTCTGGCACTCGCTGCCAATGTCGCTGTCTTCTACATTGGCCTGTACGCCGCATCGGGAAATCTCCTCCCAACTGGCGGGCTCGAAAGTGTCTGGTTCTTAAGCGGCCTTGCACTGTGGTTTCTGGCGCTGCTTTCGGCGCCGTGGTTTGTCCCGCCAAAGGACGCTCTGGCCAATGCCATTGGCGCCATGGCGATACTGATCACGGCCGATCTCGGTGCGACCGGCTCTCTCAAGCCGCATCTGGAGGTCATGCGCTGGACCGCGGTGGTCTACTGCCTCGCCTCCATGGCGGGAGCAATGGTCGCCCTGTTCATTCACGACAAGAACAAGCGATCCCCCGTCGGACGGTTTTTCTTTCGGGTCACTGATGCTTTCGGCCAGGGCGAGCTGCTCTACACGCCCCCGGCGCTGATCAGCATCATCGGCGCCTATCAGAGCAGCCTGACCACGATCGGCTGGCTCACGATGCTGTGGACGCTGATCGCTATCGGCAGGCCCTTTGAGCGGCTGATCGCCGCTTGGAAGCACTGGCAGGCGGAGAAGGCCAGGGTCATCGCCTCCCCGACGGTGGGCATGATCGAACGCATCGACCACCCCAACATCGTGAGGGTCAGGCTGTCGCGGCACAGTTCTTGGAAGCCGGGCATGCTGCACACGGCGGCCATGTCAAATGGTGATCAGCACTACGTCATGGCCCTGTTCGCCCAGGTGCAGGGACTGGAAGTGATGGGGACCGGTCTCTGCGTGGCTGAGCTCCAGGACAGGATCGTCCTTGCCGAAGGGGACGTCATCCAGTCGCACTCGGCCGAGAAGGCGGCGGAGTTCATAGAGAACCTGAGCGGCACGGCCGGGTCCGTGCTGGTCGGGTTCACCGTCGAGAACTCGAACATCGGCATTTTACGCTTCGAGGTTTCGGCCGCCTCCGAGCTGGCTGAAGGCCAGGTCGTTTTTGTCCGCGTGAACGGCGCGGACGTCTTCTACCAGATCCTCGACGCCCAGACGGCGGAAGAGAGCTTCGACCAGAACCCGCGCGGTACGCACATCGCCAACGCCGTACAACTTGGCTGCTATTCACCGGAGGAAGGCTTCACCAAGTATGGCTGGCTTTCGACCATGAACACGCCAGTGTTCTGGGCGAAGGAGCGCATATTCCCCGCTCCTGTCGTCAAGCAGGGCGAGTTTCCGATTGGCGTCGTGCCATCGACCAACATCGGCGTGATGGCCAATATCGACGACCTGGTTCAGTTTCACACGGCCGTTCTCGGCGTCACCGGCACGGGCAAGACCGAGCTGGCACTTGATATCGTCCGCGAAGCCGCCAAGAACGACTTCAGGGTTTTCTGCGTGGATTTTACGGGAGAGTACAAGGCCCGGCTCGCCGAGCTGAAGCCCATTTTCCCCGCGCCGACGCAGAAGGAAACCGACGACCTTGAACAGAAGCTGTTCGCTGTCGAAACGACGCCCTACGGCGCACCCGCGGAGAAAGCTGCCCTGAAGGCCGCGCTCACCCAGATCAAGGGCGGCGTCGACAAGCAGATCAACGACTTTCTGGTCGGCAGTGATCCGCTGGCGATTCTGGAGCTGACCGAAATATCGAATACCAAGGCAACGCTGAGGATCACCGAGCTATACTTGTCGACGATCATGGCCTGGGCCCGGGCCAACCGACAGGCGCGCAAGGTTCTCATCGTCCTCGAAGAAGCCCACACCATCATCCCGGAAACATTCAGCTCGGGCTTTGACAGCGAAACGCAGTGGGTTGTCAGCCGGATCGGGCAAATCGCATTGCAGGGCCGAAAGTATGGCGTGGGTCTTCTGGTCATCAGCCAGCGGACCGCGCTGGTGAGCAAGACGATTCTTTCCCAGTGCAACACCTTCCTGACACATAGCCTGATCGACCAGACCAGTCTTACTTTCCTTGAAAGCGTCTACAGCTCGCAACACGTCCGCTCGATACCAAATCTCGGCCGCTTCCAGTTCCTGGCAGCTGGCAAAGCAATCAAGGCGGAGCGCCCGATCCTTCTTGGTCGGCCGTTCGACCAGGCCAAGAAGGATGCAAGCGACGCCTTGCGCAAGCCAGCGCCGGCGCCACCACCAGCGGCCGCTGCCGCCGAAGGCTGAAGTTGGGCGCCCCGCAATTCTCGAAAGCGCGCCCAAAACCTGCAAACCATGCCACCCCGTGCAGTTGAACGCAGCCCAACTGCGGATCAGGTGAGTGCGGGCTCCTTTAGCTCTGACACAAGTTTTCGCGCGGCCTGAACAAGGCCTGGCAGGTTCTCTTGTGTGATGTTCCAGATCAGGTCGGGATCGACATCCCGATATTCGTGCCGCAGGAAGTTGCCAAGGGTTTCAATCTTGCGCCATGCAATATCCGGCGCGGCTTCTTTCAGCTCCGCGGGCAGGGTCTTGGCGGCCTCCGAGATGATGAGCAATCCATGCTCCACGGCCCGCTGCAGCACCCAGGATTCCTGAAAGCTGATGCTCGATATTCCAACAAGCGCGCGGTTAATGGCCTCGGCTTCATCGATAATGTGCAAAAGACGGATAAGGGGCGTTTTGCTGGGCGCCAACAGAAAACGCGGATGGCCTCGCGTTTCAACATCTTCCCGGATGAACTTCGATAGCCCGGTCCTGGTGCCGTAATCGACATTGACGGGCAACGCCGCGCTCAGAACGTCGTAGGCGCCCATAAAGGCGTCGAGATCCAGCTCGGTGCCGGGAGTCCGATCGATAAACACGTCGACGTCGGAATCGGGGCTTGCTTCGTTTCTCGCGTAGGAACCGAAAAGATAGAGCCCCGCAACGCCAAAAGCCCGCAATTGCGGTTCAACCGCCTTTAGCCCCGAAATCACCTCTGCTGTTTGCATACCCTACTCTATCACGGCTTTATGCCGTCAGGCACGAGCGGTTTTTGACACCACTCTCAGCATCGCAAGATCGCAAATGCGATTTTACGACGCTAAAGACGACACGCGACACACGATCTAGTAGGCTGCCAAATCAGTTTCTCCTCAGCGGCGCGGAGCAAAAACGGTGTTAAATTTCGATCCTTCCTGGCGCTTTAGGTCTCCTGGCAAAATCGCCAAGGGCGTGATCGATGAATTCGCCGTCTTGATCAAGCGCGTTGCGGGCCAATACGGCCAGCGTCAACCGATTATCGAGCACTACAAGCGCTACTTCGCGGATGCGGCGGGCCGCCCCGCGCACCAGAGCTCCTCACTGAGCTGGGCTGAAAGCGATCTCGACGATTACATGCGCGAGGCCGGCGACAACGCGCCGATGTTCATCGAAGCGTTCTTCGACGCTGGCCAGGCCCTCAAGAACCAGAACCCGGAGCTGGTCGTGCCTGATACCGCGATGATCAACTATGTGCTGGGCACGCACGAGGCCGGCTACGAACTGAACCCGCCCCAGCTAATCGCTCGCAACGCCCCCTCGCCGGTCGCGATGGAGATTCTGCCGCCATCGCTGGACGCGCAGGCGCTCGATAAAATCCAGCAGTCCACGAAGCAGGCCGAGGAATATCTAACGGCCGGGAAGAACCGCGCGGCCGTACAGGAGATCCTTTGGCTGCTGGAGACGGTGTCGACCGCGTTTCAGGGCATTCCCGTTGGTGATGGCACGATCCAGGGGAAGTATTTCAACAAGATCGCGGATGAGCTGCGTACGCACCGCAAGGGCCAGGTCGCAGAGCAGGCCATTGGCTGGATGAAAACCCTTCACGGCTATCTTTCCTCGCCAACAGGCGGTGGCGTCCGGCATGGGGCAACGCTGTCTGCCGACTCTGAGCTTTCGGCCCATGAGGCCCGTCTGTTCTGCAACCTGATCCGCAGCTACCTGCACTTCCTCCTGGATGAGTACGACAGCCTGAGGGGTCCGCGCTAGGCGAGCTTCATCCGGCGCGGAATGTAGAGTTGGGTGAGTTCGCGATCGGCCGGCATAATGGCGAGGTAGCCAACCGTCATGTCCCACGACGGCTTGTCGCCCCAGTCGGCCCCCCGAAACTTGCGGTCGCGGGTGGCCGAATAGACGCTGGCCCCCAGTTCGCGCAGCTCCTCCAGAATTCCATTGAGGTCCTTCGCGAAGCCGAGGCGGCTGGAAACCGGAAAATCATCCACGTCCATCAGATCCTGGACATAGTCGCAGAAGCTGGCGGCGAGCTGCTTGGTCTCGTCGGTCAGAGCCGGGTCGATCGTGAACGACACCGCGTTGACGACGTCGGCAAAGTGGGCCGCCGCGTCGCCGGTGACCAGCGCCTGCGCGTCGATCCGCACATGGTCAGGGTGCTGGTCATCAAGGTCCTGCTGCTGCTGGGCCTGGAGGCTGTCGAAAAACTCGAGCACGTTTTCCATGAACTTGGGATCATCGAAGATGTCCGGGTTGGTGTAGCCGAGCGCCTTGGCGATAAGCCGCCGCGAGGTCACGTTGATGGGCTGGCCGGCCTCAAAGCGCTGGACCGTCCTGATGTTGACGGATGAGTTGGCGGCCAGTGCCTCCTGCGACAGATGCTGCGCTTCGCGGACGCAGCGGGCCCAGAAGCCGAGCGTCTTGGGGTCAAGCAGAGTGGTGTTCATGTCGTCCTCCTATGACCGGAACCTTAGGCCGGGCTGACGGGGCGGAACACGTCAGAATGCCGACAGTACGCCGGAGAGGTCGCATTCGCGGCTAACGCCAGCGCGACTGTTGGTCTCTGAAGCGTTGCGCCGATGTCCGGTCGTCGTCCACCTCTTCGGCCTCCTCGACCTCGAGCCAGAGCATCAAAAGCGCGAACCCATCTTGCTGAGGATAAACCTGCTCAAACAGATCAGCGCGCTGCACCGGCCTTAGCTCCACCCAGTGCTCTGGAATGATGGATGACAACTCGCTGGCGACCCGCTGGCGCAGATCTTTCCGATGAAAGCTGGAAGCACGTGGGACGGGCCTGCCATAGGGCACGGAAATCCACGGGAACGTAGATCCCTTGTGGGCACGTCGGACGATGCCGTCCTTGATGATGACAATGGCCAGCTGCTCGGGATGATAACGGGCATAGGCGCGGGCGGCGGCTTCCTTGCTGACGTCGAAGTGTTTCGCGACCAGCGGAATGTGCGCAAGGGTCGGATCGCCCCTCGGGATGAACTTCTGTAAGGCTGGCTTCGGGATCAACAGCAAACCAGCAAACTCGTTCGCTTCGGCTTCCATGCGCGCGTAGCGGTCGCCTTGCTCCGTCGACCATTTGGCCATGTCGGCGCGCGAGCAGAGGAATTTGCCAGCCTCGACAGGCTGGTGAGACACGATCAGGAAATGCCCCAGCTCATGCCCGATGGTGAACCTGCGGCGGCCGGACGGCGCCGCGCGGTTGACCAGGATGAAGCCGGTCGAGCGAGCATCATCGGTGACGAGGCCGCCTTCAAAGCCTTCGGTCTCAAGCGGCGCGATCCGCTCGATATCCAGTTGCCGGGCCAACTCTTCGATCTGCACCGGTATCGGCAGATCACGTTCGACGGACAGAATCTTGGTGACGAGGCCCATGGGCGAGCCCGTGTCGGCCAAGTCCATCCGCGAGATCTTCATGGCTACCCCTTGGGCTTCCTGTTCTTCAGGTGGTCCATCATGGCCTGAATGGCCTGGCGGTCGGCAGAACTCAGCTCATTCAATTCCCGGTACATGGCGACGACCTGCGGGTCGGCATCCTCGCCCGCAGGATTCTCGCCGATCAGCTCGGCGACGCTGACGTCGAAGCACTTTGCCAGCTTGGTCAGAAGCTCGATGGATGGATTGCTGCTCTTGCCGGTCTCCAGGTCCCATATGTGCGCCTTGGATGCCCCCACATCATCCGCAACGTCTTGAAGCGACTTCTTTTTTTTGAGCCGCAGTTCTTTGATTTTTGAAGCCAGCGCCATCGAAACCTCTCGTGAATCGGAACGGCGCGGCTGGGGACCGTGCCGCTTATCTGACGATTTTGTACCACAGCCATTGACGGGTCGCAAACCGTACAGATATAATTGTACAGAATCGTCGACATGAGTCGGAGATCGAAAAGGAGCGACTTATGTCGAAATCAACTAAAGGCGGTGGCCCCTACCGCAGTGCAACTACGGGGCAGTATGTAACGCCGAAGTACGGGCGCAGCCACCAGAGCACCACGGTTCACGAAGCGCCGGGTAAGCACGGGTCGAGCGGGCCGCACTATCGCAGCGCCATCTCGGGCCGGTACGTCACGACCAAGCATGGCCAGTCTCACCCCAACACGACCGTGAAGGACAAGTAAGCATGAACTTCCTTCACAACGATTTAGGCCTTCTCAGCGGCGGTGAAGTGGTCGAGGTCAGTCTCGACCACGCCGCCAACGTCCGGCTGATGGATGCCGGCAATTTCCAGAGTTACCGGCAGGGCAGGCACCATCGCTACTTCGGTGGCGAGGCGCGGCAGTCGCCCGTACGACTGCAGGTGCCGCAGTCGGGGCATTGGCATGTGGCGATCGACCTGGGCGGTCGGGCCGTCACGGTCCGGGCCGGCGTCAGGGTGCTCTCGTAAGAACGGTCCATCGATGAATGCGCTCGAATTGCGTGGCCTCGTCAACCCCCAAGGCTGGCGGATGATGTCCGAGCAGGACTACCTCACCGCCATTCTGGTGCGCGAACAGGTCGGCGGCGGCCTGGCATCGCCGGCATTGTTCGTGCCTGGCGTGATCAGACCGGTCATCGACCAATGGGCCGGCCGTTATCTGCTCGACATCGCGCCGAGCGGCTCTTACGCCAAGGGCACGGCCAACCGCAGCGGCACGGACCTCGATATCTTCATCTCGCTCTCGCCGGACACGGTGGAAACGCTGTCCGACATCCATAAGACGCTGGCCGCGACGCTGAAGGCGACCGGCTATCAGCCGCGCCTGCAGAACGTCTCGATCGGCATCAAGGTCAACGGCTACGCCGTGGATCTCGTCCCGGGCAAGCGGCAGAACTGGTTGTTCAACGACCACAGCCTGTACAAGCGGCGCGGCGATACCTGGACCAAGACCGACATCTCGCAACACATCGCGAAGGTGAAGGGCTCGGGCCGTCAGGCTGAAATCCGGCTTATCAAGCTTTGGCGAAGCCAGAAGGGCCTGGAGTTTCCGTCGTTCTACCTTGAGCTCGCAGTCATCAAGGCGCTTGAGACCGCCTGGTTGTCGCCGCTGGCCGACAACCTGCGAACGGTGTTCGCCTATCTGCGCGACAACGTCGCCACGGCGAGGTTTGTCGACCCCTCCAACACCAACAACATCATCTCGGACGATCTTACGGTCGCCGAGAAGCAGGCCATCAAGAAGGCGGCCACGGCGGCGCTCGCGGCGCCCTACTGGCGGGATATCGTCGTATGAGCGGCTGGTCGCTTGAAAAGCTCCTGGCCGGCCTTCACGGGGAGATTTCAATGCGACTGGAGCGCAGCCGTTCCGCGCTTGGCCATCCTGTCGCCAAGGGCGATGCCACCGAGGGTATCTGGATCGAACTACTGCAGAACTATCTGCCGGAGCGCTACCGCGCCAACCGGGCTTTTGTCATCGACAGCACCGATACGACCAGCCAGCAGATCGATATCGTCGTCTACGACCGTCAGTACACGCCGCTCATCTTCAACCAAGATGGCACGTTGGTAATCCCGGCCGAGAGCGTCTACGCCGTCTTTGAGGCCAAGCAGTCCATTGATGCCGCACAGGTCGAATACTCGGCTAAGAAAATCGCGAGTGTCCGAGCCCTGCACCGGACCAGCCTGCCGATACCCTCGGCCAGCGGTTTGCAACCGGCCAAGAAGCCTGGAGACATCCTTGGCGGCCTGCTCACGTTCGACAGCGAGTGGAATCCCCCTTTGGGTGATCCGCTTCTGAAGGCGCTCGCCGCCGCCGACGCCATTGCTTCCCTGGATCTCGGGTGTGTGGCGGCGCACGGCATTTTCATGAAGCAGGTTGGCGGTCACGTCCTCGAACCTGACAAACGCGCGGCAACGGCATTCCTGCTGGAGCTGATCGCAAGGCTGCAGACAATGGCGACCGTGCCGATGATCGATGTGCGGGCGTACGCAAAATTCTTAAAGGGGTGAGGCGATCGGCCTTGACGCGAAGCTGGGTTATTCCTCGCTGCCCAACCTCTTCACGGCCGACACAACCTGAAAGGCGAAATCGGTCATGAAGATACAGTTAAGGGAGTGCCAGAAGGAGTTGTAAACGATCAGGCCATGAATCGCGGCATGCCTATTGGGCACGGGATCGGACTCCAGCTTCTCGCGATTACTTGCATCCACCCGGACATAGATATGGTCAGTCAGGCGTTGGTAGAGGCCGAGCGCATAAAACCCAGGTGGATTGGTCTGGCTGATCGACAGCTCCATTCCGGGCTCTCCGATGACCTTGTCCACTTTTATGGTGCCAAGGTCATTTCCTAGGAGTTCGACCCGGGCGACTCGTTCGATCTCCGGCAAGAGAAGGCGACACACGGAACGGTAGTGGCCGTTCTGATGAGCGGCCAACGACTCAGCCAGCGCGGCTTTAGCTTCTTCGTCGATATCGAATTGCTCCGCACGATCCCGGATGTCTTGGCTGATCTTTCCCCAATTATCCCGATAGTGGCGCTCGAGAGCGCTGCGTAAAATGTCGTCGGTATCATCCGCATCCAACAGCGTGAACGGCGTGGAGGGGTGAGGTAACACGCCGAGTCGGTCGAGCGCCTGTTTGCGCCGGTCGGCTTTCGCCAGCTGATCGAAGAGCCTTACTTGCTCGGGCGACGGCTTAGGAACCAGAGCTTCGGCGCGCTTGGCGAGCTCGGCCATCCTGTCCAGAGTCGCCTGCGCGGGAAGCGCTATTTGCGTGATCTTGCGTTGTAGCTCCGTCCAAAGCTCTTGCTGGGCCGCAAATTGCTTCTGGATCTCCGGGAACACGGCGAGCGCGTTCGCGTGAGCTTTTTTGATAGCCGAAAGATCAATATTGGGAATCGAGATCGGCTTAATGTTTGGCACTTTCGCAAGTGCCGCCATGGCAGCCTCGAGGCCCGGGGGTATCTTCGGGTCTTTCGTCATGGTTAGGAACGCGCTGCCTCGGCCGCGATATGCCCTGCAAAAGACGTGACGAACGTCTTGAGGCTCGATAGCTCGGACATATCGGCAAAAGTGGCTGTCGTGGCGGCCGACCGCTGCGAGGTCAGAGTGCAGGTCGCGCTGTACAGATTTTCCTTCACCAGCTTCTGGCACAGTAGATCATAGCGCTGCAGGTACGAGGCCTTTTTGAACTCAGGAAAGATCGGAAAGTGGCGTGAGCCGTCGCGCGTGCTAGGCCGGCGTGATTTCTCCGTGTCCTCGACCATGATCAGCCATCCGACAAAAGGCTTGGGATGACTACCGAATGCACCGTCTCGGTAGGCCGTCCAGAAATCGTGTGCGGTGCCGATGGCCTCCTCGGCACGGTTGTTGGCATTGTTACTGAACGACGGCCCGACGTGGCTCTTCATCTCGAGGGCCGCGACCAGACGGTCGTTCTGGATCACCAACACATCCCACAACTTTGTCGGCCGGAAAAAGCCCGGCAACGTAAGCATCGAGCGATTGCGATGGACAGACGCTGTGCCAAGCCCATTAGCCTCCACGAGGTCAATCATGAGGCCCGCGAAGCCATCCATGGTGTTGCCGGCAGTGACGGCACCGCGCTCGCCCGTATCGGTCGTGCCGGCGGTTATCTTGGCTTCAAGCGCCTTTTGCCGGTTGCCCCAGAAAGCCATCGTCGCATCGCTGGCTTTCTGTTGATAGTCCGCAAGATCCAGTGCCATTAACTTCCATTTCCTCCGAGAGCTGCGCGCTCTTCTTTATTGAGCCCGTAAAGTTCGAAAACCGCCGCATTGGCAGCTTCTACGTTACGTGATTCGGCAGCCTCGATGAGGATGGCACGCAAACGCTCGGGCACATTTGCCCAGTCAGAAACACGAATGCGACGAAGGTACTGTGCCTGGAAGCGCAGATAAGCCCTTCTATGTCGGCGATGCACTCCACGCGATGTCTGCGAAAGGCGAGCCAAGACCGAAAAGAGCCCTCGACGACCCGAACTACAGTTCCAAATACAATTGCCTAGAACTTGCGAAAAGCCGTGGCCTCCTGAGGGTCGTTCGCACGCCTGCGAACGGCAGGAATAGAGCCATTCTGCCGACGGCGAAGCTCAAAAGCCTGATGGACGACTTTTTTGCGAGCACGATGCAGTTCGCGCAGGACGTCGTCGCAACGGCAAAAGATCATGGGATATACGATCCATCCCCGGCAGCGGAGTTGGCTTTTAGCGTATTCGTGGAAGTCGATAAAAAGCGCCAGATCTTTATCATTACGCACAACTTTGGCGTCATGGTAGCGATAGGCATGTTCTCGATTTCCTACAGGGCGACCGCGCGCTCGACTTACCCTCTTCAGAAGATGATTGGTCGACGCTGACCACCTGCAATGTATGCGTTCAATGAAAATGTAGTCGGCGACTGCTGACTCTAATTCATGGGGCGGCAATTTTGCCGAAGAAGGACAACCCCATGAACTACTTGGAACCGACTCAGCGCGCTGATCGTGCTCGCGATCAGCCTGGGTGCGCTGCCCGCAAACGCCGGCTACGTCACGTTCCGAGCAGGGGCGAATACGCCGTGGACCTATTGGACGATCTGGTACCACACCGGCGGCAGCAGCAATCTCGCGCTTCAGGCCGGGCAGAAGCAGTGCCAGAGCCAGATTGAGCCCGGCGACACGTTCAGCATCTCCACCACTGGCATCCCGGCGAACAACGCCCCGCGTTATCCCCTCGCGCCCTGGATCAAGAATGCCTGCGAGTAACGTCTCGCTAAAAAAGTAGGCCGGGGGCCGCCTCAACGGGTGGCCCCAGCACTATTAGTCAGCGCTAGTGATCGCTGTTATCGTTCATGGGCTGGGAACGCGCCAAACGTTCTGCCTAAATCGATATGATGAGAAGTTAGCACATGAACGCGCAGGCCAAGATTTCCCTGGAGGCCGTCTTAAACGAGGTAGTCTCCTTCGTATTCAAAGAGACGCACCTGCTCGCCAGGTATGAGGCGGTCCTGCAGCCAACACTGGGCGGGCTGATACCGGCTGGTGGACACGATGCCTTTGAGAAGCGCATGAACCGCGTCGTCGAACATCTGGGCGGGCCACCCGAGTTCTATCTCTTGCTCGATCACCAGGAACCGCCACCGGCGGATAATTACCCGGAGGCGGTCATGCGAGAGGCCTTCGCAGTATTTTACCGGGCTCGATCGTCAGTACTACGGGCACATCTATATATGACCGGTTCGACGGTTCTCGCCGGGCAGCCGGACGTAATCGACGCGCCCAAGGACGTGACCGCTGTATTCGTGAAGGAAGCACAGGCTGCTTTCTGGGAACATGCGGAAGCGGCCTACATCCGGCTCTATTCCTTTTGGGATCGTGTTGGGCAGGTGCTGGACTTCAGCTTCTTCAATATTCGGAAGTTCGACCAGAACGGTTTTACGGCTGTGATGGACCACATTCACTCAAATGCGGTCCCCATGGATATGCGCCTGAAATCCAGCCCAAGCTGGAAGCGCCTGCGGACTTTCCAGACTTCCGAGAAAGAAGACGGCCTGAAGTGGCTTCTCCAGCGCCGCAATCTCGTTGTTCACAGCCTGCACCTGCATCCGGTCGGCACTGAAGATGATGGCGTATTCAAATCGCAGTTTAACCACCTCGATGCTGCTCATCGCGAGAAGCTGCGCCCGAGGGAGCCAAGTGAGGAAGTCGCGCTGCTGATGGGGCAACTTGAGAAGGCCAGCACTCATTTTCGCGACTTCCTGGACATTGTCGAACTGACGCCTTCCCGAAAGCGAGAGAGCTATCTGTAATCAATGCCCGCTTCTCCGTGTTTGGTGCCTAGGAAAAGGATGACGGAGGTGGCTCCATCGCAAAATCGCAATTACGACGAACCGCATTTGCGACTACCTAACTTCACTTGAAATTTATGGTTGAACGTCCCATAAAGGCGCTGTCGCTTTCGTTGCGATTCTGCAAAACAGGGGCCGCTCCAACGGCCCTGTTGCTTTATGCGCGGATGCTGATCGAGAGACAGACTCTCAATCGCCCAAACCACAAAGCCAACATGCCACGTAGATGCTGGCCATCACTTTCGTTGATTGTTCTGCGTTGTGGCCATGTGCCTTAAGTGGCCAAGCCTTGTAACCCAGGCTTCCGGGCTCCTGTGAGAATTCGCGTGCACTAGCGATAGCCGCGCTTGAGCTTCCTTGTCCAATTATAGGCCATGGCGATATCGGCGCTACCGCGCGTGTGGTGGGTTTCGACAAGTGCCGGCGCGGCCGATCCTTGGCCCGACAACACTCCACGCTTTCATTCTGTGTCATGAAGTCTGAGACGTAGTGCAACACGTGTCAAGAAAATCCGAATTTTATTTGTGTGACACACTTTTTGAGACAATTCAAAGTGTGGCACATGGGTGCACCCTAACGCCACAGCCCGGGGAGCGAAGACCATCGCCTCTAAGGCGGCTCGAAATTCCGCTTGCAACGTCAGAAGCCATAGATACCATTGGCGCAATTTTTGGTTGTTCATTGCGGCGCCTCTCTGACATGACGAGACGCCTCCAACGGTTACGCACAGACGCATGACGAAGCGTGGCAACTCGCCAAATTTCAAGATGAAGCGCTGGCTCGCCAATCCATCGAGGCGATTCGATTTACGAGGTCCGCCAATGAAAGAAGAAGTAGCACCGGCCGCCTCCGAGTCGATTGTTGACAGCCTGCTCCGACAAACCAGCGCTTTCCTGAGGATCATCGTCATGATCGCCGTCGTGGTTTATGCCTACGCGAACCGCGAAAGACTGTTCGACTGGTTCTCGACAATCACGCACGGTGAAGCTTTCGGGGTTAAGTTTGATCGGGCGAACGCGGAAAAAACATTTGAGAATCTGAGAGGCAAGGCACCACTATTTCAAGCGGATGGCACGTTTTTGCAAGGCGCCCTCGCGCGCGCGGCAAGGGTTGGCGGCGCCGTTTCGGGCGCTCGAGTGTTATGGCTGGACACTAATCTGCCGAACAATATTGTCGAGCGGCAAGCGCTGGCGGCGATGAATGTCAGCGTCCAGCGGGCCTTGTCCCCTGACGATGCGCTGAAGTTTGCGCGGCAGGCGGCGCGAGATCATGAACCCTACGACCTGATCATCAGCAATATCACCAAATCCACGGGCTCTGGCCCTCTGCAAAAATGTCCGGTCGTGTACAATCGAGTTCCGGACGACCTTGCGTCCTCATCCAAATCGCCGGCCGAATTCAGCGCGGCCCAGAACCGTACACCATTTGTGGGCTTCGCTTTCGCCGAGGCACTGGCTTCCGATAAGGACACAGAGGCGGCCTACATGTCGCCGGAACGCCCCCGATTGGTTTTCTACTCGTCATCCAACGGCGGCATCGTATCGACGGTCTGCGCCCGCCTTATCACGAACTACGCGGACATCCTTCTGCAGGGAGTTGTAAGTGCTCTCGAAGAATCTCGCTGGGAAAAGCTACCGCCGCTGCCGACCTCGCAACCGACCCCGACACCTCTCGCAGTGGAGTTCGTTAAGTCTCCCGCGAAGTGACATTGCGGCCGTATCGCAGGCGATCTGATGTCCGCACGTTATGCTGCCGCAACCGCAATCGATCATGCCAGGCTGCCCGTGGCTCCTCTCGCAACGCCGCATTATTCTGATATTTGCCAAGAATGATGAACCTGTTTGATGCTATCGGCATCCGCACCGTTCTGCGGGACCACCATCCCTTCTACGTATACGTCCTGTGCCGGCCATGTGGTCAGCCATTCTATGTGGGCAAGGGTGTCAATTTGCGCTGTCTGCAACACGAAGCCGACGCGCGAACAACAAGGCTCTGACGCACAAGCTGAACGTCATCCGAAGCCTTCATCGCGAAGGCCAGGCGGTCGCTTATCGCATCGACAGCTCCTATCCAGATGAAGCGGGGGCGCTGGCACGCGAACGCGCATTGATCGCCGAGATCGGGCGGCACGACCTGAAGCTTGGCCCTCTCACGAATCAGACTGACGGCGGCGGAGGGACGTCAAACCCTTCCGAAGCGAGTCGCCAGCGCCGCCGGGATTCGCTGTGGGGCGAAGCCGAAGACCCTGAACGTCAAACCATCAATCGATGGTTTCAGAAACTGACGCAGGTCAAGTCGGTCCCCATCAAACCCGCTGCGACGTTTACGCGGGCGGCGGGTCTTTGGAAGAATGATGACACGATTGGCATGAAACCGCGCCAGGCCGGCGCCATCATCGCCACCGCATTGGCGAACGGTGTCTTGCTTGAACCCAATTGCCTGTTGCCGCGCCGGCTTGAAGTCGAAGGCATAGAATACATCATCGAGAACGGGGTTGGCCGTGACATGGTATCAAACGGGATGATCGAGGTGCACGACGCCACAGCGACGCGGGAAATGTTCAGGCTGACAGGCCCAGGATACGCATTCGTCGTGGAGACCTTCGGTACGGAAACCCTGATCGATGCGGGCCTCGTCGTGCCATAGTTCGCATACATGCAACAGGAATGGGGGCTAAACCAATGGATTACTTTCAGGGCGTGGTGCTTGAATATCTACGGGCTGACCGCGCATGTTTCGTCAACCCGGAATTCTGGCTGCGAGGCAACGAGACCAGCCCGCACGAGAAGCCGCACTGGTACGTCGACGTACTCGCCGTGAACATGCGGGAGAAAGCAGTCTATCTCTGCGAAGTCACTTACGCCAACCAGCCGCGCGCCTTGTTGCAGCGGCTCAACAGTTGGCACACCCATTGGTCCATCATCAACAAGACGCTCAGGGAGGACAGCAGCATCTCTCCGGACTGGCCGGTCGTTCCGTGGGTATTCGCGCCTGAGCCGGGACTGAAGATCATCACGCCGGAATTGAAGCGGCTTTTTCCAACGGCGAGAACCACCGGTCTGGAGTCCGTTCTGCCCTGGCTTTACTGCACCTACGATCGAAAGCCCGAAGCCGAGACCGAGGACAAGACTGCAAGGCCAGCCCCGCAGCTCATATGACCGCGCATTTCACCGGCAAGTTGACCCTCAAGAAAGGTCGGTAGACGACCGCCGCCAACGATTGTTTGCCGTTGACGGCGCGGTCGCAGCGATAGCCGGTTAGCTTCGCCAGGTTCTCACCACCGGGCTGCCCCATGCCGGTGAGGCCGGTACATATTTGTGGCGGCTGATCTGGCCCCGGTGGGCCAGGTGCTTCAGCATCATCGCGACGCGCGTGGCTGCGCTATAAGGACGGCCGGCCCCCTTGCCGGCCGGAGCGTACCTGTGCACCAGGTAATGCCAGCTGAGGGGAAACCGGCCCCGAAATCTGGCGACAAATTCCTCGGTCGTGAAGCGTCTGTTGAATGACGCGGCAACAAGGAAGACCCGACGGGAAATGCGATCGATCGTTAATTGAGACATAGCCTACTCCTTCGGCAAAACCGTTGATTGGCGAGTGCGAAGGGGTGGATGCCGGTCCCCAATGCCTCCCGATCGCAGAAAGTCCGCGATCGGGCTGGGGACCTGTAAGGTTGGCCGGGAAGTCGCCGCTCTGCAGCATCTTCGCCGACTCGGCGGCCCGCTCATAAGAGCGGCCTGAACCAGCACCTGCTGCCGTTGTATAGGGTCCTCCGGCCGCCGCAATTCACGACATGGAGAGCACCAGCCTCGGAATTCCGGTCGATTTAGCAGTTTCCAGAGCCGCGCCAAGCAGGGACGACGCCCATCATCGCTTGATTGCAACGTTCGACGGCAAACCGCGTTTGATTCGAGCGCAAGACGCCATACGTACTGGTAACGCTGCGGTCGCAAGAGGTTCTGAACGATGGGTGCAGTCAGCTTTCGGGGAGACGTTGTCGATCGCCGGATCGAGCATGGCGCGCGGATTACCGTTGATGACTATGTGCAGTACGTAAAGCTGGACCATCGGCTGAGCCCGAAGGGCGAGGAGCTGGAGGAGACGGCCCGAGATCTCGGCATGACGCGAGCCGGACTCATCGAGCTGCGCAAATGGGCGCAACAGGTAACCAGGACGAGCAAGGAGAGATTGGCTCGGGAAATGACGCTCCTCTACACGTTGAATGCGCATAGAGACCGCATTCTGGGAGCTCAATATCTGACCAAGGCGGCCGCCGCAGACGTCGCCAGCGTTGTTCCCGGCGACCTCCTCGACCTCGATGAGATTTACGGGGGCATCATGGTCCAGGGATTCTACGTCCTTGTATCCGATCAGACTCTTGCGCGTGGGCTGAGGAAATATCGGCCGGAAGCCCTCCTAGGCGGCCTCATTGCCGAGCGAGCGGCGGCGCGCGCCTAGGCGGCTATGCGCCGCCGGTCCACATGATCAAGTTGACCGAAACGCAAAGCATCACACCCTACAAGTGGGTGCATCCGAGCGAGAACCGCTAACTCCGGTTCGTCACCGGCTACCGCACAAAGACGCTATTTATGCTGCACCACCGGGTTTTCTGGCGCCTAGAGCAAAAAATATTTCCGCAAAAATCTACCGAATCCAGCCGGTCAGAGATCTCCGTCCAGCTAAATAATCGGAACGATCGGTGATCGTCTCCCTTGATTTGAGGCCCAAATCTCTCCGACCAAAGGAGGTAAACGTGCACGCGTTTGCTTACGGTCTGGTGACCTTGGGTTACCTGATCCTTTTCATTCTAAGCCTGGGTTCTTGATTTCCAGGTCGCGGGGCAGCTTCGGCTGCCCTGCCCTAGCTTCCGCTGCGGCGTATTTCATCGAGCCGCTGCTGAATCCGGCCTGACACGCCCTGCGTCATGGCGAGAAGGAGCTTCAATTCGCCTGGCGAGAACGAAATATCACGGATCGACTGGATATCGGTGACGATGCTGCCCTTGAGCGGCCGCACCGAGATCGTTGAGGCGTCGGTGTGGGCGTATTCCTGGTTTCTCAGCTTGAGCAAGCGCTCATGGAAGGCTGCCTGTTCGTCGTCGTATTGCAGCAGTCTCTCCGGGAAATTGATGCCCTTTCCGCGCCCTCCGGCAAATGGACGGGCATAGGCTACGATCATTGTCGTCGTAAAAGCGGTCTGTTGCAGCGGCACGCTTCCCCGGCGCAAGAACGACAGGCTGTGCCAACCCTTCTTGAGGATATAGTAGGCGCAAGAGCTTGCGATGCCCAGGTCGCCGTGTGAGGCGTGCAGCTTCTCATAAAGAGCGCGGTCCCTTGGTGAAAGATCTATGTCTTCACTCATCGCGCCCACCCAGCCGCTCGCTTCAGTACCACATAAGGGATTTCATGACAGACATCTTCAAGTTCTGGTCGATGATCGGCAAGGCCGAAACGATCCATCCGCCGGACCGCCCGGTGTTCGCCCGCCTCAACGGCTCGCACGGCTTCGACCTGCGTTGCCTGCCGTCCAACTTCGGCGGAAAGCTGCGTACCGCGCCCGTCGTGTTGCTTTACCTGTCGCCGGGCTTTTCGGAAACCGACGTTCGTGTCGCGAGATCGAAAGAAGGACAGGAGCGATATGTGAAACAGCGAACCGGTCGGCTCGGGTTCACGGACCATCATCCGGAGGCCGCCAGATGGCGAAAGGCCCGGCTGGCTTGGCTGGGTGAGCCGGACACCATCAGAGACAAGGTCGCCATCGCCAACATCGGCGCCTATCACTCCCGGACCTTCACGGATCATCATGTTCTCGCCGCGCTTCCCTCCAGCCGGGCCATGCTCGATTGGGCACAGTCGGTCCTGTTTCCTCAAGCGGAGCGCGGCGAGAGGATGGTCGTCTGCATGCGGGCCGCAAACTTCTGGGGCCTTGAGGCCGGACGCAGGTACGGCAAGGCGCTGTTTGCGCCGCAGACCACTCGCGGCGGGCATATGCAGCGTGGAGAACTGCGGGACACCATCGAAAGAGCGGCGAGGCGCTATCTATCTCGCGGCTAAATTCTTTGTGCCCGCCAGTTGGGCGTGCTTATTTGATGCAAGTATGCTGCGTGTACCTCGTGCCGGTACGGTCGTTTGCGTTGTGCGATACAAGGCATTCGAACGCCCCGTGAACGGAAGCCCGCTTTTTTAGCTGTTGTTGTACGAGATTTTGCCCATGGCATCCGCCGCAAAATACGAGCGCCAATCCTTTCGTTTCTCCGACAGTGTCGTCGGCAGCGCGCAGGACGCAAGTAGAGACAAAACCTGGAATGGCGGGACGTCGGCACCGTTGGCTTGACCATTCGCATCACCAAGAAGAAGGCCATCTGGTACATCCGCAGGCGGGATATCACCATCCGCCTCTGCGAAGTCCGCCAGCTGCCGTATGAGCAAGCGAGATATGTCGCCAAGCAGATACTGCTCGCTGCCGAAATGAAGCGCGACCTCCGCGATGTTGCCACGGTCCTGCTCAGCTACGCCTTCCCCGGCAATCCGCAATCAAATGCAGTTGACCAGAGACTGGAACACGGACTCGCGAATTGGGAGAAGGCCAAGACGCTTCCCGTCGGAGCGATCGCGCCGTTCTGGAGCTGGAAGACTTTGACGGAGAAATTTCTCGCTTACAAGAAGCCGAAGCTGAAGGAGAGCTACCGGGAGGAATACGCGCACTATCTGGAGCTCGAGCAGTTCGCCGCCGTCAACGACAAGATGGTTCGCGACATCAAGCTGAGCGATCTCGAGAAGCTCAGAGACGCGATCGGAGAGAAGCACGCGCCATCAGCCGTCCACCGGGCCGTC